>JAFDAS010000119.1 GCA_019313695.1 Deltaproteobacteria bacterium
TTCAATCCCTCAGAAGCTGCATGCAATGTTATCAACAGGTTGCGCACACATAATCACTAAAAATGCCCTTATTTTGTTGCTTTTTGTGAAAATGGGGTTAAACTTGGGTTAAGAGTGACGTCAATCGGGGCTCAAAAAATTAGTGGATTCCCGCCATGCGCAGAGAATGACAGATTTTTTACGGGTGCATCTTTCTTATTTCTTCCAGAATTCGGGAATAAGCAGGATTATGACCGTGTAGATCTCAAGTCTTCCGGCAAGCATGCAGAAGGAAAGTACCCACTTACCAAGGTAGGGTATCTCGCTGTAGGTTGTTGAGGGGTTGACGGCGCCGAATCCGGGGCCCACATTTCCCATAGTTGCGACAACGGACGAAAATGCCGTCATCATATCCAGACCGAGCATGGCCAGGATGATGGAGGCAACAACCGTCATCATAAGATACAGCATGAAAAATCCCCATATGCTTGCCATGGTTTCGGGGTACACTGTCCTTTTACCAAGCTTTACCGCGGTTACCGCGTGGGGATGGACAAGTCTGTAAAGTTCTTTGTAGATGTACTTCAAGATGAGTAGAATCCTGAGACATTTTATGCCTCCGCCCGTGGAACCCGCCGACCCGCCTATAAACATCAGCACCAGGAGAATGATCTTTGACAGGGCCGGCCAGTTGTCGAAGTTGGCTGTGGTAAAACCTGTGGTCGTCAGTATGGAAACCACCTGAAATGAGGCATACCGCAGATATTCCCCCGCTTCGTAGAGTGAGTTTTGTTTCAGACTGATGGTTATTATTACTACGGAGACCAGAATAATCCCAAGGTACAGGCGCAGTTCACTGTTTTTAAGGATAGCTTTGAAATTCCCCGTGATAAGGCTGTAGTGAAGAGTGAAGTTTATTCCGGCGACCAGCATGAAGAATGTAATGATACCATCTATGTATGCGCTGTTAAAATGCGCGATGCTGGCATCGCTGGTGGAAAATCCGCCTGTGGCCATTGTGGTGAAGGTATGACAGATGGCGTTGAATACATCCATTCCTCCCGTGAGCAGCATGATAAATTCAACTATGGAGATGATGATATAGACTATCCACAGTGTACGCGCTGTCTCCGCCACACGGGGAGTAAGCTTGTCTTTCACGGGACTGGGCAGTTCCGCCTTGTATAATTGCATCCCACCCACTCCGAGAAGGGGGAGTATGGCGATAGACAGTATAATAATTCCCATCCCCCCCAGCCACTGAGTGAGCGAGCGCCAGAGGAGTATCCCATGGGGAAGATCTCCTATGTTTGTTATTACAGTGGCCCCTGTAGTGGTGAAGCCTGATATGGATTCGAAGAAGGCATCGCCGAACTGGGGCAGCGCACCGTAGATCATGTAGGGAAGAGACCCGAATGCCGCCGCTAAAAACCATCCCGTGGCAACGATCAGGAATCCCTCTTTGTGTGTCAGGCTTATCTTTCCGTTAGTCGGTCTGAACAGGAAATGGACAAGGGCGCCAATGCAGGAGGTTATTAATAATGAGTAGACAAAGGTGCCGGCATCACCCTCTTTGTAGTAAAGGGAACAAAACAGAGGGAAAAACATGGTAAGTCCCAGAAACAAAATAAGGGTCCCCAGGATATATAGTATATTTCTTGCGTTCATCCGAAATAATCCAGCTTGACCGTAAGGATCTTCTCTATCTGTGGAATTGAAGAACGGAGAGCCACCAGTATAACGTGGTCTCCAGGAAGTATAACAGAATCGCCTCCGGGAATTATCACTTCATCATTTCTGGTAATCGCCCCTATAATGGTGCCTTGGGGAAATTTGATATCTTTCAGAGGTTTGTTCGTTATATCGGATGTCTCAAGGGCAATGAATTCAACGGCTTCCGCCTTTTCATCACCGAGGGGCGTCGCAGAGATAACCTTACCCTTTCTTATAAAGTGCAGTATCTTGCCGATAGTGGCACGCCTCGGGTTCATAACGCCGTCGATGCCTATTATGGGAACAAGATGGTTATAGTCGGCCTTATTGACAAGCGATATGGCCTTTTTGGCTCCTAATTGCTTTGCCAGGAGAGCGCCCAGGATGTTCGCCTCTTCATCATTTGTAACCGCAACGAAGTAATCGGCATCCTGTATGTTTTCTTCTTTGAGCAGGTCCTGGCTTGTCCCGTCTCCATGGAGGCAGATGGTCCTGTCCAGCCTGGAGGCAAGCATTTCGCACCTGTCCTGTCTCTTTTCGATAATCTTTATTGTGTCGACCCCCTTCTTCTCGAGCAACTCAGCAAGCATGAGAGCTGTGCTACTCCCACCAAGGATAAACACCCTCTCTGAAGGCTCTGCTGTTTTGCCGAAGAATCTGAGCACATCTCTTACATCCTCTGATCTGGCAAATATAAACAGATGGTCTTTTTCTCTGATCACGGTCTGCCCGGAGGGTATGATAGGTTCATTCCCACGCGTGATGGAGGCAATAAGGACACCCTCGCCATATATCTCCCTGAGCTGTTGCAGGTTCTTTCCTGCGGCGACACAATCCGAATCTATATAGAATGATACGAGCTTGACCCTGCCTCCGGCAAAATCTATTACATCCGAAGCTCCAGAGTATTCCATGAGGTTGATGACGTCATTCACCGCCTCTCTTTCCGGGTTTATACAGAGGTCTATGTCCAGATGATTCTTATCGAAGAGGGCGGAATCCCTGTTCAAGTCAGGGTTTCTTATCCTTGCGATCTTGAATGGAGACGTTGATTGCGCGGAAGCGAGTAGACATGCCACTATGTTGGTCTCATCACTATCAGTAACAGCCACAATCATTTCAGCCTGACTCAGTTTTGCCTTTTTCAGTATCTGCGGGCTGCTTCCACTGCCCACTATGGTCTGCACATCCAGATTCTCGGAGACATTCTTCAGGCGCTCTTCATCTTTGTCGATAATGATGATGTCATTTCCCTCTTTAGAGAGAATATCTGAAATATTATAACCGACTTCTCCGGCTCCTATAACAATGACTCTCATGTTTATACGGTCCTCACAGGCGCAGTCTCAGCCAGTATATCAACTGCAATTCTGTCCTTTACGCTTACTTTAAACTCGTGCATCCCCAGGACGATTTCATCAAAAAAATTTCCGTCACTCAATACTATCATGCCGGATGTTACATCACTCTGTTTACGATCACAAAAATCGAACGCTCCCGATACCATTGCCACCGCCATCCCGGGTATCTCCAGATTGCATCTGCCGGAACCGGGGATATCAAAGACTAAGTCGGCACACTCCATCTCACTGAGCGTCTGCGAGATAGTGGACCCAGCCGTATATAATTTTTCATATGTTAATTGAGTTGATTCTCCCAGACCAATAAGGAATATCTTTGAGGAAGGTATCCGATGATTGGAAAAGATGAGGGTCTTCTCCATGAAAGCGCCTGTGATTCTGCCTTCTACGATCAGCTTCGATATCAAACCGTTCAGCCGCCAATCCGCAAGGCCGCAATAGCCCCTTGGAGGCCTTTCATCAGAGAAAAATCCCAAGGCCAGACCGTCATATGTCAACGCATCCAACGATTCTGACAATACCTTAATTTTCATCTTTTCCCCAGAGCTTCGCATAAATAGCATCAAGTATGCCATTTATAAAAGAACCCGAGTTGTCCGAACCATAATTTTTCCCTATGTCAATCGCTTCGTTCAGGGTCACCTTCGGGGGAATATCATCGCAGTACAGGAATTCACAAACCGCCATTCTGAGGATATTTTTATCCACCGTCGACATACGTTCCAGTGACCAGTGTTCGGAACAACTTCTTATAAGGTCATCTATTTCCTTAACATGATCCAGGGTATATTTTATCAACTGCGTGGAGAATCCAACCGACTCCTGCGGCATTCCAAAGCTACCCCGGAAGAGCTCTATCGCTTCATCAACATCGATCTTCGAAACATCAATCTGATAGAGAACCTGCAGGGCAATCTCTCTGGCCTTCCTTCTGTGACCCATTAATTCCCCTAATTACAATAGCTTCAAAAGGTTGGCCATTTCGATGGCTGATATGGCGGCATCCCATCCCTTGTTGCCCGATTTTGTTCCGGCTCTCTCTATAGCCTGTTCCAGCGTGTCGGATGTAATGATACCGAAAGCAACCGGCGTTTCTGTTTCCAATGTTACAAGCGCGACACCTTTGGATACCTCGGAACTCACATATTCGAAATGCGGAGTGGCACCCCTTATCACGGCTCCAAGACATATAACCGCATCAAAGTTGCCGCTCTTTGCAAGCTTCTTTGCCACGAGCGGTATCTCAAAAGCACCGGGAACCCTCACTACACTGATGTCTTTTTCATCCGCACCCGACCTTTTCAGGGCATCCAGCGCCCCTTCTATAAGTCTCCCGCAGATGAAATCATTAAACCGGCTGGCTACTATACCAAACCTGAGTCCCTTGGCAACGATCTTTCCCTCTATTATTTTCGGCATAACAGGTTCTCCATTCATTATTGTTATATTTCCAGTAAATGTCCCATCTTATCCTTCTTCGTTTTCAGATAGCGAACGTTGTTCTCATTCGGCCTGATCTCGATGGGAACCCTCTCCACTACTTTTACGCCGTACCCCTCCACACCTATAATCTTTTTGGGATTGTTCGTCATCAAACGCATCTTTCTGACTCCCAGATCAACAAGGATCTGCGCCCCTATTCCGTAATCTCTAAGATCGTTTTTGAATCCCAGTTCAATATTCGCCTCGACGGTATCCCTTCCATGCTCCTGAAGATTATAGGCCTTTATCTTGTTCGCGAGCCCGATTCCCCTGCCCTCCTGGTGCATATACACTATGACGCCCTTTCCTTCTCTGTCCACCATCTCCATGGCCTTGTGAAGCTGCTCACCACAGTCACAACGCAGTGATCCGAAAAGATCGCCGGTTACGCATTCGGAATGCACCCTGACAAGCACTTCATCTTCGGGTTTTATATCACCCTTGACGAGGGCGATATGTTTCATATCGTCCACATCGTTTTCATAGACGATGATCTTAAATTCCCCCCCGTATCTGGTGGGAAGAGTGGCCTCGGCGATTCTTTTTATAAGGCGCTCATGCTGCATCCTGAAATCTATAAGGCCGGCAACTGTAACAATTTTGATGCCGTGCTCTTTCGCGAAGATTTTGAGATCGGGCATTCTCGCCATGGAACCATCCTCTTTCATGATCTCGCAGATAACGCCCGCGGGTTTCAAATACGCCAGTCTGGCCAGATCAACGGACCCTTCGGTCTGCCCAGTCCGGACCAGGACACCCCCTTTTTTTAGGACACCCCCTTTTTTTGCCCGTATGGGGAAAACATGTCCCGGACTTACCAGATCGTCGGGCTTTGCATCGTCGGCAACAGCTGCCAATATAGTTGTCGCCCTGTCCTTCGCGGAGATCCCGGTAGTTACTCCCTTCCTTGCCTCGATGGAGACTGTAAAGGCCGTACCGAATTGAGATTTATTATTGGTGGTCATCAGGGGGAGGTTC
>JAFDAS010000120.1 GCA_019313695.1 Deltaproteobacteria bacterium
GAGGGAATTTATTGAGGCAGGCTTTTTCGTTAAGGGTCTCTATTCCGATGTCGCGGGAACTCCATATGATCGAAAATTGAGTGAGTTTGCAGTCATTGCCAATAAAGCGTAGGCCGGCACAGAACAATGGCATCAAGCTGACGTGAGTTCCGCTGCGCTCCACCCACGCAACTTATGCCAAGCGTTAGCTATCGGAGC
This sequence comes from Deltaproteobacteria bacterium, assembly GCA_019313695.1. Classification (GTDB taxonomy): domain Bacteria; phylum Desulfobacterota; class Syntrophia; order Syntrophales; family UBA2210; genus UBA2210. Next base: position 199 of record JAFDAS010000120.1, read on the forward strand.
ACAACGCCATGCCAATCGTCAAAGCAGATCACGCAATTTCATCCCTCCACGAATGGGAAACATACGCTGGTCCGAAAAGTGCGAGTCAATGGGTGGATGGACGTCGCTCGGGCCTGGCTAGATGGGAATGGAAAAAGCCTTCCAATTGAAGTCGAAGCTGCGCTCAGCGCGAACCAATATTTTGGAGCAACGAAAAGCTGGATTGCTGAACCTGAAGCAAAGTTAAAATTTGACAGCTTTGCTGGTGAACCCCGAAACAGCGATCTCGCTGTACACATAAAAAACAAGAACGGAAATTGTTTATTGGCCGTCGAAGCCAAAGCAGACGAACCGTTTGGCGAAACTATTGAAAAGACCATCAAAGCAGCAGAAGTGAGACTCGCACAAAATCCACGCTCAAACGGACTTAGCCGCGTACGCCAGCTCAAGGAAGCCATTCTTGGAAATAAAGCTAAAGACGAAGTTTTGGATACTATTATACGATATCAACTGCTAACCGCTTGTGCCGGCGCACTGTGTGAAGCAGAAAGAAGTGGCTATAGCAGAGCTCTTATGCTCGTTCACGAGTTCTTCACTGACAAAACAAACGATATAAAACACCGAAGAAATGGAGCAGACTTAAATACATTTGTACTCCACATATCGGATGAAAGGATATCTAAAGTCGAATTTGGACTGATCTATGGTCCTTTTAGAGTTTTCGGATTACCAATTATTAAGAATAAAATTGATCTGTTTGTGGGCAAAGTCTCACGCAACATTCGAACGGGAGGCTAACCTGGCGTTTTACTCGGAATTGTGCTCCGCCTTGCTCCACACAATCCGGTAAACTTGTCGTTAGATGCTCAAAAAAATTCACATGAATATGATTTCATATGGCATAGAAAAACTTGGCTTTGGAAAATGGTTCCAGGATAATGTCGATCCTGTGGATTTGAATAGATTTGATATTGCAAGAGTGATGGCTGTTCATAAAGACAGCTACACCATAAATAATGGAGAGAACGATGTTTTTGCTGAGCTGATTGGAAAAATGGTTTTTACTGCGGCTTCTCCGATTGATTATCCCGCTGTAGGGGATTGGGTACTTGCCAATTTTTATGATGAGAAGACTTTTTCAATAATCCATGAGATTTTACCGAGAAAATCCTTTCTTAGGAGAAAAACACCAGGGAAGAAAATAGATTTTCAATTGATTGCCGCTAATATTGATGTCGCATTTATTGTCCAATCTCTGGACACAAATTTTAATCTCAGGAGACTTGAACGATATCTGGTAATGGTTAACGAAAGCAATATTCGACCAATCGTATTATTGAGTAAGAGCGATCTCCTTACTTCCGAGTATATCGCAAATAGTATAGACGAAATAAGAAAAATAATGCCACGCCTGCATGTACAGCCATTCAGCAACAAAAATGCATACGGCTTGAAAGAAGTAAAAGACCTTCTAAATCCTGGGTGCACATATTGCCTGATAGGATCTTCAGGTGTGGGCAAAACAACCTTATTAAATAATCTAATCGGTGAATCCTTATTTAAAACAAAAACAGTTAGAGATAAGGATAACAAAGGAAGGCATGCCACAACGTATAGGCAATTGATAAAGTTAGATTGGGGAGCAATGGTCATAGACACTCCGGGAATGCGTGAGCTCGGGAATTTTTCGGTAGAAACAGGTCTTGATGAAACATTTGCTGAGATAATAGAGTTATCAAAAAAATGTCAATATAACGATTGCACTCATGTGAATGAAAAAGGTTGTGCGGTTCTAAATGCCGTAAAAAATGGCCAACTACCTGATAAAAGATACCAAAATTATATAAAAATGAATAAGGAATCTCTTTATAACGAAATGTCATATTTAGAGAAAAGACAAAAAGATAAACAGTTTGGGAAATTCTGTAAAACTGTGATGAAGCACAAGAAAAATCGGAGATAGCACCTAACAAAGCAAATTAACTCGTTGAATAGTGATCATGAAGCTTAGACAATTTTCTGGGGGGAGTTAAGGGACGTACATTAGTTTATAAGTTGACGGAGGTTTTCGAACAATGATATCTGGTTTGCATGCCACGCCAATCAAGAATAGATGCGCCGGGTGCGCTTCATCATATTATTGCCAGAGGTATAGAACGCAAAGAGATATTTACAGATGGTGTCGATAGGGATAATTTTTTAAATCGACTTGGAAATATCCTTACGGAAACCCAAACAGCCTGTTTTTCCTGGGCGCTGATCCCAAATCATTTTCATTTATTGCTGCGAACGGGATCCACATCAATTTCCACCGTAATGCGCAGGCTTTTGACCGGTTACGCAGTGTCTTACAATTTTCGGCATCGCCGGAATGGACATCTTTTTCAGAACCGTTACAAATCCATTTTGTGTCAGGAAGATTCTTATCTCCTGGAACTGGTTCGATATATCCATTTAAATCCCTTAAGAGCCGGCATTGTGAAAGATCTAAGGGGATTAAATAGTTATCCCTATTGTGGCCACAGTTGCATTTTGGGAAAAAGAACAAATACATGGCAAGATAAAGATTATATCCTTAAATTATTTGCTTCCAATAAGGGTGTAGCTATCCGCAAATACCGCGAATTTGTCAAAAAGGGAATCGAACAAGGGAAGCGGTCCGATCTTGTTGGAGGTGGTCTCATACGCAGTGCAGGCGGATGGTCGGCAATAAAAGCATTGAGAAGAATCGGCGCATACCAAAAGGGCGATGAGCGCATTTTAGGAGACAGTGAGTTTGTTAAAAAAGTACTTGCCCAAGCTAAGGACAACTTTGAGCGCAAATATCATCTTAAATCAAAGGGGTTTAACTTTAAAAAGGTACTTAGACGAGTTGCAGAATTGTTGGACTTAAAACCTGAGCAGGTATTGGCCGTCGGGAAATATAAAAAGACGGTTGCGGCTCGCAGCTTGCTCTGTTTCTGGGCAACGAGTGAGCTGGGAATAAGTCAAAGCGAATTAGGGCAAAAGCTGAAGATTTCGCAACCCGCAGTCAGTTTGGCGGTTAAACGCGGAGAGCAGTTGGCAATACGCCACAATTACTCGTTAAAAGCTTAACAGTAACTTATAAACTAATGTACGTCCCTAAAGCTGCCCCGTCCCTAAAGCTGCCTGGGCGTTATACTTTTAATCGTTTAATCTGAAAGAAGATCAAAATGAAAGAAATTGGAAAGAGGGCATTTCTGTCGGTAGTGTTTCTGCTGGTATTCGGTATTTGCATTGATCAGAGCTTCGCTCTGACTCTGAAAAATATTCAGTCCGAAGTGTCGGGAAAAAAGTTTAAGGTGGTTATTGTAGCTGACAGTCCGATCAGGAAATACAGACATTTTTTTCTGACAAACGGTCCATTTCTTAGACTGGTAGTCGATTTGTCAGGAAACTGGAAAGTCGGTTTGTCAAAAAAACCGAACAGTGAGGGAGCGTTTGTATTTGAAGCGGAGAGCAATACAGTTGAAAAAATCAGAGTGGGAAAACACTCTGATCGTCTCAGAGTTGTGTTGGATCTGAAGATTAAAGACAGAGAATTTATATCTCCGCATCTCGGTGAAACAAGCGAAGGACTCACTCTGACCGTTTCAGAAGCCGTAAAAGAAGATGAGGGGGATGTATACGGAGAACCAGCAGTATTCTCTGCTAAATCTGAGGATAGAATAGTCTTGCAAAGCCAATATATTGACCATATTATTATCAAGAGTTCTTCTTTCCTTTTCAATGCAATTACAAAAAAAGACTATCCCCTCTCCGAATCCTGTAAAAAACTCATAAAAGATACATATCTTGGTCCTAGCCCTCTTCATTTGGAAGGAAGCACATTCAAATTCCATATTAAACCTTCGGACGATATAGTCATAATAACTGTCACGGAAGATTGGTTCCCTTTGGCACTTAGAAATACGAATAATAAAGAAATACTAAGTGTTCATTTCCGAAACGGCGAGTTTGGTCTTCAAAGAGGACAGATTTATATAAAAGAAGGCACTGAAGCCAAGTTAAGGAGGATGGTATACAAATTTCACAGCGGGAAATGGGTTCTGCTATGAACATGCGAATAAAACCGTGACTCCGAATGGTGGAGTAATGTATCGCTGTTGGTGACGGAAAACAAAAAGCCTAACCATTCAATGAAGCGGACGGCGGGTGCGGGTTCTCGTTTGAATGCCTCAGTTAATCCCATGCCGCCGCTTATCTCAGGCGTTATGAGAAAACATAAAAAAATCTAAAGGGGGTCTATATGGCAACAAAAGATAATTTAAAAGAAGCATTTGCGGGAGAAAGTCAAGCTAATCGTAAATATCTTGCATATGCAAAAAAAGCAGAAGCTGATGGCTTAATACAAGTGGCAAAACTTTTTCGTGCAGCAGCGGAAGCAGAAACGGTTCATGCACATGCTCATCTAAGAGCACTTGGCGGAATCAAAAATACAGAACAAAATTTAGAAGATGCAGTAGACGGTGAAAGGCATGAATTCAAAAATATGTATCCTCCATTTCTAAATGAAGCTCGACAAGAAAACAAAAAATCTGCAGAAATTTCATTTAAATACGCTCTTGCCGTTGAAGAAATCCATTATGGGTTATATCAAGAAGCGCTTGATTCAGTAAAAGCAGGAAACGATTTGCCAGAGAGAAAGGTGTATATTTGTGAGATTTGCGGAAACACTGTCTATGATGATTCACCAGAAAGATGCCCAATTTGTAACGCACCAAAGACAAAATTTAAAGAAATAATATAGTTTATAACATGTCGCTTGAGAATCGACGCGCAAAAATCGCGCGCGTCTCAGCTCCAGCGTTATCCTTCTAATAATTGAGATTCAAATAATTCTTGCAACCTGATACGTAATACGTTACATTTTAATTTATGATTACCAAATTCAAACACAAAGGCTTAAAAAAATTGTTTGAATCTGGGATTGTTTCAGGTATTCAGCCACAACACGAAACAAGGCTTAAGCAAATTCTTGCGCTTCTTGAAACAACTGGAACCATTGAGGACATGGACCTGCCAGGTCTCAAATTACATGAATTAAAAGGAAACAGAAAAGGAACATATGCCGTCAATGTAAGCGGAAATTGGCGTGTTACTTTCAAAATCATTGATGGAGATGTTATTGATGTTAATTATGAGGATTATCATTAAAAGGAGTTTATCATGAGAATGTACAATCCTCCTCACCCTGGAGACATTATAAGGGAATTTTGCATTGAAGCTCTGGATCTATCGGTTACAGATGCAGCAAAATCTTTGGGGGT
>JAFDAS010000282.1 GCA_019313695.1 Deltaproteobacteria bacterium
CACCGAGTTTTATCGATAATAATGGCGTCCGCTATTTTGACCAGGAGTGGCTCAACAGGGCCACGGAAATCTTAGAACGTAAAGGGGTGACAGATAAGGTATCCGGAAGTTGAGCAAAAAGGGAAAGACCTGTGGAGGCAGGTCTTTTGGGGGGAGTAAAGGCAGATAATAATGTTAAAGGGTTATTTTCATTCTAAAACAATCCCCCGGATAAGTCAAGGTCGACTCTACTGGTTTTATATGGGGGAAAGGCTTGCTAGGTGCTGTTGCCCCGTCGGATGCCGAGAATCCCCAGGGAATGAGCGAGCCATACAACAAGAGAAGTCCAATACTAAAGAGCGAGTAGTCCGATATGCCGTCATGAATTTAATTGGGTTTGGTACCCGGCAGGGCCTCTTAAGGAGGTGGTATTTTATGTGAAAGGGTTAATATTAAAAGGTCAATCAATAACGGACATAACGTTTGATAGTGCGGCTGAAAGGGAAGGGGGTGATGCCAGCAGGAGAAAACTAAAGTAGCTAACAGTAACGAATAAATAAAATCCTTCAAAGGAAGGAGGAGGAATAAGATTTCATGAAAAGTAAATTTAGTTTAATGTGGCGAGTGGCCGTTGCTCTGGTGCTGGTGTTAAGCCTGGGGCTGGTTATGACAGTGCCAGCCTATGCTGATGACATATCAGCATCAGGTTCAGCTAGTCTAACTAATAGTACCGCTGGTGCGACAGGGGTAACCCTTACGGTGAGCTTTACGTCAGGGTCAACCGCAATAGCCGGTATAACCACAATAACAACACCCAACACGGTTACATTTGACCTACCTGATGCCGATGTGATAGGTCAGGTCCCGACAGATGGGTCAACGGTCACGCTCACGGGTGGTATTAGCGGGTGGACTGGTTCTAAATCAGTTGCAACCAGCACTAACGTTGTTACTATTGAGGCCCAAGGCGACGCAGGACTAGCGGCAAGCACTAGTTTTGGAATTGAAGTAGCTAACATAACCAACCCTGAAGTTGCTGCTTCTTACGATGTTACCGTAGCAACTAATCAGGGTAATGGCAGCCTCACACTAATAGATACTGGCACGGCATCATTCACCATCACCCCTGCTGAAATGACTCACCTCTGGGTAGAGATTCCAGGGACTCCAATAGTGGGGGAAACCACCACAGTTAAGGTTTGGTCCGGGGACCAGTACAAAAACCTAGTTTCCAGCACCATTTCTGTCATACTCACGGCAACAGGTGATGCTGGAGGTGATCCTGTTCTTGCCGCCGAGGCGTTTAATCTTGTTGGTGGTGAATATGTGACCACCATAACCGACACCGTAGATGCCTATGATGCCAGGGTCACTCCTAGTCCACTAACCAGTGGTTGGGGTACGGTAGAATTTACTGCTGGAGACCCTATTAAGCTGGCAATTGTTCCACCATCACAGGAGGCTGTTGCCGGCAGCGAAGCAGAGTTTACCCTACAGCCGCAGGATAGCTACGGAAACCCGACCGCTTGTACCTCCAGAGATGTCTATGTGGCGGTAACCGGCAGTGCCAAGATAACCTACGTTGACGAAGCCATATCTCCAACCGCTGCCCATACAATCACTGGTTTCATAGGAGCCATGACGATAAGGGTCGAAGATACCGTGATTGAGGCGGTCGATGTAAGTGCTACCGACCTGTCGGCAACTCCGCTTACGGCAGCAAGTGCGACCATCAGCTACGTAGTCGGAGCGGCAACCCAGATCGTGGTTACGCCGTCAGACCCCATAACCGATGCGGTGGTTGGCACCACTGTGCCGATAACAGCCCAGATAGCTGACGCAAACGGAAATCCGGTAGCCGAAGCTGGTGTTGAGATAACATTTGCAATAGCCCCATCAGTTACGGTAACCGAAGGGTTTGTAGCTCCTTCGCTTAGCCCGGAAACGGCGGTAACCGATGCCACGGGGAAGGCAACCACAACCCTTACCCTGGCCACCCAAGCGGGTAAAGTGCATCAGGTGACGGCCAGCGATGTAAATGGGTATGCTGACGGCACATCGGCGCAGATCACTACCATA
>JAFDAS010000121.1 GCA_019313695.1 Deltaproteobacteria bacterium
TCTTACCGGTAACGCTGCGAGGTATTAAAGCATGTTTACAACACAAAATATCACACCAGGAGGGTGACATTTTCTCATTGCAAAAAAGGTGACACTTTCACATTGCAGGAACAGTAAAAAAACAACTTAATATGCTGATTTTATAACTTATTCACATGCAAAAACCTAACCGGAAATTACTGGATTTGATTATCAGTTCAAACAAAAAAGGTGTCAATTGAAAAGTAAGGCACGACTGCTTATTTTACACCGCCCACATCAATCAAACACTTTCCTGATATTCCTGCCAATTGAACCGATGAAAATAACTTCCGAAAATTCTTTCAGTAAAGGTTAACATGCTTTCGTCTGATAAGCACTTCCTCTTTCCGTGAAGGAAGTATAAGAAAAACGGTCTTGTGAGTCAATGGGATAATGGCGTAACGTGTACGGCAAAACTCCTGTGATAAATCAGAACGAAGGATGCGCCTGCCAGGCACGTCCCTGCTTATACGGGAATGATTGTTTAGAAGCCTATCCAGCGAGTATTATTGTCGAGAGTTTCACGACCGGTCGATAGATCATTGGCTGGAAAGCCCCAATCAGGGTATCCGATGGCAATGGCCATAATGATCCGTTTGTTGTCCGGAATCTCTGCAATTTCTCTTAAAACTTCAGGATACAGCAAACTTTGATCCTCGATGCAGGTACCAAGGCCGAAGTGAAGCGCGACCAGACAAATATTCTGCATAGCTGCCCCGATATCGAGCAGGGGCCCGGAATCGCTGAGTGATGTATCAGTCAGAAGAAGAATGCCCACCGGAGCATCAAAGAAACGAAAGCCTCTCTCCAGCCACTCTGCTCTTTTCTGCTGATCCTCCCTGGGGATATCCATAAGTTTAAAGAGTCCCTTGGCCAGTTCTATCTGGCGTTCTCTGTATAGGCTGTCATTGGACCAGCTGACAACCTGATGTTCCGGTTGCATCGGCCCCCCCTTGTTTAATTTCTCAACTATGGCCGAACTCAGCCTGTTAAGAACATCACCGGTGATCACGGCAAATTCCCACGGCTGAGTATTCATCGCTGAGGGAGCCTTGCAAGCTGATTCAAGAATTTTGGCTAAAACGTCTTTTGAAACAGGGTCGGGTTTAAATCCTCTGATGCTTTTTCTTTGACTAATAGCTTCAATAATATCCATATGGCTTCTCCTTTTTATAAATAGCATCACCGTGGAGGGTGGAGCTACAACGGTTGCAATGGAAATGTGAGCCGGGTCTCTGAAAATCCTCACCCGGCAAATATCTATCTTAGAAAGATAATGATCGGGCGGAGGAGTGCAAGCGCAACGGGCATAGTGTTTCCCCCAAAAAAAGACTGGTTTTCATGCTAACGTATACGTTGCTCAAATTCAAGAAGGAACAATGATAAAAGTCGTGACTTGATTAAGCGCGGCCAATCCCGTATAAGAAGCAAAAATGTCAAAGATGTCTCAGACATCCCTGTGTGCGCGTTGAAAGCCCTGTCTGCGCAGGACACAGTTTATCGCCTTGATTTTTTGCATGGTAAAAGAGAATGCCGCATGATTCGGATACCCACACTTTCAAAACAGTCGTTTACCATTACCAGCGCGTCCCATCAACTGGCAGCCGAATTTATTCTGCCGGACGGTGCCGCACCGACGGCCGACACGCCGACACTCGTCTTTCTGCATGAAGGCCTGGGGTGCATTGCCATGTGGCGCGATTTCCCTACGATGCTCGTGGAAGCCACGCACCTGCCGGCGCTGATATATGAGCGCTGGGGATACGGCAGATCCGATCCGCTGCCGACCATCGGCGCACGGTCTATTCGCTACCTCCATGACGAGGCCCTCATCAGTCTGCCGGAAGTGCTGGCGCAGTGTGCCATCGACGATGCGATTATAATCGGCCACAGTGACGGGGGCTCCATGGCGCTCATGTTCGCGGCCGCTCATCCCGACAGAGTTCGCGGCGTAATCACCGAGGCGGCCCATGTCTTTGTCGAGGACGTCACGCTCGACGGTATCCGCGAGGCGGTGGAGATATACGAAACGACAAGTCTGAAGGAAAAACTCACCCGATACCATGGTGACAACACCGAGACCGCATTCCACGGATGGGCCGACACCTGGCTGAGCTCCGAATTCCGCGACTGGAATATCGAGGAATTCCTGCCGAAAATCACCACCCCGCTTTTCGTCATTCAGGGTGCCGACGATCAGTACGCCACACCCGCCCAGGTGGAGGCAATTGCCGGGCAGGTAAAAGGTCACGTCAAAAGGTGGCTTGTCCCTGAGTGCGGGCATATTCCCCATGCCGATGCCCGCGAGGCCGTGTTTCAGGAAATGAAAACGTTTATCCTCGATCTGGTGCGATGAGGTGCCATTATGATCACCGTTGTAACCGATACACGAAAATGCGAAGTCTGCAACAAAAAAGAGGCTGTCATGTTGTGTAAGGGCTGCGGGGTTCCGCTCTGCCGGGACTGTTACCGCTTCGATCTCTTTGCCTACGGTTGCGGCAGTGCCAACCCGCTGGTGCTGTGCAGCACCTGTTATGACGACATCGACATAAACCCTTACGGCGCCAAACGGCCGGAGTAGCGCGTGCCGGCATCTTTTATTATAAAAACCTTCCAATCAGGAAAGCTATCGTTTCAGTTTTTCCTTGAGTCTCATTATCCTCCTGTAAGATTCATCTATCCTTTCGCTTTTTATCTCCCCTTTGATCACAAGCTTTTTTATTATGCCGATGGCCTGCGCGGCAATATTTTCATCAAATATGGAATTGTTTGCAAAGATAAGCATATCGCAACCGGCAAGGATTGATCTTTTGATTGCCGTCTCCAGACCGTAAAAGGATCTGATTGCCCCCATCTGCATGTCATCGGATACAACAACACCGTCAAATTTCAAATCGTCGCGAAGAATTTTACCGATTATCTTTTCAGAAAGGGTGGCAGGCCAGAGAGGATCAAGTCTGGCGTTAAAAATATGGGCCGTCATTACCATATCGCACCTTCCTGATTGAATAATGTCCTCGAAGGGTCTTAATTCATCAGGAGACCAGCTCTCAGTCACATCCACGAATCCTTTGTGGGAATCCGCCCTGGAACTTCCGTGTCCTGGAAAATGCTTTATCGCGGAAAGAATACCGTGGGAGTGGAACACATCAATGGTTGCTATCGAGTGCCTGATTACCACCCCCGGATCGGCTGAAAAACTCCTCTCAATTTTTCCTATCACCGGATTGTCCGGGTTTATATTTAGATCGACAACGGGGGCAAAATTGACGTTTATCCCCAGGTCCGAAAGGGTCTCAGCCGTTCTCTCAGCGTATTTTTTTGTGATTTCGAGATCATTGATCCTCCCGAGATACCCCTCCGAGACCGTTGGCAGAAAGCCGAATTTTTCCTTGAGCCTGTTTACCTTTCCCCCTTCCTGATCGATTGCGATAAAAAGAGGGATGGAAGATGATCCCTGCAAGGCCCCCACAAGGGATCTTACCTGATCAGGAGATTCGATATTTCTGACTGGGGATCCTGAGGGCACATCATAGTCAAAGAGGATGATGCCCCCTATTCCCCTCTTCTTTATATCGGCTATTACGGGACTCTTGTCGTTGACGGAGAGCCCTCGGAACCCTATCATAATCATCTGGCCGATTTTTACGTCGAGCGGTTTATTTCCACCAATTACATCCCCTGAAAGAGAGACGGAGGGTGTCACAAGAATGCATATAATGAGGGCGAGGAGATACATCTTTCGAAAATTTCCCGACCGGTAAAATGCAGGTTTTTCGTATATAGCCATTTAAAAATTACCCAGAAATTTCATCCGTCGCCTACAGACGGAGGATGAAGATACCAGAAAAAAGGATTTAAAAAAATGTAAAAACCCCGCCCGTAGACGAGGTCTCTTGCCTTATCCTGTCCCCCGGGACAATAGCTGTTTAATATTATTATACTACTGTGAAGGGACTCAGAGGGTTGCCCTCTAAGTATTTGCAATTATAAGCTTTTTTGGTGGAGGCGGCGGGAGTCGAACCCGCGTCCGAAAATATTCCACTGCAGTTTCTACGTGCGTAACCTTTGATTTGAATTCGCCCCTGAAAACTCCCAAAGGCAGGATTGATCAGGAACTATCCTGTTTAGGTCTCGCCTCACTCCCTCCAGGAAAGAAAGATCAGCCAGCCCGCCTGTATGACGCCCTCATCCGACCCGGCAGACATGGTCGGGAAGACGGTAGCCGTCTTACGCGGCTACAGCGTAATCGTAGTTGTCTGCGATTATGGTTTTCCTACCTGTTTAACGAGGCCTGTAGGAACCTCGGCACGCTGCTACAGCTTCACCTATCCCCGTCGAAACCGTGACGCCCCCATTTAAAAGATCGTAAATTAAGTTTTTAGTATAGACAGTTTCACCGCTCAAGTCAAGAAAGTAGAACAGAAAGTAGAACTGAGAAAGTAGAACTGACAACAGAAAGTAGAACTGGCGGCGGGACCAAATTCCCGGATCAAAAACAATGTTGGGCTATTATCTTGCAACAAATCCCAAGGTTTGATAGTGTCCGCTCGGTAATATCCTGCAAGATGTTTTTAAAACGCATGGGAAATTTTCAGTAGGAGTCGTTTTATGGAGTCAAACCTGTACATCCCGGAGCATTACAAACCACTGCTCGATCTGCGCGAAACGGAAAAGGCCATCGGTCAGATCAAAGATTTTTTCCAGACCAATCTGTCCTTCGAATTGAACTTGATGCGCGTGACGGCGCCTCTGTTTGTCAAAGCGGGTACCGGGATTAATGACGATCTCACAGGAGTTGAAAAGCCTGTCTCTTTCAGGTTGAAAGGGGCCGGAGGCATGGATGTTGAGATGGCGCAATCTCTCGCGAAATGGAAGAGAATGATGCTGGCCGATTACGGCGTAAAACAGGGCCGTGGTTTATGCACGGACATGAATGCCATAAGACCGGACGAGGTGCTGGACAACACGCATTCAATATATGTGGATCAGTGGGACTGGGAAAGGGTGATATCGGAAGAGGAACGAAACCTGGAATTCCTGAAGTGCATCGTGAGAAAGATATATGATGTCATACGACGCACAGAAAAGTACATCTGCTACCGGCGCAATGTTATCCAGCCGATACTTCCCGAAGAAATTACCTTCATACACAGCGAAGAGCTGGAAGAAAGATATCCTGATCTTACACCCAGAGAGCGGGAAAATATTGCATGCAGGGAACACGGGGCCGTTTTCCTTATCGGTATCGGC
>JAFDAS010000001.1 GCA_019313695.1 Deltaproteobacteria bacterium
TCTGCTTTCTGTATTTGTCTACCAGCTTCTGATCCTTTTCAATTTTGTGAACGGAAGACCTGTATCTCATGTAAAATACATAATAGATGGAGTATAATTATGACCACCCCTCAAATAACTCGTTATGCCCGCTTCAACACGCCTTGAAAACAAACAACATTACGGCGCAATCTGTATAACTTATTTATTCTTGATTCCTAAGGGTTGAGCCACGCTTTGATTTCTTCCGCTGAAGGGATTTTGCCAACGCTTTTTACCTCGCCGTCGATCACCACGGCCGGCGTTCCGAAGACGCCGTAACTGGCGATCTTCATGACATCGGTGACTTTCTCGATCTGAGCATCCACGCCGGCCTCTGCCACCGCCTCCCTGACAATTTCTTCCGTTTTCCGGCATCTCTGACAACCCGGTCCCAATACTTTGATTTCCATTTTTTATCTCCTTTTCAAAAAAATCTTATTGATTACTTTTGATGCACTCGTAAGAAGTCAAATTTAGATAGCAAAATAAAAAGTCTGTCATTCCCGCGTAGGCGGGAATCCAGAAACGTGTAACTGTTTAAAAACACTGGATTCCCGTTTCCACGGGAATGACAAAATTGTGCATGCTTCGATTTTTTACAAAGCCAGCACTGCTTATCCGGCAAGACTGCCATAAATTAAACCCGCGATAGTGGACATAATGACAATGATACCGCAGAATGTAGCTGTTTTCTTGACACCCATGATGCTGCCGATCACCAGCATGTTCGGCAATGACAAGGCCGGACCAGCCAGAAGCAGGGCCAGGGCGGGCCCCTTGCCCATGCCTGAACCCAGGAGCCCCTGCAGAATAGGGATTTCAGTCAGGGTGGCGAAATACATCAGGGCTCCCGCAACCGAGGCAAACAGATTGGCCCACAACGAGTTTCCCCCCAGGAGGGACTGGACGTAGTGCTCCGGGATCAGGGCCGGATGTCCCGGCCTCCCCAGCATGAAGCCAGCCACCAGCACGCCGCCGATTAAAAGCGGAAATATCTGTTTCATGAAACCCCAGGTAGAGTCCACCCAGTTGACACATTCATCCCTGGTAAACCAGGCTTTGAGCATGAGAGCCAGGATAACAAGAAAGGCGATGGTGATGTACCATTTGCAGGCAAAGATCATCGGCCAGAAACCGGTCGCGCCGGCGGCGGGCCGGGCAAAGGAAGCGAACACCAGGATCAGTACCATAGTCAAGAGATACAAACTGTCTTGCAGCAGGGTGCGCTGCCCGGCGTCTGTATCCGGCACATAAATCTGTCCTGAAGTACGCGCCGCATCGTCTTTCCGGAAAATCAGGGCCATAAGCAGGCCGGTAACAATAGCAAAGATTACCGCGCCGACAGCGCGGGCAAGTCCCATTTGCCAGCCCAACACCTTTGCTGTAAGAGTGATGGCCAGAACGTTGATGGCGGGTCCGGAATAAAGAAAAGCTGTTGCCGGGCCGATGCCGGCTCCCCGTGTGTAAATGCCGGCAAAAAGCGGCAGCACCGTGCAGGAGCATACCGCGAGAATTGAACCGGACACGGAGGCCACGGAATAGGAGAGCACTTTTTTTGCCTGGGCCCCGAAGTACTTCAGTACGGAAGCCTGGGATACGAACACCGCGATGGCGCCAGCGATGAAGAAGGCCGGAATCAGGCATGTCAGTACATGCTCTCGGGCGTATTCCTGAAGCATCATGAACGCTTCAAGACCGGACTGGCGGATGATGGGATGACCCCAGGGGATATAGTAGGCCGCTAAAAAAACACCGGCGATTAACAATAGCTTGGTTCGTTCTTTCATTGACAATATTCTCTAATATCTGCTGCGATCCGCGGGAAACTCTCCGGGTAGTGAGTGTCGCCCAATAATTTCCTGTTTAGCGATATAGCGATGTATGAAGGGCAAAAAAATTACACTTAACTTCCGCAGATGTTTCCCCTCCGGATTTGCGGCAGTTGTTTTGCCAGCTCCATAACCCCCGGATCATCCTCCATCCAGTGCTTTAAATTGCCGATCATGCTGGCGGCATAAGGGCTATTACCACCGTCCGCCAGTGTGTAATTAACCCACAGTCCTTCTTTATGAAAGGTGATCAGACCGGCGGCTTCCAGAATCTTCAAATGCTTGCTGGCGGTGGACTGGGCAATGTGTAGCGCTTCCTTGATTTCGCAGACGCACATAACCCGTTTTTGCAGCATCTTCATGATCTTGACGCGGCTCGGATCGGACAGGGCTTTCATCACTTTCAGAAATGGGTTCATAATCACGACCTCCATATCGCCTTTTGGGAATATAGTGCCTGGACTTGACATTGTCAACTAAAATTTTACGTGGTGCAATTTGAAGTTGAATTCACTGGAGATCCACGATAAGCATAGTCAAGGAAAATTTTTACGGCTTATGAAAAATCTATCGTTAGCATTTCTTGTTATTCTAATCATTCTGGGATGCTCTGCGTGGGATGCTGCCCGCGTAGCCAGGATAGCGGTTACCGGGGATATCGCGTCCGCCCAGCGAATGGCCGCGGAAAAGGCGGTCAGGTATGCCGCGAACCCGAAGGCGCTGGATCGGGACATAAAGCGCTTTCAGAAAGAGTTTGCAAAACTTACGGAAACATTCAGAAAATCCGTGGGAGGTGTCTGGGGAAAAGAAGAAATAAAAGAACCCGGACCCAGGGAGTACGTCAAATACACCCAGAACTATCTTTCCCGTGCTTCAGTCGATTTTGACAGGGGGATAATCACTGTTGAAACGCTGGACCGGAAAGATCCATTAAAAAGCCTGAAAAACGCCATCATTACAACCCTGCTTACACCCGATGATCCCAGAGCTGTGGATATTTATTCCGCCAGAGCCGTAAAACTGGGTAAAATGCCTTTTCTTTATGGTGAAGTAAATGACCACGAAGGCAAAGATATTCGATGGTCCTGGCGGGCAGGATATTTTGCCGATTATCTCATTAAAAACAGGCTTCAGATCAGGCAAATCAAAACCGGCGATATAACTAAAGACGTGCCCTGTGTGGTTATCCCGATGGTAAAAGATCACGGTGAGATACGGGCGCTGAAGTACAAGGCGCTCGTTGAACGCTTTGCGAAGAATTTTTCCATCAGCAGGAACCTTGTCTATGCTATTATCAAGACCGAGAGCGATTTCAACCCATACGCGGTGAGTAACGCTCCGGCATTTGGACTCATGCAGATCGTTCCCACGACTGCCGGACAAGACATTCACAGGTTTTTGAATAATGCTGATGGCCTGCCCTCCGGGGAGTTTCTCTTTAATCCCGGGAACAACATTCAATATGGCACCGCTTACCTTCACCTCCTGCATTACAAATACCTGAGCGATATTCAAGACCCCGTATCCAGAGAATACTGTGTAATTGCCGCCTATAACGCCGGCGCCGGCAATGTCCTGCGCATCTTTGACTCCGACAGAGGCCGCGCGCCGCAACGCATAAACAAGCTCGGCCCGCTTCAGGTATTCAGGACCCTTCAAACAAAACTGCCCCACGATGAAGCAAGAAGATATCTGGCAAAAGTAATGGATGCCAAGAAAAAATTCGTGAATTTTTAGTTCCTGAAACTCCTTAAAATGACGGAATTAAAAGTTTGCAATGCATCATGCGTTTCGATAAAGTCCTACAAGAAACGGAAGAAATGGGATCTTGCAATACAACATTTAATCAGCCTGTATTAAGCGGTTTACCCATAATGTGTCATTGCAAGATCTGACCCCAATTTTTCAATTTTTTATTGTCATTTCGACCGCAGGGAGAAATCTTAGATTTCCTCCTGACGAGGACTATAGCTCGTCGCTTATGCTCCTCGAAATGACAAAATTCAAAGGTTTGAGGAGATATTCCGGACAAGCAACGGATCAACTCAACCGATAACTTTGCTGATTGAAAAACTTTAAAAAAGAAAGGAATTATACCATGGGTTACAAAAACATTATTGTTGAAATCGGAGATGACTATGTCGCTGAAATAACGCTAAATCGTCCCGGCAGCCTTAATACTTTCAATGTTCCTCTCGCGGTAGAGCTCAATAAGGCTCTTTGGGAGCTTGACTCGGAAACACAGGTACGAGTGATTATCCTCAAAGGCGCCGGCAGGGCGTTTTGTGCCGGTATTGATATCAGCGATTTTTCCAGTAAGAGTACCATGGAATATCGGGAGTGGGTAGAATGCATGGTAACCCCGCTGGTTACAATCAGCCGTATGAACAAGCCTGTTATTGCTCAGGTCCATGGAACCGCCGCGGCAAACGGAGCCGGTCTGGTCGCGGCCGCCGACCTCGCTGTTGCCGGTGAAAAAGCACGCATAGGTCTGACTGCCATCAACGTCGGCCTGAACTGCGTAGGGCCGGTAATCCCGGTTACAAGGTCTGTAGGGAGAAAACGGGCCCTCGAATTATTATTTTACGGGAACTTGATCACCGCCCAGGAAGCTTTAAGCATGGGGCTTGTCAACAGGGTTATACCTGAAGCCGATCTGGACAAGAAAACCCGCAGATGGGCCGCGATTCTGGCTCAAAAGAGTCCTGTAGCTCTGCAGATCGCCAAAAAGGCATTTTATGCGGCAGCGGATCTGGATTATTACAAAGCCTTTGAATATATGAACGAAGCTTTTACTCGTCTTTGTTCGACGGAAGATGCCAGAGAAGGGATAAGCGCCTTCATGGAGAAGCGAAGCCCCGTATGGAAACAGAAGTAGGAAAATTTTTATAAGGAGATATTATGAGTATAGTAAAAATCATGCCATGCCTGGACATGAAAAACGGCCGAGTGGTTAAGGGGATACATTTTGTTGAACTCAAAGATGCTGGTGATCCTGTTGAATCTGCCGCGTATTACCAGAAGGAAGGCGCCGATGAACTGGCTATGCTGGATATAGCGGCAACCTTGGAAGACCGGAAGACGAGACTCGAATGGGTCAAGAACGTCTCCGCGGTGATCGATATACCATTAACGGTGGGCGGAGGTATTTCCACTCTGGAAGACATCGAAATGGTTCTCGAAGCCGGCGCTGACAAAATCTCCATGAACAGCGCCGCGGTCAAAGACCCGGAGCTGGTGAGACGGGCAGCGGAGCGGTTTGGCGCCGAAAAGGTGACAGTGGCCGTTGATGCCAGGAGAAACAGGGAGATGCCTTCCGGGTTTGAACTGGTTGTCTCCGGGGGCACAAACCCGGTCGGTCAAGACGCGGTAGCTTGGGCAAAACAATGCCAGGAACTGGGAGCGGGGGCGATCCTGCCGACAAGTATGGATGGAGATGGGACACAGGCAGGCTATGATTTGGAATTTACCAGGGCCATTTCAGACGCGGTGGACCTCCCCGTAATAGCCTCGGGTGGGGCAGGCAGTCTGGAACATTTCTATGACGGCGCCGTGAAAGGGGGCGCTCAGATTCTGCTCGCGGCCTCGGTTTTTCACTATCGCATCCTGGGCATCAGACAGGTAAAAGAATATCTGAGAGAAAAAGGGCTGCAGGTCAATTTGTGAGATTTTAAATTAAATGGGGTCAGACTCGATTTAAATTTTTTCGCCCGCATTTGTCATTCCCGACCTGATCGGGAATCCAGTTTTTTGTTCATTTTCCTCTGGATTCCCGCCTTCGCGGGAATGACAGAGTATCGGGAGCATGACGCTGAGCATATTCTATCATTTTCTGTTGGTCAGATATGCCCCGCCGATTACCATGATGGCGCCTGTGATGAGGGACAGGTCGAGTTTTTCCTTCAGGATCAGGCAGGCGAGTATGACGGCGCTTACAGGGACGAAATTGATAAACACAGACGCCTTCGCTGCGCCGATCTTCTTTATTCCCTGATAATACCAGGTAAATCCGAGAACCGAGCCGAAGAATCCGAGATAAAAGATGCCTGACCAGTCCACCGCGCTGTATTTTGCGATATCTCCGGGCATTCCCTCCATGCAGGCGGGAAAGAAAAGCAGGATACCGCCGACAAGGCAGGAATATGTGACAGCGACCAGGGGGGACATATCTTTCATGGCGCTTTTCCCGATCAGGGAATATAAGACCCAGCTCGCGACGCATCCAAGGATGTAAAGCTCTCCTTCCCCGAGGCCCCCTTGAATTATTCCCAGAGGACTTCCCTTTGAGATGACGATAATTGCACCCGATACGCAGAGCAAGATCCCGAGCACATTTATCCCGGTCAGTTTTTCTTTGAAAAAGGTGTAAGCGAAGAGGGCTATAAAAATCGGATTCGTTGCTACAATAATAGAACCCCGGCTGGCCGCGACAGTTTTCAGGCCGGAGAAAAAGAAGAAATTATATGCGAATACGCCTGTCATGCCGAGAAGTATGACGGGCAGTATCTGATGCTTCTTCAGCCGGGGGATTCTGCCTTCCAATTTTATGGTGATAAAGACAAGAAAAATGGATGCAATGGCGAACCGCAGGAAAGAGGCGCTGAAAGGATCGACATTCTGCGCGACGACCCGCGCGGCTATAAAGGTTCCACCCCAGAGGATGGCCATAAACAGGAGCTTGACATAAACGATCAAATCGGAATTACCAGACTTTCCTTAAAAGAATTTCCCCGCGAACCAGAATAGAAACATTCCAACAATTACCGTTCCCGCGAGGGACCTTGTCTTCACCGCAAAGGCAAGGGTCGGCACTGCCACGATAAGCTCAGGCCGCAAAAGATCAAGATGCCGGGGCTCTCCCGTCGTTATGAGTATCGGGAGTATCAGGGCGCTCAATATCGCGGCCGGGATAAGATCGAGCCATTGTTCAAACCATTCCGGCAGTCTTCGACGTGACAGAAATACGAGCGGAAGCCACCGCGGTATATAGGTGACGAGGCCCATTCCGAGAACGATATACAGGTAATTGTCATGTATCATGATTTTTGTTCCGCCCATGCGAAGAGTTTTGATCTTTTGAGAAAAACTCCCAGCGTCGCCGCGATTACCGAGGCTGCTACTATGTACGTGTTCCCGGGGAGAAGGAGTGATAAGGCAACAGCCAGTATCCCGGCGATGATGGCCACGATCACGTAAAGCCTTCCCCTCAACTGGAAAACGAGGAGACATATGAACATGGCGCTCAGGGCGTAGTCGATCCCCAGTGCCCCGGCGGGTATGAACTGCCCGCCGAATCCGCCCGCTACCGTGCTGGCTATCCAGGTGAGATTCGTCGCGTGGTTGAGAACGAGGGCGCGCCTCCAGTCCCATTTCCCGTCCCTGAATTTGGCGCTGTTGAGGGCGAAGCTTTCATCCGTTACCCCGTAGGCGAACAGGGAAAGCCGGCCTATACCGAGATTGCGCATGAAGGTTGAAAGGGACGAACTCATCAGCATGTGACGCAGGTTGACGGTAAAGGTGGTGATCACAATGGGGACGATCCCGGCACCGGCGCTCAGCATCGATACGGCGATAAACTGGGAACTGCCCGCATAGACGAGAAGAGACATGAGGCCGATTTCCACCGGGTGAAATCCCGCCTTCTGGGCGATTACCCCGAAGGCCAGGCCGATGGCAAGGTAGCCAAGACAGATGGGCCACGCGCCGATAACCCCGTCCTTTATTATTGCCGTCCAGTCGGCGGTTCTTTCTTCAGATTTCATTGGTGTTACCTGTTCAGTAAGAGAACTTTGAATTTTGTCATTTCGAGGAGCATAAGCGGCAAGCTATAGTCCTCGTCAGGGGGAAATCTTATTTCAATCCCGAAGACATTAGCCCGGGAACTTACTACAATACAAACAGTAAGTCAAAAATGGGTGACATAATCATATTGCGTTAACCGAACCAGGATAAAGCTTGACATATATGGCACGTATGTATAGAAAAATCCGGTTAATCATATGATGTAATTATTGATTGAGAGCTTCAATTTTGTCATTTCGAGGAGTGGTGGCGACGAGAAACCTTAGAAAATAGTCGCTGTCACTATTTTATTCTATTTTATTTTGTCTGGGGCGAGCATATTATGACACTTCGTGAAAAAATTGTTTATACGGCCATGAAACTCTTTTCCGTAAAGGGGTATGAGAGCACATCTCTGACGGATATATTGGATGCGGCGGGGACGTCTAAAGGGGGCTTCTACAATCACTTTAAAAGCAAGGACGAACTGTTTTACGCAGTGCTGAAAGAGGCCAGGAAAATCTGGAGAGAGTGTTGTTTTCATGGGTTGGATGAGATTGAAGACCCGATTGAAAAACTGAAGGCATTTCTCCTCAATTATAAGGATAGATATCTCAAGAATTCAAAATCCTTTCCCGGAGGCTGCATTTTTATTACTTTTTCAGTTGGACTGAACGGTAAGCGTCCTGATCTTACATCCGATATTACTGAAAAATTCAATAACCTCAAGCAAATGATTAAGTCCTTTTTGGACAAAGCAAAGGAAACTGGAAAGATTGGAGCTGATACCGATACTGCCGGTGCGAGTGAAATAATCTTTTCAACGATGCTTGGTTCTTCGGTCTTGCATCGTGCTGATAGATCGGAGGACAACCTGGACCACACTATCGGTACGCTCATAGATTTCATAGATTCCCTGGTACAAAAAGCCGATAACAAGGCAAATTAGAGAAATCTTAATGGTATCTCTGGAGGGTTGTCATTTCGAAGGAGTAGCGTGGGGCCTCTGTGCTCCACCATCATGTTGCCCAGGGGCAAATACTACCCGAAAAGACAAGATTCAAGGCCCTTATAACAACTTTGATGCCGACGGATAAATTGCTTGACAGCCCGGAAAGCGTACGATAGTAGCATGAGGCACGAAACAGACCGGTCGGTCTCTCCTGATATGAGATGTCCGAATAACATGATCTGGTATTTAGCGCTTTTTACAGTGCTGGTCCGGGTCAACAACCAATAAATCAATAAGGAGACAGATTATGGAGTTTGCATTTACCGAAAGAGAAGAAATGTTGAGAAAGGCTGTCCGTGAATTTGCGGAGGCGGAGATACCTCCCAGGATGGAAGCGATGGAGGAAACAGGGGAGTTCCCCATGGACCTTTTAAAGCCTATGGCTCAGGTAGGAATTACCGGCATTATAACGCCACCGGAATATAGTGGAGTCGGGATGAATTATGTCGCGAGAACCATAGTGCTGGAAGAGCTTGGCCGCGTATGCGCCGCCTTCCCCATGGCGCTTCAGGTTCACCACATGGCCTGTGCCGCGTTGAATGATTTCGGGACCGACGAGCAGAAAAAGAAGTATCTGCCGGCGCTTGCGACCGGTGAAACCCTGGGTACGGTGGGAGTTACCGATCCCTCAGGCGGGTCTGACCTTATCGGCATGAAGACCACCGCAGAGTTAAAAGGTGACAAGTATATCTTAAACGGGCGTAAATGTTTCATCACCAATTCGCATCTTTCGGATTTCTGGATTGTTATCGCCAAGACCGGCGAAGGGGCCAAGGGCTTAAGCGCCTTTATCGTTGATAAGGATACACCCGGCGCGAAGCTCGGCAGAAAAGAGAATAAATTCGGTCTGCGCGGCGCAAATACGGGTGAATGGGCCTTTGACAACTGTGAAGTTCCGAAAGAGAATCTGATCGGTCAGGAAGGCCAGGGGCTGACCGTTGCGCTCAAAACGATCAGCGAGACGGGGAGAACCGGTATGGCGGCCACCGCTCTGGGTATTCTGCAGGCGGTATATGAAGAAGCCGGCAAATTTGCCAATGAAAGGGTCCTCTACGGAAAACCTATCAGCACCCTTCAGGCAATCCAGTTCCTCGTGGCCGAGATATATACGCAACTGGATATCTGCCGGCTGCTGAACTATCGCGCAAGCTGGATGAAGGATCAGAACATGCGCTGCGATACGGAAACCGGCATGGCGAAATATTATACCTGTAACGCCGCGGTAGAGGCGGCGAAGAAGGCGATAGAGATTCACGGGTCCTACGGCATAATGAAGGAATACGCCGTTCAGCGACTCTTCAGAGACGCAATGGTTACCGTCCCGGCAGGGGGCACGGCGGAGGTAGCCAAGACAGGTATCGGAAGGGCGGCGCTGGCTCCTTTTAAAAAGTAAAAAAAGAACAGAAGAGAGGTATGCTACAGGAAGGTGCGATTATGAACAGGATTATTGTCTGTGTGAAACCTGTGCCCGATCCGAAACACTGGGATAAGGTCAGTATGGACCCTGAAACAAAGACACTGAAACGAGAGGGGATTCCAAACATAATGAATCCCCTCGACAAGCATGCCCTTGAGGCCGCCCTTGCATTGCGGGAGTCCCATGGCGGAGAAGTGGTTCTGCTGTCGATGGCGCCGCCCTTTGCGAAGACCACTATTCGAGAAGGGCTCGCGATGGGGGCCGACAGGGCGGTTCTTTTATCTGACCGCGTGTTTGCGGGATCGGACAGCCTGGCCACGGCCGAGATACTGGCAGCCGGCTGCCGCTGGATAGGGGGTTTTGATATCGTCCTTTGCGGCAATCTATCCATCGATGGTTCAACGGCACAGATCTGTTCACAGCTGGCGGAGATGCTGGATCTTCCCAATGTGATGCATGTAACCGGCATGGAGGAATCCGGCGAGGATAACCTGATAATCACACAGAAGATAGAAAACGGTTATGTAAAGCTTTTCTCCGGGTTCCCGGTAGTGCTTTCCGTGCGGAAAGAGGTGAATAAACCTCGATATATACCATTCACAGGCATATTGGCGGCAGAATCGAAGGAGATTACGATGCTCTCCAATAAGGATTTGTGTGTGGATCCGGAGCGCATAGGACTGAAGGGTTCTCCCACAAAAATGGCGGGGCTGGAGGTCCGAAAATTCGAAAGGAAGAAAGAAAAACTGGAAGGCACAGTCGATGATATCGTCGAAAAACTGGTGGAGAGGATATACCAGTGCGGCGTGATTGAGTGTTAGGAGTTTTATCAATGGATGAGAAGAGAAACCGTGATGTATGGGTTTTCGCGGAGCAGCGGAATGGCGAGTTACATGATGTGAGCCTCGAACTTCTGGGGAAAGCCAGAGATCTGGCGGATAAGACCGGGAGCAAGGTTATAGCGGTTCTTATTGGTTATCATGTTCGTAAGCTTGCGCAGACGCTTGTCAATCACGGGGCGGATGTGGTCTTTGTCGCCGACGACACCAGGTTGGAAAATTATCGACTTCTTCCCTATACGCATGTATTCGAAAGCTTGATCAAGGAGCATGGGCCGGATGTTGTGTTAATCGGGGCGACTGCCATGGGGGTTGAACTTGCCCCCCGTGTGGCGGCAAGAATCAGGACGGGTCTCTCAGCACATTGTATCGATCTAAAGTTGGACGAAAACGGAAATCTGCTTCAGGTGGTGCCCGGATGGGGCGGAGGAGTTGTCGCGACCATTGCCTGCCCCGATCATCGACCTCAAATGTCCACAGTAATGCCCGGAGCCATGAAGGCTTTGCCGGAGGAGGAGCGTGAAGGGCGGATAGAAGAAATGTACGTCGATCTGCCCGACTCAAATATGGGTCCTGAGATTCTTGGAATTGAGCGGGTGGTGGCCGGGGAACAGCCTCTGGAAAAGGCCGAAGTTGTTGTTGCCGGCGGATGGGGTGTTGGAAGCGAGGAAAACTGGTCGCTTCTGGAAGAGCTTGCACGGCTGCTGGGCGGGGCAGTGGGCGCCACACGGCCGCCGGTTGATGAAGGTTGGGCCCGGGAAGGGCAGATGGTAGGACAGAGCGGAAAGACCATTCGTCCGACCCTGTATATAGGGGTAGGAATCTCCGGAGTGATGCACCATGTCGTGGGCATGGATCAGTCGAAGAACATCATCAGCATCAACAGCAATCCTGATGCGGATATCTTCGAAGCCTCCGACGTCATTGTTGCTGAGGATTTCATGAAAATTCTGCCCCCGCTGATTAGAGAACTTAAATCCAGGGTCAAGAGCTGGAGGAGTATCAACATAAGCGAGGAGAAATAAAATGGGATTAAGAACAAGGGAAGATTACTTGTCAAGTTTGAAGGAGATGAGGCCGAATGTGTATAAGTTCGGAGAACTCATCGAAGATGTTACCACTCACCCTGCCACACGTCGTACCGTGGAGAGTCATGCCAGGGGTATAGATGCGGCTCATGACCCGGAATTGGCGGGGATATTTACCACAACCTCGAATTTGACCGGAGAAACGATCCATAGAAACACATCATTGATGGGAACGGCCGACGAGATGATGTTCAATTCCAAATTCAAGAGGGAGATGTACCATTTGACCGGAACATGTACGGGCGCTCTCTGCTGTGGCTGGAATTGTCTGAATGTTATGTGGTCGGTGTCGCATGAGATGGATGAGGAGCTGGGCACAAATTATCATGAACGTGTCAAGGCCTGGGGCCTGAAGATGCAGGCAAAAGGCCTTCTGGTGTCGGGCGCTCTTTCAGATGCCAAGGGCAACCGCAAGTTGAAACCTCATCAGCAGGAAGATCCGGACACGAATCTGCGTATCGTGGAGTACAGGGATGACGGCATCGTTGTACGTGGCGCGAAGGTGATGATCTGCGGAACCGCGGCAGCCGAAGAGATATTTATCGTGCCCGGCAGTGGGTACGGAGAAGCCGACAAGGATTTTGCCGTATCGTTCGTGATTCCAAAGGACATTGAAGGCCTTACCATTGTGGAGACCAGGCATCCAAGCGATGGCCGCGAACTGGAAGATGGTTTCGATGTGCCGACGGAAACAGGCATAACGCAGGCATATCTGCTTTTTGACGATGTATTCGTTCCCAGCGAACGCGTATTCATGGCGGGTGAGTTTAAATTTACCGGGAATGTTATAGGCCGTTTCACGGCGACGTATCGTGCCTGTATCGGCGCCTGTGTTGCCGGGCAGGGTGACGTCATGATCGGCGCGGCGGCCCTTATGGCGCGCGCAAACGGCCTGAGCCCGAAGGTGTTCCGGGACAAGATTACCCAGATGGAAATCCTGACTGAGACCACATACACTATGGGAATAGGAGCGATCGCCCTCGGTCGCAAGCATAAATCAGGAGTATGGCTCGCAGATCCACTTACGGCGCATGCGAACAAGGTCCACGTTGCGACGATGCCCTACGAAACGAAGCGGCTCTGTCAGGAGATAGGCGGCGGCATCGCAGAAACGGGATGCCTGCCTTCCTATAAGGATTTGCAGAATCCCGAATACGGTCATCTTATCAAAAAATATCTCACGGCCGGCGCCGGATCCGGAGAGACAAGAGCCCGGATCGCCCGTCTGATAGAGTGGCTTACTCTGGGCGCCGGTGTCCCCGGATGTATGCACGGTGGCGGCTCGCCGGACGGCGCAAGAATGGTCGTATTTGCCGTTTCGCCGTTAGAAAAATATGTAGGATATGCGAAGAAAGTGGGCGGAATCGAGGAAGATGTTCCCGAACCTGGGAAATAGGTAGTATGGAGCCGCTGTCACGGAAAGATTCTCCGGGTGGCGACCCCTCATGTGATTTTTCAGCTATGACTGTGGCGGAATTGGCCTGGAAAGCCGTATTGACATACCATAATGGCTCATGTATACGCTTCTCCAACGGGCGATAAAACACTTTTCAAGGGGGCTGTGGCATGCAAAATTTTGTATTTGAAAATCCGACAAAAATAATTTTCGGCAGGGATCAGATAAAGAAGACGGGCCGCGCAGTAGCGAAATTCGGTAAAAAAGTTCTGATGGTATATGGTCAGGGCAGCATAAAGAGTAGTGGTATTTACAATCAGGTCGTCTCCTCGCTGAAGGAGGCGGGCCTTGATATTGTGGAATTTCCGGGCGTCAAGTCAAACCCGGTTCTTTCCTGTGCCCTGAAGGGGATAGATGTAGCGAAAAAAGAAGGAGTCGATGTGGTGCTCGCGGTCGGAGGCGGAAGTGTCATGGATACGGCGAAAACGATAGCGGTGGGGGCAAAAACGGACGATGATGTGTGGGATTATTTTGTGCACGCAAAGACGATACAGGATGCTCTCCCTGTTCTGACGGTTGTCACCATCTCCGCCAGCGCGTCGGAGATGAATCCGGCGGCGGTTATCACCAGGGAGGACGGGGCCAAGAAGTACAGCATCAGGTCCCCCTTTATTCAGCCGAAGGCATCCATCCTTGATCCCACGGCGCTTTTTACACTCAGTCCAGCGTACAGCGCGTACAGCGCCGTCGACGTGATAGCGCACATGCTGGAACCGTATTTCAAAAATACGGAACCGAACAGTCTCCTCCAGGACAGGCTCGTGGAGGGCCTGATGAAGACAATCATGGAAAGCACGGAAATGATACTGAAAGAACCGGCAGATTACGACGCGAGGGCAAGCATGATGTGGGCCGCCATCCTTGCCTTCAACGGCATTACCACGGCGGGCATGGGAATGATAGGCCTCCCCGCCCACATGGTAGAGCATTCGTTGAGCGCGATTTATAATATAGCGCATGGAGCCGGACTTTCAATTGTCCTTCCGGGATGGATGTACTATGCCGTTGAAAAAGACCCGGTGAAATTTGCACGATTAGGCCGGGAGATTTTCGGCATCGAGGATAATGACAACCTGAAGGCGGGGATTGAGGGAATAAACCGTCTGAAAGGATGGTTTGCGGCCATCGGAAGCCCCGTGTCACTGGGAGATGCGAATATACTTGAGGAAGACATAGAAAAAATCGCGGAAAACGCGTACGCCCTCGCGCAGATATGGGGGCTCAGGGACTATACCGAAGAGGTGATAGTGGATGTCCTCAAACTCTGCAAGTAAAACAGGAAAGCTGTGAACCGGATGACAGGCATAATACTATCGGGTGGGAAGAACGCCAGAATGGGTGAAAATAAGGCGTTTATAGAAATAGACGGGGAGAGGATCATTGACAGGACAATAAGTATCTTCGGGAAGATTTTTCAGGAGATAGTCCTGGTCACCAATTCACCCCTTGAATATCTTGACCTGGATGTTCAGATTGTAACAGACATTGTAAAGGGAAAGGCCGCTCTGGGGGGCATCTATACAGGCCTTTTTCACTCATCCTGCGACCATGCCTTCGTATGCCCCTGCGACATGCCCTTTCTGAATGGTGATTTTATAAGGTATATGGCAGAGAGGGCAAAGGGCCACGATATTGTGGTCCCGGCTCCCTCCGACGGGCTTCAGCCCCTTCACGCGATATATTCCAGAAAATGCATGCCTTCTATAAAGAAACTCATCGATGAAGACAGACTGAAGATAACCGGCTTCTACAGAAACGCGAAGGTGCTGGAAATCCCGGCCGGCGTGATTGCGACTTTCGACCCGGAGGACAGGATGTTTTTCAATATCAACTCGCCCGATGACCTCGGAAAGATGCGCTCGGGGAGCTTGAATCCTTGACCCCTGTCCCGACGAGTCGGGATTGGCCCCTCTTCTTCAACTAAATTGAAGAAGAACCTCATGGAAACCGAGACATCATCCATCGTACAAAGAAA
Source organism: Deltaproteobacteria bacterium (assembly GCA_019313695.1). Lineage (GTDB taxonomy): Bacteria > Desulfobacterota > Syntrophia > Syntrophales > UBA2210 > UBA2210. The sequence continues at coordinate 15,419 of JAFDAS010000001.1, forward strand.
AAATACACGAAACCTGTTGTAAAGAGGGATATGCAGGGCAGGACAATGTGTTTGTACGCGCGTCCGAAAGCGACTCCGAAATACTGATTGGAGAGCAGAAGGCAGAGGTGGAGAGGCGAGAGAAAAACCCCTACGATACCACTGACAAGCGCAAGCATGACATAGGCCGGAATAAAGGAGCCTTCACCCATGGAATGGACAAGAGGGACGATAATGGGGAAGGTGCTCCCCACAAAGGCTATCGTTATCCCTGTAATCCCTCCCACTATGAAGGGGAGAGCAACGGTAATAAGCACGAGGGGCACGGAAAAATCCATGAACTCCCGGCTTATGGCCGCGACGGCATGGCTGTCCTCGAGCATTCCCTTGAAGACCAATATGGCGATAACCATGTAAAACATCTTCAAAAGATGCGGGTCTATGACAACCTTACGAATTTTGTGGCCATCCATTCCGTTTTGATGCCAGACGCAGGCTATTGTCAGAACAAGAGCGATAATCAGACCTGCTTCCTTCGCAATGTGGAAAGCGGGAAAAATGTGCGAGAGAAGTATGCCGACACCGAGACCAATAAGTATCACCATAAGGATGGGAGTAAGTTCTTTTAAAAATGGTCCTACGGAGCGTCTTGCCCCCTCCTTTTTTATGGCATGTTTAAGGTCGGCCCCTTTTACGGAAAGAGAACCGAAGAAAATGGCTGCAATGGTAAACGGCCACATAACCATCATAATTGTCCAGAGATCTATGTCTGCCAGTGTCACAGAAAGGAGTATTCCCGGATAGAGGGGCCACCAGTATTCCCAGATATGACGGTACCAGTAGTTGATGAAACTGAGCTGGTCCGGCCTGAGACAGCTTCTATTCCCCAGTTCTTTTACCATGGGAGCGGAAAAAATCGCGCCTCCGGGCATGGGGAGAAGACCGATAAGGGCAGGAAACATGGCGAGATTCAGCCGGGGATTTACCACAAGACCGCGAAAGTTGTTCAGGAGCCGCTCCATATGTCCTCCCTGCTCCATGCTGCTGCTGAGGACGAGGATGAGTGTAACTACAACGGCAAGGGAAAGGGTCTTGGGCATCACGATCGAGCCGATGACTGAGCGAAACATTGCATCCGGCGTCAATCCGAAGAGCACACCTATGAGGGTGGCCCCCAGGATGAAGGCATTCCCCAGCGAGACATCCTTTCTGATGGCAATGAGGATGCAAACGAAGACTATAAGTATTCTCACGATGGGAGAAATGTTCAGAATAATCGACATACTATCTCCGCTAACCCGGCGCCCGGGTGACTCCGTCACCGGAAGACAGGGAGATAATGTTTAAAAGTTCATTTGTCAAGGATTTAAAATCAGTGCGGTAATTGCTTTTTCGTGTTGCCCTGTTCTTTCCGGAAAAACACCTGATTTTTCCCCTGCCTCTTGGCCTGGTACATGCTGGAATCCACACGTTTTAGAAAAGGATTCACGCCCTCTTGAGGGATATACTGGGCCACTCCAACGCTCACGGTTTCGTGCAGGGATTCCAGACTGTCCAAGGGGTGAAAGTCCTCATTTTCGTATTCTTCTCTTATTCTTTCCGCGAGAATGGTTGCCGCGTCTCCGGTTGTCTCGGGCAGGATAACGGTAAATTCCTCCCCGCCGAACCGGTATGCGGAATCCGTTTTTCGCAGGCATCGCCGGATTACCTCTCCCAGCCTGATAAGAACCACGTCTCCTTCAAGATGTCCGTATGAGTCGTTGAATTTCTTGAAATTGTCGATGTCCAGGAGCAGAAGGGAGAGGGGGTGACCGTAACGATCGGCCCGCTCTATCTCCAGTCTTAACTGGTCGTAGAACTGTCTCGAGTTATAAAGACCGGTAAGAGCATCGGTGATACTCAACGTCCGGTATCTTGCTTCACTCTCTCTCAATGCATCCTCGGCAAGCTTGCGGCCTGTTATATCTTCAAGGGTTTCAACTGCCCCTATGAGAGTTCCTGTGGAATCCTTCAGCGCGGATGCGGTGAACCGCAGCCATTTCCCTTCGCCTTCCAGGGCCGGGAAAAAATCGGTTGCCTCATAGGCGTCTTCTATCAAATCTGATTTCTTGTACTTGCCCATGTACCAGAACGAAATTTCGCCCTGGCGCTCGTTCACGATAAGATCGGCCATGGTGGGTCTATATTCATGGTAGAATGCCTTCCAGTGATCTTTCGAACCGATCACATCTTCAGCCATTATGCCGCTCATCTTCTCCAGCGCCCCATTCCAGTATATTATGCTGCGGTCTTTACCTATAACAAACGCTGGAATGGGAGAGTTTTTGAAGGACGCTTTTAACAGCTGTTCTCCTTCTCGGAGGGGCTGTTTGTCTCCCGGGAGGTTGGCGGGCTTTTTTGTGCTGTTGACTGGTTTTGCCATTTGCGATGTCCTAACAGCAAAAGATGCCGTTTTCATAGATTGTGACGGTCTTCCCGTCTGATAGACGGGCGCTTACGATCTTTTCTTCCGTGTTTACCATGTCCCAGTGCAGCGCCGAGTCGTTGAAACCGAGACTCTTTTTCGTGGCCTTTGTCAACCCGGCTGGATTTCCATTGTATGTTTCGGAGAAAGATGCCCCGAGGGCTATATGGCAATTCCCCCATTGGCCCCCATAATTTTCGTCAAAGAGGGTGTCGGCCATGAATGTGTCGATTCTGGAGAAACGCCTGTCTGTAAGGGAAAACTCTCCAACCCTTCCAGCGCCTCTGTCCATGGACAGTTGTTTTATCGTAAAGTCTTCACCGGTTAAGGCCTCAATTTTGACGGCGCGGCCCTTTTCAAAGACAAGCCTTATGTTCTCCACGTAATTTCCACTTCTGAAAGAGGGCTGGTTGGCGAAATAACAGCCCTCGGTTCCTCTCCAGTCGGGAGAGAGGAAAAGCTCGAAGCTCGGTATATTGTGACCTGAAACGCCTATCCACCTTCTTTTCTCTCCCGGTCTTATGCGAAGGTCGATATTCTCAGACTGAATATGATAGTGCGAAACAGTCATGCCGTTCAACCATTTTTTTATCGCGCCTGCCTCTCTGTATATGGTTTCCCACTTGGAGGCCGGATTGTTGCTGTCCAGGAAACATGCCTTTATTATCTGGTCGGTGTATTGCGCAAGGGTGAGTTTCGCGTTTTTTGCGAGTTCACGCGTTGGAAATGTGCAGAGTGTCCAGCCGAATTCGCCGATTTCTTCTCTCCTGTCCAGAATCTCGCGCAGCGCTTTTCTCGCGATCAGTGACTTTGCTATCTTTTTAGGATCCGCGTTTTTCAGGTGGGTAAGGGATTCGGGTGCGCAGATAACGATACTTCCATTGAGCGATTCATACAGCTCTTTTTCACCTGGGGGATGGAAAACGAGTTGGCGGCTGTTCGCCCTGTCAAAAAAACCGCGTTCCATGTTTGCGGTAAGTCCAACGCGGGAGATGGGATTCATCCCCATGCCGAGCAGCCTGTCGTAGAGAATCTCGACCAGACTCAAGGCGGGCGATTCGTAACGAATCAGAACAATATCACCCCGTTTGAACCGTCCTGTCCTGGCTTTCAACAGTCCCCACAACAGGGCGTCGGCGTATCTGTTCAACTGGGTTTTGGTCAGCGGCATGGGCTCTTTCTCTAAAATATATAGGATACTGTGGCTTCATTCATCCTTGAAAATCTTGTCGAAAAACAGGGACTTCTCTTTGGGAAAGTAGATTGTTGTTCCACGGTCGACTATGAGCTTTCCATCAAGGTGATCGAGCTCATGCTGAACGACGCGGGCAAGGAACCCCGTGTAACGTTTGTTTATCTTCTCTCCTTTTTCATTGTACGCCTTAACCTTTATGGAGGTAGCTCTGACAACATCGGCGCTTATATCGGGGCAGGACAGGCAGGCCTCCTGCGTCTTTTCCATGTCTCCCCTTATCTGTGTGATCCTCGGGTTTACAAGGACATCATAATTGCCGTCACCCTTTTTTATCGGTGCTTTGTCGGTGAAGTTCCCATTTCTGAATACCACGATTTGTTTGCTTATCCCTATCTGCGGGGCGGCAAGTCCCGCGGCGTCATCCCTTCCAACAAATGTATCGACGAGGGTTTCTACGTCTCTTCTTCCCTCTTCATCGAAGGGAACCGGGATCTCGTCGGCGTGTCTCCTCAGGAGACTTGCTTCCTCTTTGTTGATCTTTTCATTTTCCCATAATTTCCAAGTCTTCATTTTTCTTGAACAGGGCCTTTCGGTTTTTTATCTCCGGTTTTTATAACACTATGGGATTGTTATTTCAACGCTATTGAAATAATATGAGAACCCTGATAATTACAGCAACGCACAACATAAATAAAGAGAGAATTATTTGAATTGATAGGCAGAATTATAACAGAGGTGACAAAACAGGAATTTTCCCGGGCCATGCGGTTCGAGGAAGGAATGGGTGTATCTCTCCCACAGGGGAGCGCAAATCATGGAAGGCTTCTTTATCTCCACATCCCATTCTGTGAAAGTTTGTGTCCATACTGCTCATTTAACAGGATTGTGTTCGATAAGGATCTCTGCCGCAGGTATCATGACGCCCTGAGAAAAGAGATAAGACTTTACGGGGATAAAGATTATGATTTCACAGGCGTGTATGTGGGAGGAGGCACGCCTACGATAATGATGGATGAACTGGAGAAAACCCTGCTGTTGACAGCGGATTGCTTCAACATCAGAGAGATTTCAGTGGAGACCAATCCGAATCACCTTACTCCGGAAAATGTTGATATCCTGAATCGGATCGGTGTCAACAGGCTTTCGGTGGGGGTGCAAAGCTTTGATGACGGGCTTTTAAGGGCAATGGGGAGGTATGAGAAATATGGGAGCGGCGCCGCGATTGCCGAAAAGATTGTGGATATGGCGGGGCAGTTTGATACCCTGAATGCCGACATGATCTTTAACTTTCCCGCTCAGACCGAAGAAAGCCTGGACAGTGATCTGGACATCCTGATTAATGCCGGTGTGGACCAGGTGACCTATTATCCCCTGATGGTCTCGGACTCCACACGCAGAAAGGTGGAGGGAACGCTGGGAACGGTTGATTACCGGAAGGAAAGGAAATTCTATCAACTGATTTCCAGAAGACTTGCCCCGTATTACAGGTTTTCCTCGGCATGGTGCTTTTCCAGAAAAGGGACCATGGTTGATGAGTATATAGTGGATTATGACGAATATGCCGGCCTGGGAAGCGGATCCATCGGATACCTGGGTGGCAGGTGTTACGCGAACACCTTCGACATACCTCGATATATCGAAACATTAAACAGGGGGGAAATCCCCCTGATGGCGTCGCGTGATTTTACACCCCCGCAGCAGGCGCGCTATGACTTTCTGATGAAACTGTTTGGCATGGAGCTGGATATCGCCCTACTGAGGGAAAAATATAATGGCAGGGGGATTCGATATCTCTGGAGAGACATATTCGCCTTCATGCTGGCCGGAGGTCTTCGATATAACAACGGAGTTCTTTATCTTACAGACCGTGGCAGGTACTATTGGGTTGTAATGATGCGGGAATTCTTCACCGCGGTCAACAATTTCCGTGACTTCTGCCTGGGCAGATAAGGAATGAAGTTGCGAGTTGCAAAAATGATCTTTGAGGAAAGTGATACTATGGATGACAAGATCAGAGAATTATTGAAAACTCTTCCAAAGATTGATGAAGTGCTCCTTGTTCTTGAAAAGGACGATGCGTTTGAAGGCGTCTCAAGGGATATAGTGGTGGAAAAATGTCGTCAGATTGTCGGAGAAATGAGGAAGGACATATTGGGTTCGAAAAAAAGGGGTGAAAAAGTTTCCGTTCCCTGTTCCGCCGTCAAGGCGGCGCGGGAGGTGCGAAAAAGGCTGCTTGCCCTTCATGACTACAGCCTCCGCCGTGTGGTGAATGCCACCGGAATCATCCTGCATACCAATCTGGGGAGGGCCCCTCTCTGCGGGGAGGCCCTGAAAAGGATCATTGATGTCAGCGAGGGCTATTCAAATCTTGAGTTCAACCTTGACAAGGGGAAGCGCGGGATAAGATACGATCATGTGAAGGAGATACTCTGCTGCGTATCGGGGGCGGAAGATGCCATAATCGTCAACAATAACGCCGCCGCTGTCCTCCTTGCCCTTAATGCCCTCTCGGAGGGAAAAGAGGCGATTGTTTCGCGGGGAGAACTTATTGAAATAGGGGGTGCCTTCCGTATCCCCGAGGTTATGGAAAAGAGCGGCGCCATTCTCAGGGAAGTGGGCACCACCAACCGCACGCACTTTTCTGATTATGAGAATGCGGTGTGCGGTGATACCGGTTTGATTCTGAAGGTTCATACGAGCAATTTCAAGGTGCTTGGCTTTACGGATGAGATAGGTCTGGATGAGCTGGTGGAGCTTGGCAAAAAGAAAAACATTCCGGTGATGAATGATCTGGGGAGCGGGTGCTTTGTGCCGCTGGATAAATATGGCTTTGAAAGAGAACCAACGGTTCAGGAGGTTTTGAAGACGGGGGTGGATGTGGTGACATTCAGCGGCGACAAGCTCCTCGGTGGGCCGCAGGCCGGGATAATTCTGGGCAAAAAGAGGATCCTGGACAAGATAAAGGAGAATCCCCTCAATCGCGCCCTGAGGATAGACAAACTTACACTGGCTGCCCTTGAGGCGACGATGATGCATTATCTGGATCTCGACAGGGCGGTGGATGATGTAAGGGTGTTGCGGTCGCTGACGGAACCGGTTGCCGGGGTCAAAAAAAGGGCGGACGAGCTTTTGTCTATCCTGGAGGGATTATCCCTTAAAGATATGACTTTTTCTATCGTGGAAGAATATTCCATGGCCGGTGGCGGATCGCTTCCCACGCAGAAGATTCCCACTGTTGTCGTGGCCGTGAGTTCCCACAGCATCTCTCCTAACAGACTGGAAAGAGAATTAAGAAAACTGGAAGTTCCCATAATCGCGAGAATATGCGAAGACAAAGTCATCTTCGATCTTAGGACGATAACTGAAGAGGAATTTGTGTTCATGAAAGACGGTATGGAACTCATAGCGGGGGTTTCGTGATCTTCAGAATCTTATTTTTTCATTCCTCCGATTCCCCTTCTTTCCGACCGGTTTCCCGATGAAAAAGAAAATGACATCCACAGATGACAGAGAGTTCAAATTCAGTGTAACTCCCGCCGAGAGAGGAGAGAGGCTTGATATCTTTCTGTCGCGGAAAGATGTTTTTGTTACGCGATCACAGGTCAAAAGAGCGGTTGAAAAGGGACAGATACTGGTAAATGACATCGAGGTAAAACCGGGACATCGCCTGAAAAATGGTGATATGATTCTTGTCCATAAAAAAGAGCCGGAAGAGTGTGACATTGCTCCGGAGGAAATACCCCTTGACATCATCTATGAAGACGCGCACATCCTCGTGGTGAACAAGTCCCACGGTATGGTCGTCCATCCCGCGGCGGGGAATCGCAGAGGCACCCTCGTCAATGCCCTGCTGTTTCATTGTGGGGATCTTTCCGGCATTGGCGGTGTTAAAAGACCCGGCATAGTGCATCGCCTGGACAAGAACACATCGGGGCTTATGGTGGTGGCGAAATCGGATGAGGCCCACATCGGACTGTCGAAACAGTTCAAGGAACATCTCGTCAAAAAAACCTACAGGGTTCTTGTGCATGGCGATATGAAGGAAGAAGAGGGGACAATCGATCTGCCCATAGGGAGGCATCCTGTGGACAGGAAAAAGATGTCCACCAAGAGCAAAAGGGGAAAGGAATCGCTGACCCGCTGGAGCGTGGAAGAGCGCTACAATGTTATTACGCTCCTCTCTGTCCGGATTGAAACGGGCAGGACACATCAGATCAGGGTACACCTGAACGCCATAGGGCATCCTGTTGTCGGGGATGCCGTTTACGGTAATTCGAAAAGAACAATAGAAATGATAAGGGATACTGTCCAGCAGGTGGTGCTGAAAAAGATTCGCAGGCAGGCCCTCCATTCAAGCGAACTTTGCTTTACCCATCCGATTGCAGGCAATCTTGTGGAATTTTCATCCCCCCTTCCGGATGATATGGCGTGGGTATGCGGGGCACTTCGTGCTTCGGCTCGCAAATATAATGATGTATTGTGATAAACTGCCGCAGAGCAGACTATTGTCCAGACCTGAGAGACAGAGAGAGATGATATCTGAAAACCCGGGCCAGAGATATGGCACGTCGGACGCGTTCAGATTTTCCAGGAGAGATGATGTGCGGTATCTGGAATGCCTGGCGCTTGGTGAGTGCGGGTTTATAACCCACGCGTTTTGTACCAGGTGGGGGGGCATAAGCGAGGGGAGTCTGGCAAATCTCAATTTCGGCGCGCGTTCGGGTGACAGGGAGGAACATCTGTCGCGAAACAGGGAAATACTCTGCTCCGCGTTTGATATCCAGGAGAAAAACCTTATTACTGTTACTCAGGTTCATGGAGACAGACTCCTGGTTATTGATGAGAAGACGCGGGATTGGCGGTACGGTGGATCTCTTGAATATGACGGCATTATTTCCGCGATGCCGGGGATGCCTGTCGGTGTAAAAACGGCTGACTGTGTTCCGGTATTTCTTGTCGACCGCGCAAGGCGGGTGGTCGGGGCGGTGCATGCCGGGTGGAAGGGGACATCCCTGGGGATTACCGCAAAGGCTATCGGTGTTTTCGTGAAAGAGTTTGCCTCCACACCGGCGGACATTCTGGCTGTTATAGGTCCCGCCATAGGTCCCTGCTGCTATGAGGTTGATGAGGTCGTTTTTCGCGACTTTGATAAAAAACGAGGAGAATCGTTCTTTACCAGGTGTGAAAAAGAAGGAAGATGGATGTTTGATCTGCCCGCCGCCAATAGATTCCAGTTGCTTGACGCGGGTGTTCCCCCGGACAATATATTTTCTGCCGGTATCTGCACATCCTGTAGCAGAGACGCATTTTTCTCACACCGGGGGGAGAAAGGCGACACGGGAAGACAGTTGAGCTTCATAATGCTGCGACAGGCTGACGCCCGGCAAACGTGAAAAAAATCCACGTGAAAAAACTCCTTGACATGTTCGCTTATTTGATATAGACAGACCCCCTGTTAGTAACAGGTTGCGCGCCAAGACCTTCCTTTCAAAGTATTTCAGGAGACCAGAGTAGCTACCGAGAAGAAAAGAAGATTATAGAATATACCTTGAACTGAATCCCGACTCGTCGGGGCATTCACCGTTGCTTGCAGCGGGGTTGGCGAGCGAATAAAAAATAGAGGGTTTCCTTAATCCCGTTTATACGGGATTAAGGGGAGCTTCAATACAGAGGACTTTTGACGGTTCCAAATCCATTATAAATTCAAAATTTGTTCTGTAACACAATCAACCGGACTCACAATGTTTAAATTTTGAAGAAGTTGACACTTCAAAGAAATTCTGCTTTGCCTCCAGGGCCCGTTTTTATGATTTCTATAGTTTTAGAGGTGTGACGCGAAGCTTGTCTGAACCGGAGGGAAGGTCTCCGGGCGCGTCCTCTGAAGAATAAATATTAAAATCTGACGTCAGATCACATAATAAAGGAAAGATACATGAATATTTCAGAGGTCAAAAGCAAATCCATAAGTGAGCTTAATGAATTGGCAAAGGGACTTAACATCGCCGGTACGAGTGGGATGAAAAGGCAGGATCTTATCTTCGCAATTCTCCAGTACCAGACAGAGAAAAATGGCGTCATCACGGGAGAGGGAGTTCTGGAAACACTTCCGGATGGATTCGGATTTCTCAGGTCGGTAGGTTACAACTATTTTCCGGGTCCCGATGATATCTATGTTTCCCCCTCTCAGATACGCAGATTCGGGATGAGAACAGGGGACACAATATGTGGGGAGGTGCGGCCTCCGAAAGAGGGAGAGAAATATTTTGCCCTTTTGAAGGTGGAATCCATAAATTTTGAGGCTCCGGAATCGGCCAGGGGTAAGATACTCTTTGATAATTTGACACCACTGTATCCCGAAGAAAAGTTGTTGCTGGAATCGGACCCGGAGAATTACTCGACAAGGGTTATGGATATTTTTACACCGATAGGCAAAGGGCAGAGGGGGCTTATCGTATCGCCGCCCAGGACTGGGAAAACGGTCCTTTTGAAAGACATTGCCAACAGTATTACCGCGAATCATAAAGATGTCATCCTGATGGTTCTTCTGATAGATGAACGTCCTGAAGAGGTAACGGACATGGAGAGGAGCGTTACCGGTGAAGTTATTTCTTCAACCTTTGATGAGACCGCCACGAGGCATGTCCAGATTGCGGAGATGGTTATCGAAAAGGCCAAACGCCTGGTAGAGCATAACAGAGATGTTGTTATACTTCTGGACAGTATTACCAGGCTTGCCAGGGCATATAACTCCGTTGTGCCACCCAGCGGGAAGGTGCTCTCCGGTGGTGTTGATTCCAACGCCCTGCACAAGCCGAAGAGGTTTTTCGGCGCCGCGAGAAATATAGAGGGAGGCGGCAGCCTGACAATAATCTCTACGGCTCTCATCGATACGGGAAGCCGGATGGATGATGTTATATTTGAAGAGTTCAAGGGAACGGGGAATATGGAGCTGCATCTCGACAGGAGAATTTCCGATAGAAGGATTTTCCCCGCGTTCGATCTTATCCACTCCGGTACGAGGAAAGAAGAGATGCTGATCCCGAAGGAAAATATGAACAAAATATGGATACTGAGGCGGCTCCTGCAGGAGATGAACACTGTGGATGCCATGGAATTCATTATCGATAAAATGCGAAAAACAACCACCAACAAAGAATTCTTCGCATTGATGAACCAGTAACAGAGAAGTTTGGGAATTATTTTCTTGAAATTCATTCTGATATGGATATAATAGCAACTTTTTAAATATCGAGGGAGGCCGACAGGAATTATGAAAAAAGATATTCACCCGGAATATGAGGAAGCAAAAATAGCATGTGTCTGCGGGAATGTTATTGAGACAAGATCCACCAGAGGCAATATCAAGGTTGAGATATGCTCAAAGTGTCACCCGTTTTTTACTGGAAAACAGAAAATAATGGATACCGCCGGGAGGATCGAGAAGTTCAATCGCAGATATGCCGGCCTTGAAAAGCAGTAACAGGTGTAACCGATCAGGCGCAAAGTGGTTTCGTTTCAGCTGACAATCTTTCGCAAGATACTTGTTTCCAGTCCTTCTTTGTGCCTCTGCAAACCTGAGCAGTTGCTTTTTATCAGGCATCTTCCGGCCCGTAAGGGCTGTCCGTTTAGAGTCCCCCTCTGAAGAAAACCATCACCAATCCAGGAAGAACAGCATGCTGACAAAGCTTAGGGAAATCGAGAAAAGATATCAAGATCTGGAAGGATTGTTGAGCGATCCTGCTGTAATCAGTAATTATAGTGAGTACCAGAAGTATGCCAGAGAACACGCCGGCATTTCTGATATTGTGCAGGCCTACAGGCAATACAGAGATATAGTGTCTCAGATTGAGGACAATAAAGATCTTCTTAAAGATGGTGATGCGGAGTTGCGGGAGCTGGTAAAAGAAGAACTCCCTCCGTTGCGGGAAAAGCTGCAAGCCCTGGAAGAAAAACTGAAGATCCTTTTACTTCCGAAAGACCCCAATGACGAGAGAAATGTCTTTCTGGAAATAAGGGCCGGCACAGGAGGAGATGAAGCGGGACTTTTTGCCGGAGATCTTTTCAGGATGTATACCAGGTACGCGGAAAGATGTAACTGGAAAGTGGAGGTTATAAGTTCCAGCTTGTCCGGAGGTGTAGGAGGATTCAAGGAAGTTATACTGCTTGTCGAGGGAGGTGGCGCATACAGCAGGTTGAAATACGAAAGCGGCGTCCACCGTGTGCAGAGGGTTCCCGTTACCGAGGCGCAGGGGAGAATTCATACATCCGCTGTGACGGTTGCGGTTCTTCCTGAAGCAGAAGAAGTGGAAGTGAATATTGACCCGAATGACCTTCGGATAGACGTCTATCGTTCCACGGGCCACGGGGGGCAAAGCGTCAACACCACAGATTCCGCGGTAAGGATTACCCATCTTCCAACGGGACTTGTGGTAACCTGCCAGGACGAAAAATCGCAACATAAAAACAAGGCGAAGGCTCTTAACGTGCTCCGGGCCAGGCTTTTTGAGCAGATAAGCGGGGAACAGGACGCCGCGATTTCCGAGACGAGGAAGCAACAGGTGGGGAGCGGAGACAGGAGCCAGAGGATACGGACCTACAACTTCCCCCAGGGGCGGATGACAGACCACAGGATCGGGCTTACCATGTATAATCTGGAAAATATCCTTGATGGAGATATCAACGCCATTATTGATGCCCTCAGCACCCACTATCAGGCGGAAGCCCTGAAATCTCCCGCTGTGTAACAGGGCAGATTATACGATTGATAAGTTTTCCATTTGACTTTTAAACGCTCCCGTTATAAAAGAACACGTGTTTTTTTGAGAGGGAAGTTACAGATGACAGATTTTTCCGCGAAAGGGCTTTTGAATTTATCCAGCTTGCTTAGCCTCACTCTTAGCAAGGGTAAATACCTGCGGCCTGTCATCTCTGTGGTATAACGAAACAACAGATAAAGATTTGAAAGGCCATGGGCGAAAGTCTCATGGCCTTTTTTTTTGGGAAAGGCAATGGCAATGTACGAAATAATATGGCATGGCAGGGGCGGTCAGGGGGTTGTTCTGGCGGCGCAGATTTTAGCGGAGGCGGCTTATATCCAGGGGTTCCGGGGCGTCACATCCGCACCCACTTTCGGGCCGGAGAGGCGAGGCGCTCCCCTCACTGCCTCAACAAGGATATCGGACGGGCCGGTCAGGACCTTTTCGCAGATCGCGTCTGCCGACATTGCCGTCATTCTGGACGAATCTCTCCTTGAGACTGCGACCGGCACAGGAAGGATAAAAAAAAATGGCCTGGTTATTGTCAACACGACCCTGACACCGGAGCAGATCGGAGGCGACGGGAGTTTTTCGGTGGCAACAGTCGACGCCGCCGGGATAGCAAGGGAACACCATCTCAGCATGAGCGGAGTTCCCGTTGTGAATACCCCCCTTCTTGGAGCACTCTCCATGGCATCGGGCCTTGTCTCTCTTGAAAATATTGAAAAGGGAATAAGAAAGAAGATGCCGCGGAGCAAGGCAGCTTTCAATTTTCAGGCCATCAGGACGGCTTTTGAAAGAACGCTTTACGTAAAGAATAAAAAGCAACCCGAAACTCAGGAGATGAGCGAAGATGGAAAACATTGACACCAATGTATCGGGCGTTTGCACGCCGGCTGTGGGTGAAGCGGGCAGGACGGGTGAATGGAGAGAGTTAAGACCCGTGATCGACAGCACGAAATGTATACCGGAGGTCAAGGGCAAACCGGCCTGCTTCCTGTGCTGGCTCTATTGCCCGGATGGGGTTGTATCCATGACGATACCGGTTGAGATCGACATGGATTACTGCAAGGGATGCGGTGTCTGCGCGGAGGAATGCCCCCCCAACGCGATAAAGATGGTAAGAGAGGTGGATGCTGATGAATGATGTCCGTATTATCACGGGGAATGAGGCGGCGGCGCTGGCGGTGAAACTTGCCAAACCCGGTGTCATCGCGGCCTATCCCATAACACCCCAGACCAGCCTCGCGGAAAAATTGTCCGAATATGTCGAGAAGGGAGAGTTGAAGTCGGAATATGTCAGGGTGGAAAGCGAGCATTCTTCTCTGACTGTTTGTATATCGGCATCCACAGTGGGCGCCAGGGTGTTTACAGCGACAAGTTCCAACGGCCTCCTCTATATGCATGAACAGCTGCACTGGGCGGCGGGCTCCAGGTTGCCGGTTGTCATGTGCTGCGTCAACAGAGGAGTGGGAGCGCCCTGGTCCATCTTCAATGATCAGCAGGACTCCTTCTCGCAGAGAGACACGGGATGGATACAGATATACTGCAGAGACAACCAGGAGATTTTAGACACCATCATACAGGCATACCGCATAGCGGAAGAGGTCTATATCCCGGTAATGGTTTGCTACGACGGGTTTATTCTCTCACACACGATGATGCCCGTGGAGATTCCGGATTCCGGGCTGATAGAGGAATTTCTGCCTCCATACAGACCCCATACCATCCTTTCCCCGGATGACCCGAAAACGATCAACCCAGTGTTTTTTCCGACAAGAAGGGAAAACTCGGAAGGCATTCTCTGTGATGGCTACATGGAGATGAGATACAAGCTGCAGGCCGCGTTCGAAAAATCTGGAGAGGTAATCAGGAACGCGAGCAGGGAATGGGCAGAGATAACCGGGCGGGACCATGGTGGTCTGATCTGGGAATATATGACCGAAGACGCCGAGTTGATACTGACGGGAATGGGCTCCATCGCCACAGAGGCCACACTGGCCGCTGACGCGCTGCGTGACGAGGGGATCAGGGCCGGTGTTGTAGGAATCAGGGCATACAGACCTTTCCCAAAGGAGGAGGTTGCGCAGGCCTTCAAAAAGGCAACAGCCATCGCGGTCTTTGAAAAGTGCATAAGCTACGGTTACGAGGGAGGTGTCTGTTCGGACCTGAAGGCCGCCTTTTACGGCACGGACATCAAGGCTCCCATCCACGATTACATAGCGGGACTGGGAGGAAGGGACGTCAAAACAGGAGAGATTGTGGACGCGGCAAGGGCTACCCTTGAGACCGTCGGGTCCGGAGATACGGGCAACAAGACGATATGGCTCAACTGTTACAAGGGGATATAGGCTGAAGACAACGGGTAAGAGGTAACCCGCAACCCGAACATCACAGGACGGAAAAATGCATGAAAATATATTCAAGATGAATGAAAAGGAGTACATCCTGCCGGGAAACCGGTCGTGTCAGGGATGCGGGCTTTCTCTCGCGTATAGATACATCCTCAAGGCCCTGCGGGAAAACACGATTGTGGCGATACCCCCGAGCTGCCTGTGCGTGTTGCACGGTTTGTATCCCACGACATCCACAATCATACCCGCTCTCAACACCACATTTGCCAGTAACGCGGCATCTGCCGCCGGAATCGTGGCCGGCCTGAACGCGCTCAATAAAACGGATATAACCGTCCTGGCCCTCTCAGGGGATGGCGGAACCTATGATATCGGCATACAGTCTCTGAGCGGCGCGGCGGAGAGAAACACCGACTTCATATTCGCATGTTATGACAACGAAGGTTACATGAATACGGGGACACAACGCTCCGGAGCGACACCCATGGGCGCCATAACCACAACCACACCCGTCCTGACAAAACAGGAGCCGAAGAAGGATTTTCTGAAGATAATGGAGGCCCACCATATCCCCTATCTGGCCACCGTCTCGCCCGCCTATCCGGCTGATCTGTACGACAAATTCGTCAAGGCCAAGAGGATAAGGGGAACGCGGTACATCCATATCGACACCCCCTGCCCTCCGGGGTGGGGTTATCCCACGAGGGACACCATCAAAATAGGGCGACTCGCCGTTGAAACGGGGCTGTTCATCCTCTTCGAGATAGAAAACGACCGGTTCCGGTTTACCGGCAGGAGCAAGACCATGGCAGAAAGAGGAAAACTCCTTCCCCTCGTCAATTATATAGAGAAGCAGGGAAGATTCAAAAAAATGAGTATCGAACAGTTGAGCAGCCTTCAGGCATCGGTGAACAGCCGATGGAATGAATGTCTGAAACGGGCGGAGGGATAACAACCGTTCGTCCTGTTATATTACAATTCGTAACTACTCCGGTTGTTTAGGCTGTAGGTATTTAGGTTTAAGCTAACAGACTTTAGCCTAATAGCCTTCAGTCTAATCCTGGCTCGTCGGGACAGCCTGACTACGTGAGTAGTCACTACGGTTCAAGATTCTTTGCTATCATTTCGGCGTATCTTCGTGCGGCCCCCATGTTGGAGGCGACTATCTCACGGCCCGCCTCTCCTTTCCTGTGGAGGGCTTCAGGGTCCTCCATCAGTTTCAGCGTCTCGGCCAGAAGTTCTCTGCCGTTCCTGACGGTAATGCCGCCCCCCGCCATCTCCAGCCTTTCTCTCTCATCCATGAAATCTTCCATTGAAGGGCCATAGAGAACGATCTTTCCCCACGCAGCGGGTTCCAGGATGTTCTGCCCTCCCCTGGGAACCAGACTTCCGCCGCAGAAGACCATGGTGGCGAGGCTGTAAACCTTGAAAAGTTCTCCTATGACATCAACAACAATAATTCGCCGGCCGGCGCGCTTCTTGCCGCTGTTTATCTCTGCCATCGTAATGCAGTCATAAAAACCCGCGTCATTAGCAAGAGAAAGTACAGAGTTGCCCCTCTCGGGATGCCTCGGGACAATAATCATAAGCATATCAGGATATTTTTCAAGCAGCCCCCGATAGGTTTTAAGAACCACATCGTCCTCGCCCTCATGTGTGCTGCCCGCCACGAAGACCTTTGCTCCGTGAGGTATATCCAGTCTTGCCTCCATTTCGTTCCTCAGAGCGTCATCCGCTCCCGCGGCAAGGCTGTCATACTTCGCGTTTCCCCGAACATGTATCCTGGATGGTTCCACTCCCAGCGTCTCCAGCCTGGAGGAGTCAATCTCGGATATGGCTCCTATCATATCAAGCATATTCATAATCCGCTTCCAGAAAAATTTCGTCTTTCGGTACCTTCTGAAGGAACGGGGAGAAATCCTGCCATTTACCATCACGATTCTGGTCCCCCTCTTCACGCAGGCACGGATGAAGTTGGGCCATATTTCCGTCTCGACAGGAACAAATATATCCGGGTTCACCCTGTCCATGACTCGTCTGACAACAATGGGAATGTCAAGGGGGTAGTAGATATGTGATGTGGCGTCTGTAACCAGGCGGCGGGCCATCTCCTGGCCCGTCTCCGTGCTTGTGGAGAGGACAATGCATGCCCCCGGATACATCTCTCTCAGCGACGAAACTATGGGAGCGGCAGCGGTAACCTCACCCACTGACACCGCATGCACCCATATCCGGGGGGAGCCCGTCATCTCTTCGAAGACCCTCTCAGGGATGAGTCCGAATTTGGGGCCGATGCTCTTTCTGTACTTTCCAGTAAACACGATTTTTACCGCGAAAAATGGTATAAGGAAAAAAGCTGTGATAAACAGCAATACATTGTAAAATGAGATAGCCATAATCGGTGGAATATAATGATCTTTTTGTCTTCTGTCAAGTCTTCACAAAACGAATTGACAGGTGGGGAAAAAAATAATAGGGTTATGGCGCTTGCACGCAAAAACAAATGAAAGGAAAACCGGTCATGACACGAATAAACAGGGCTTATATACTGGCGGCCCTCCTTGTTATCCTTATTATAATCGCTGGGTGCGCAAGGTATGAGAGAAAGGTTGTCCCCTTCAAGATGCCTGACGCCTACACGAACGCGACAGAGGTGGCGGGCGCCACCATAGCGGTCAAGGCATATAACCGGGAAGAGGCGAAGGCCGCTTTCGGATTTGATATGGTAGGTTCGGGAGTGCTTCCCGTCCAGGTAATCTTCGACAACAGGGGGAAGCATCCCCTGGAAGTCGTCGCGGACAGAACCTATCTGGTGGATATCCAGAATAACCTCTGGCCGATCCTTGATCAGGAAATAGCTTATGACAGGATAGCGAAGGAATCGGAATTCGGAGAGATTCTACCCGAAGGGTCAAAGGCCGGTCTGCTGGCAGGCGCGGCGGGCGCTGTTATCGGCGCGGCAATAGGAATAGTTACCGGGACCAATGTTGGTGAGGCGGCGGGCAAGGGAGCTGCCGTCGGAGCTGCCGCGGGGCTTACCCTGGGCGGGGCCAAGGGACTGGGAGATACAAAAACGCCTCATAAGATAGGCCAGGATCTGCATGACAGATCTCTTGAACGCAGGCCGGTGTCTCCTGGTGATATATCTCACGGGTTTATATTCTTCCCGGGAGAGGCAAAAGAGCAGGCGAAAGAGCTCCGGTTGACTATCAGGGAAGTTGACACGGGTGTAATACATAGCCTCATCATGAATTTTTGATATGAAAAAGATTGCGCCATCCATACTGTCCGCCGATTTCAGCAGACTCGGTGAGGAAATCCTCGCGGTCGAAGACGCCGGGGCGGATCTGATCCACGTGGACGTCATGGATGGGCATTTTGTCCCGAATATAACCATAGGCCCTCCTGTTGTGGCATCCATAAAGAAAACCGCGCGCATCCCCCTCGACGTCCACCTGATGATTGAGGCCCCCGACAGGTATATCCGGAGTTTTGCGGATGCGGGAAGCGATATCATTACCGTTCATGCCGAAGCGACCATTCACCTTCACCGGGCGATTCACCTGATCAGGGAAACAGGGGCGAGGGCCGGCGTCGCGCTCAATCCCGCGACCCCCCTTTCCGACATTGAACAGGTCGCAGGCGATATAGACCTGCTGCTTGTTATGACTGTGAATCCCGGATTCGGGGGACAGGAATTCATAGAAAGCATGCTGCCCAAGATAAGGGAGGCGAGAGACATGATCGACCGCGTTTCGCCCGATGTTCTTCTCGAAGTGGACGGGGGAATTACCCTTCAGAACATAGGTGCAGTGAAGGAGGCCGGAGCCGATGTTTTTGTGGCAGGTTCCAGCATCTTTCTCAGCGACAATTACCGGCAGACGATAGAGAAAATGAAGTCTGTCCTGAGTGGTTGATCTAAACCCGCAACTCGCAACCCAAATCATGCACATCATCATAGACGGATATAATCTCATCAGACAATCAGATTCTCTCAGACGTCTCGAAAGGTTCAGCCTGGAGGAGGGCCGCAACGAGTTGATAAAGAGGGTTGCCGGGTACCGGAGGTTGAAAGGTCATAAAACGACAGTAGTCTTCGATGGATGGATGGACGGCTCCGCAAGAGAAGAACATCTAAAAGAAGACGGGGTCCATGTTGTATATTCCAGAAGGGGTGAGAAGGCGGATGAGGTCATAAAAAGGATGGCAAGGGCGGAAAGGGGAGGAGAGATCATCGTTGTCACATCCGATAGAGACGTGGCGGACTCGGCCGTAAAGGCGGGGGGTGTGGCGATATCCTCACCTGAATTCGAGGCAAGAATAAAGGAAGAGGAAATGAAGGCGATGCTCTACGGCGATGAGGCATCAGAAGATGATGATTACGACCTGCCGAGGGATGGAACCGGAAAGAAGGGAACCGCAAGGAAGAAATCCAAAAGAGAGAGACAGGCCCAGAGAAGATTGAGCAAGCTGTGAGGACCTTTTTACGAGGGCATCAACATTCAACATTCAACACTGGCGTATTCGTAAAAAGTCGAAATATGCACAATTTTGTCATTCCCGTGGAAACGGGAATCCAGTGTTTTTAAACAGTCATACGCTTCTGGATTCCCGCCTACGCGGGAATGACAGATTTTTTACGAAACCGTCAATATTGAGCCCCCTCACTGCCGGCACATACCGATGAGAAGGCGTTTCAGCGCGAGCTGCGGGTCTGCGCCGGAGGACTTCATGGCGAGGTCCAGATCAGCAAGTCGTTTCATGTAACCGATAAGTTCCTCCCGGGAAAATCTGCCGGCATTTCTGAGGGTCTTGTAGATCACGTAGGGATGCTGGTTCGCAAGCCATTTACTCTTCTGCCCCAACCTGTTCGCCATATCCTTTACCAGGGGATAGACCCCGGCCTGAAAATTCCTGTAATCCATGCCTGGTCGGAAGGCGGGAACTTCCCCCGACTCAAGGATTATGTTTCCCTGAAGCAGAAGTCTCACCTCTCTGGCTATCATTGAAAGTATAAGTATGTGGTTGACTCCCTGGTCAAGGAGCTGCTGGAGGGTCTGAAGCGCCCTGCCGGGATTTTTTTCCACGATGGAAGATGTGAGGTCGAAAACCGAATCCTCCGCGGTCTTTTTTACAACCTCATCTATGTCATTTCTATCAATGGTCTCCCTGTCTCCCGCGTAGGTAATCAGTTTTTCAACCTCTTTCAGGGAATCCCGGAGATTGAGCCCCGTCTTTTTGCCCAGCGCTAAAAGGGCATCCGGAGTAAGTCTCTTTCCCTTCTTCGCCAGGGCATCCTTCACTGTGCCCATAAGGACACCCTTTTGCCCTGCTTCATTTCCGGATTTTGAGAAGGAAAGGACGACCCCCGTATTGGTTATGGTTTTGAAGAGTTTCTTTCTTTTATCAACGGCGCCGGCGGTCATGAGCAGACAGTTGCCGGCGGGGACACCGCTCTTCAGCACGTCTTCGAGCCTGTCTGCATCCTTCAGCTTTCCTCCCCCGGCGATCTTGAGGCTGTCACACAGATCCATCACCTTCGGAAGCCATTTTTCTCTGTCCGTTTCTGCCGCGCCGCCGGTCGCGCTCCTCCAGTCGTCATCGGAGATCTTCTTCCACTGCCCGTCCTTCAGGTCTTCGATGGACCAGCCCGCCATTTCCAGAAAGGAGACAAACGCCCTCGCGGCCCTGCCGGGGTTCTTTTCAATATTTGAGATGATTTCTCTTATCACGTCGGCCGACGAGACTTTTGAATAAAAGAGGCGGGTGTTTCTTACAAGCACGATCTTTCCGCCCGGTATGAGAGGAGGGGTGAGAATGGAATCGCATATGGCGTCTATATCTTCATCTTCCCCCTCCAGATGAAAGAGATTGAGGTCTTTCTGGTCCGGGGGGAGAATGCCGTCAATAATCTGACCCAGGGCATTTTCCACCAGGTATTCCTCATCCCCGTATATGAGGTAGCAGGGAGCCGTTTTACCCCTGCCGATATCGCCAAGGACTGTCTTCAATGTTTCCTGCATGGCAGATGTTCAAGGTGTTCAGAGTATTACGAACTTTTGTATATGTCTTACCACCTGATCGGGCTCATCGATTATCTGAATAAAATCGAGGTCCGTTTCAGATATCTTGCCCTCAGGCAGCATGGTCTTCTTCATCCAGTCTATAAGCCCGCCCCAGTATTCGCTTCCCATAAGGACTACCGGAAAGCTCCTTATCCTTTTCGTCTGGATAAGGGTGAGGGCCTCGAAGAATTCATCCATTGTGCCGAATCCCCCGGGAAGGATGACGTAGGCCATGGCATACTTGACAAACATCACCTTTCTGACAAAGAAATATTTGTAGTCGATATTTATATTGGCGTAGGAGTTAGGGGCCTGCTCGAAGGGAAGCTGGATGTTCATACCTACCGACTTGGCGCCGGCCTCGCTGGCGCCCCGGTTTGCAGCCTCCATGATGCCCGGGCCCCCGCCGGTAATCACGCCAAACCCCTCCTCGCCGAGGAGACGGGCAACCTCCCGGGCTTTCTCGTAATATTTGTCTCCGGGGGCATCTCTGGCCGACCCGAATATGCTCACGGCATGTCCGATCTTTGAAAGCTCTTCAATGGCATCGACAAATTCCGCCATGATCCGGAAAACACGCCACGATTCATCGACAGACAGGGCGTCCACTATATATTGTTTCTCTTCCATAACTCCTCCGGAAAATGTCCGGTGGTCAGGGGGATACGTGTACAATGTGACTCCCCCGTCAATACCACGTCAACGATACTCTGTCATTTCGAAGGAGTTTTCATGACTGAGAAATCCTGGATTTCACCCTAACGGGCACTATAGCTCCCTTCGGTCAAAATGACATTTCTTGATGGACACGACACTAAACCACCATCGCCTATCTATCTGGGCGACCACTTTCGTCTTCTCGCTGCCTTGGCCACTCTTCTTCGCGCCTCCAGGGCCTTTCTCTTCTTCTTTACAGATGGCTTTTCGTAAGCCCTGCGCAATTTGAGTTCCTTGAAAAAACCGTTTTTTGAAAGCTTGTTTTTCAGTATTTTAAGGGCTCTTTCAACATCGTTTTCTATCACTCTTACTTCCAAAAACTATCACCTCCTTCCTTAAAGACATAAAAAAGGAGCAGAACGACCCTGCAACAAAGTCGCCTTCCGCCCCATGTTTTTACCTATATACTATTATCACTCTCCCTGCATAACAACCTTCAGGGTTTCTATAAACTCCCTGTTTTCCTCTTCCGTCCCGACTGTCACCCTCATGCAGTTTTTGAGGATATCAGGGGATGTAAAGTTTTTCACCAGCACCCCCCTGTCAATCAGTCGCCCATATACATCATCCTTTTTCATAAAACAACTAAAAAGGATAAAATTCGCGTCTGAAGGGTAGGGATTAAGCCCTTCGATGGCTGTCAACTCGTTAAAGAGCCACTTTCTGCCGGAAATTATCCTGTCCGTCAGGTCCAGAAATTTCTCGCTGTGTTCAACAAATAAACTCCCGATTACCTGTGAGAAGATATTCACATTATAGGGCAGTCTCACTTTATTCAAGTGGTGAACCAGCGAAGGGTGTCCTATGAGGATGCCCAGTCTCAGAGCCGCCAGTCCCACCTTGGAGAGGGTTCTCAGGATTACAAGATTATTCCACCGGTCGAGATCGCGCAGAAAGGTCTTTCCCGAAAAATTGAAATAGGCCTCATCGAGCACCACAAGACCGCTGGATGCCTCCAGAATCTTTTCAATATCGTCTCTGTCGAAGCATCCTCCTGTGGGGTTGTTGGGATAACTGAGAAATATAAGGGAGGGCGCTTTATCGGCTATCGCGCCCAGCATGGCGTCTGTATCCAGGCCCAGGCGGTCGTTCAGGGGCACTTCAATAATGGCATGTCCCGTGTTCAGCGCGCTTATCCCGTACATGGCAAAGGTGGGAATCGGAAACATGACGCTGCCTGACGGGGAGGCGCTGACGGCCGTCAGCAATATATGGATAAGTTCATCCGATCCGTTTCCGATAAGAACCATGTCTTCATCAACCCCGTAATACCGCGCGAAATCCTCTCTAAGGCCGGGCGAACCGGGCGCCGGATAGCGGTTGAGGGACACGGTCTCCAGGCGTTCGGAGATCATGCGCTTCAGGCCGGGGGGCAGGGGATAGGGATTCTCATTGGCGTCAAGTTTGATCCTGCACAATTTTTCTTCCACAGAGTAGGCCTCCTGCGAAAGCACGGCGTTTTTTATAATCTTTTCAATGTTCACTCTTTATCCCTCGACCTTTCATGTTCCATCGGTCACTCGAGTATTTGCTCTCAAGGAGACTGTCCCTGAGCGTCTCCTCTTCGGGAGACAGTTTCCCCTCTGTAAGGCGTACGTTCAAAATCTCTTCAAACCCCGCCGCGATGTTCCGGCACAATATATCTATGCCGATATTATCTCTGATACTCTTCCGGACGGAAGAGACAGATGCCTTGAGCTTTTCGATCTCTATTGCGGCATTTTTCGTTATAATTGCCGCGCAGACCGCCAGCGGATCAAAATCCATAAGAAGAGACCCGTGCTGCAGGAACACCCCTCTCGCCCTTACCTGGGCGCTTCCGCAGATCTTTCTGCCGTCCGCGAGGAGTTCATTCTTATATGTGGCAGCAAAACAGAAGGCCTCTGATGAGCCGTCTCCAACCCGGCCTTCTTCCACCATTTTGGCCTCAACCCCTGACTCTTCAAGGCCTCTTATTATGCACCCGCTTATTATCCTGTACGTCTCGACAACATCAGAAGAAAAGAGCTGGTTGTCCTCTCTGGCTACAAGAGAATAGGTCAGGTCGTCCCCGTGAAGAACAGCCTTGCCCCCCGTAGGTCGTCTAACGATATCTATACCCCTGTCGCGGCAGTATTCGCAATTTATCTCTTCTTCCGCATTCTGAAAATATCCCAGGGACACTGCCGGTTTTTTCCAGCCATAAAACCGGAGCGTGGGAGGCATTTCCCCCTGCCGATTCACTCTGAATATGGCCTCATCGATAGCCATATTTTCAAAAGAATCACAACGTTCGAAAGGGATAATCCTCCACTTATCCACCTGATGTCACCCGATCTCCTCGCTCTCGTCAACATAATCCGAGTATCCCTCAGCATCCAGCAGGTTGTCCAGTTCTTCCACATCTCTTACTTCAACAGTAATCATCCACCCCGTGTCGTATAAATCACTGTTGAGGATACCCACATCGTCGGCAAGGTCTTCATTGGCGGTGATAATGTCACCGCTCACAGGGGAAATCAGTTCGGTAGTTACTTTCAGAGATTCTATAACACCGAAAGGTTCGCCCTGCTCAACATGGGAGTCCACCGGGAAAAGCTCCACCGACAGTATCTCATCCAGTTTATCCTGGGCATAATCCGTTATTCCCACTGTCGCGATATCTCC
The DNA here is from genome assembly GCA_019313695.1 of Deltaproteobacteria bacterium. Taxonomy (GTDB): domain Bacteria; phylum Desulfobacterota; class Syntrophia; order Syntrophales; family UBA2210; genus UBA2210. Next base: position 39,595 of record JAFDAS010000001.1, read on the forward strand.
ATCAATCCTTACCCATGTATGGTCACGGCTGTAAAGCAGATCTTCCGGAAACGACATAAACCGACAACCTCCTTGATTATAAATTCTACAGTATCTTGAGATCCTTGGGCATCCTCGTCAGGATCTCGCATCCGTCCTTTTCGACCATGACAGTGTCTTCTATTCTTACTCCCCACAGGCCCGGTATATAGACGCCGGGTTCCACCGTAATGACCATTCCCTCCTCCAGAATGTCTTTTGCTCTTTCAAACACTCTGGGGGGTTCATGGACATCAAGCCCCACGCCATGTCCGGTGCCGTGCGAAAAATACCCGCCGTAACCCGCATCATCAATAACTGTCCTGGCAATTTTGTCGATATCCCTGCAGGAAACCCCCGCCTTTACCGCGTCCACTGCTTTGTCATGCGCGTCCTTTACGATAGAGTACACGGCGGCCTGTTTCTCATCCGCGCCTCCAACGGCAAAGGTGCATGTCTCGTCGGAGTGGTATCCCCCGCACACGGTTCCATAATCTATTATTACAAAGTCACCATCTTTTATCTCGCGGGTACCGGGAATCGCGTGAGGGAGAGCTGAGTTGCCGCCCGAGGCCACGATAGTCTCAAAAGAAGGTTTTTCACTCCCGGCCTCCCTCATCTTCATCTCCAGGATTGAGGCAATATCCCTTTCAGTAACACCGGGCCTGATGTGCTCCAGCGTTTTCTCAAGGGAGTGTGCCGCCATTATCGCGGCATCCCTGAGGGAAGAAGCCTCTCCTGCATCTTTTATCATCCTTATGCGCTCTATCTCCCCCGACAGGGGTTTCAGGGAGACACTTTCCACCCGGTCCCGCAATTTAAGATAGTTGTCAAGTGCGATGGCCGGAGACTCAATGCCTACTCTTTTCAGGCACAGATCGGCGATTATTCCGGCCATGCCTTCCGTTCGGTCTCTGAATTCAACGACATCACAGTCCGCCGCTTCGTCTTTTGCCTGCGTTATATACCTTCCATCCACCAGCAGGAAGACCCTTCCTCCACCCACAAAAAGGGCTCCGTCGCTCCCGGTAAAACCTGTCAGATAGCGGATATTTGCTTCTTCAAAAAAAAGTATGCCCTCCACATCAAACCCGGGCAGCATCGATCGTACGCGCTCAATCCTGTTTTTTAGCATGGAGAACTCACCGATCGGTTTTCTTTTGCAGTTCATTCAGCCATCCGTCCAGTTCATCAATAACCGGCCCCCATCCCTCCTCCATCAGACGTTCCACGTGCCCCGCGTATTTCCCGGCCTCAATATTTTCCGGATCTCCTTCCAGTATCTTGCCAAGCACATCCCCTGCCATTTTGAAGTAGCCCTGTTTCACATACAGCCTGGCCAGGGTGATGGTGTGAAAATCAGGTGACATGTTAGCGGGTTCATCCGCGCCCCTCTCTTCGATAGAGATGTCTCGCAATGAAGCGATCTTTTCAGAGACACGCCCGGATGCGGGGGTGTCAGGGTTCAGCATCACGAATCTCGTATAGGCCTCTATCGCCTCTTCTGCCATTCCATCCCGGTTGTACGCGTCCCCCAGCACCTCACAAACCCGCGACTGGTCCCGCACGATATCGCGCCACTGCTCAACAATCTCTCCGGCTTCTACCGGATTGCCCATCCCGGCCCGGCACGAGGCTATGACAAGACAGGCGTCCATGTCCCCGGGAAAGCGATTCAGTCTTGCGTCCGCGAGGGCAATGGCGTCATCATACCGTTCTTCTTCCATGTTTCTCATGGCATCCGACAAAAATTTTTCTCTATCCTCAAGATATGTCCTGTCCATAATGTCTGCCTTTATCACCGGCAATTTTCTGAAAAATCAATTGACATAATTCATACCGCAGTGATATTCCTCTTACCCTTATTTGATTTGCAGATATCTTTCAATGGAAATTTTGATGGCTCCACAAAATATTCAATTTATAAAATATCTTTTTGTATGTTCCCTGCTTCTGGCCAATATCATTGCGTCTAAGATCATCGTGGTGGGAGGGCTGGTGCTGCCCGCGGCGATCATCCTCTATCCTCTTACCTTTCTCTTCACCGATGTGGTGGCGGAGGTTGAGGGTAAAAAGAGCGCCGGCAATCTTGTCATGACGGGTTTTTACATGTCGCTGTTCATGGTGCTTGTGATATTAGCGGGCAAGCTGCTCCCGCCGGCCGGGTTCTGGAAGCACCAGGAGGCGTACAACATTATCCTCGGATCAACGCCGAGGATAGTGGCGGCATCCATGATAGCATATATAATATCCCAGAAGCACGATGTGTGGGCGTTTCACTGGTGGAGAAAGAAAACCGCGGGAAGGCACCTGTGGCTGAGGAATAATCTTTCGACGATTGTTTCCCAGTTGATCGATTCCGTCCTGTTCATAACCATAGCCTTCTGGGGCACATTCCCTCCGGCGGCAATAGGCATGATGATCCTCAGTCAGTATCTTGTCAAGATAGGAATAGCCATTCTTGACACACCGATTTGTTACATCTTAGTGAGGTTTTATGGAGGCAATAGAGAACAGGTACAGAGAGCGTGATTACGAGATAGATATACGATTCCCCGAATTTACATGTCTCTGCCCGATGACCGCGCAGCCCGACTTCGCGGAGATAATCATCACCTATGTGCCGGGTGAATTTCTGGTTGAGCTGAAGTCTCTGAAGGTCTACCTGAATTCCTACCGTGACAAGGGGATCTTTCACGAAGAGGCGGTAAATGAAATCCTGAAAGACTTTGTGGAAAAGATACGCCCGAAGAGGGTTGAAGTCGTCGGCAACTTCAACGTGCGCGGCGGAATACACACGACGGTAAGGGCATCATATCCTGCATTGAAAACTGTTTTGGATTCAAAAACAGTACAAAAATGACCGTCGGCTGAATTAGCCTTGATACTCATTGTTAGCCCGTGATACATCAGCATGTAGAATTGTTTTTTTTAATACTTTCACACAAAAATTGTTTAAACTTTCATCGGCTTGCATTGCCTTAATAGCAAGGGCTTTATGCAAATCACTGTCAATTCGTAACTGAAACTTACCAGAATATTTTTTTGCCGTAATACTTGAAGGTAAAGGAATTTTATCTTCTTCATAAATTTCGATCCATTCTTCGAGTATCTGACCCAGTTGATGATAAACTTCTACCTCATTGTCACCATGGCAACATTGCCCGATCCAACCAGGAATTGAACCAATATAACATTGATCTTCATCCGACCATTCAACAATTTTTAAGTAGCGATCTCTCTTTTTCATTTTTCAGACCTCTTAATTTTACTCTCGACCTCTTTTTCTTGATAATGCTTTGCGTCATCCCCAAGTTTACCGGAAACCGTAATAGCAATTCCTTTGGGATGAATAAAATTACGATGGCTTCCCTTACCACCTCTATTAATAAAACCTGCTTTTTCAAGGTCCTTAATAAGTTGTTTGATTTTTCGGGCCATGAAATTATAGTATCAATGTGATATCAAAAAGTCAATATAAACTCTTTGAAAAGGATGGGCTAACGCTAAAGTTCACCGGCGCCGCTTGCCGGCGTCCGGTGCAGCGCCTTGTCCCCTGTAATTACCAATAGGCCGGATCATTGAATTCCTTAACGCATATAGGACGTTCATTGATAGTTGGAATTGGCTCTCCCGTTAAAGACTGGCCCAGCCAACCTTCAGGCATTGAAAGCTTAATCGGAGCCTGAATGACATTTTCTGACAGAGCTTGAAAGCCCACTTTGGAGTAAAAAGACGGATCACCATATGTGATAGCGACAGCCACAGATCGATTCTTCAGTTCATTAAGGCCATGATTGATAAGAGCCTGTCCAACTCCCTTTCCTTGATGCTCTGTGTTAATAGCAACAGGCGCAAGCATGTAAACCTGGATAGCCTCTTTGAATTGAAGCCGACTAAAGAAAATCGATCCAATGATTGATTTTTCTACGTATGTGCCAAAACAGATAATGTTCTGATTGTCGATTCCTGAAGATAGCTCCGAGACAAGATTGCCAATCAGCTTTCCTTCTTTCTCTCCCTCTGATGATGTGAAAACCGACGTAAAAAGATTTGTTACTTCGTCTTGACTGTTTTTATCGAGAGTTTTGCAATTCATGCTTTTCCTTCAAATTAGTTTCGTGCAATTGCTCGGGGACATAACGGTGAAGCTGAGGGGGCGGGCAACGATAACCAAAAACCATGATAAAGGTAAAAACTATCGCTTAAATACTACCTTTCAAAAGCGGCACAGCTTTGCCCCGTCCATCTCAAGCGCTTGGTTCGCTGTTTTGTTATATTATTACAAGATGTTATGGCCTGAACCTTTTTATTTTCAGGTCTTTCAAAATTTTGTAATGTTTATCGTTCCCTGTAAGAACAGGATTACCATAAGTGATTGCCGTGGCTCCGATGAGCGCATCTGCCAGTTGCATTGAATGACTTAGAAAATGTTGCTCAACGTAAAACATTGCTTTGGCAGATATCTCTTCGGAAATATAGAGAATTTTAGCATTCCAAATATGCAGAGCTTTGCGGAGATTGTTTAATTCTTTTTTGTTTCTCATTCCTTGGACAAGTTCCATATAGGTCACAACAGAAATAAAGAAATTGCTTGAATTCTCAATAACTTGATATGCATTCTCATTTCCTTTTAAATACCAAATGAGGACATCAGTATCGACTATCATTTAGAATCTTCCTTTTCTTAAATTTCTAACGTACTCATTAACATTATCGACAATATCATTATCATTCCACATTCCAAACACTTCATTTTCTTCTGTTTTATTCTTAAGTTTCTGGTAGGGAACAAGCTTGGCGCAGGGCTTTCCACGGAAAGTGATAACGACCTCCTCACCTCTTCTGACAGAATCAATGAGTTCTTTTGAATGAAACCTCAGATCTTTTGCTGTGGCTTTCATGATACCTCCTACAAATTAAGTTTACATTTAAAAGTATAAACTCCCCGCCAATCTGAGTCAATCATTTTTTTTGAGACGATGTTACTTGCGTTGGATGATTTTTACAGCGAACGAAAAGCTCAGCCGGAGCGGCCCAGCGGGCCGCGATCGGCTGGAGCGACGGGTTAGCGTCCTTTTTGGTATATATTTTATGCCAGAAAGAACCACGCGACTGCCAGGATGAGTCCACATACATCACCAACCACTACGCCCCAAAAGTTCCCGACTTGATTCGATAGCCACCCTTTTTCGGAAGTTTGGAACTCTGCTCGTGTTTGCGCCTGCTTCCGCGCAAGCTGAACGTCCTTCTGGATTGAAATGGTCAATATCAACACGGATGCGAAAAACGGAAATAGTGTAAATGTCCCAGGACCCACTCCCCAATTAAAGACACACCACCCAAATGCCACTGCAGAAACGACACCTCCTATACCTGCAACAATGCCAGCGATTGCAGAACGCACATAGACGGATGCTTTGATTAGTGCGAAAGCTATGGGCACGGTAGCCACAAATGTGCCCAACCTGAATGCTAAGTAGGATAGAGGCAATACCAATACATATGCGAATATCGTTTTCATTTATACCCCGCTAACGTTACCGGTGAGGGGCGCGGATTTTTTCGCGTCCCCTCAACCGGGGGGTTATAACTGATTTTATCACGAAACAGGGTAACGGTCTGGTGGAAATTCATAGCCACAAAAAGAGCAAAAATTACTGTCGTCTCGGATTATTTTCTTGTTACAGTTTGGGCATTTTTCAAAATATTTGGTTCCACATTGGCAATATATTCCAGGGCTTTTTGCATCAATCCCGATTTCGCAATCTGGGCAATACTTATAGTATTTTGGTTTGGGGGTAAGTATAGATGAACGAGATTTGGATATTCTTAGGTAAATATATACACCCGATAGAAACACCAGAGCAATGGTTGCCCATAGTGGCGTTGGTGATTGGATGGTATCTTGCAACCAGGTCCACGTATTTTTTGCAAAAAGATAAATACCTCCAAGACTCAGCACTGCCGCAGACAATATTATTCCAACGGTTGCTTGGCGCAGTCAGAAAATATTGTTTTTGTCATTTTTAATAATAATTGTTTCATGGTCATTGATTTATCATATCGCACATTAGAGTTATAACGAAAAGCTCGGCCGGAGCGGCCCCGCGGGCCGCGATCGGCTGGAGCGACGGGTTAGCCGTCGTTATTCAATCATTGCCATCCACCGCTGGTATTTCAAAAGGATGTTTTTCGGTATAGCTTTTAAGATTTTTCTGAAATTCGACAATTCTATTCTCAATCTCACTGAGCTTATTATCTGCTATATGAATAAACACTTCTCTCCAATAGAGTAACCAAATGTTGAAATAAGTCACTAGAACACACGCCAGCCATTTATGAAAATCATCATGTTTTTCCTCATAATCGAAATACTTTGCCAGAAGCATACTACTTCCCTTGTCTTCTTGGTATCTGTGTAATATGCCTAATGCGTCCGAATGCGAGTAAATACTACAAAACTCATGGATTTCCGGGAGGCCTTTCGCAAGAGGAAATTCTTCTATATTGTCATTTATCGTCCGCTTGATATTCCTGAAGGTCTTATTCCATTTTTTTAACATTTCTTTATTTTTATCATCACCCAATTTACTTAAATATACATCTAATTTCTCAGGATATTTAAGTAGATAATAAGACGTAAAAGCACTATCTAGTGCTGATCTCATGCATTTGAAGGAAATAGCTTTGTGCAACCTCAAATATGAAGATATTGAATTGTAAAATTCTGCATTTACTATCAGATAAAGAAATATAGGCATTTTCAGTGATCGATCATCTATTGGCCGCAATTCGGTACAACTTCTATACAAGACATCTAAGTTATGGATCAAAAAAAAATCATTTCCTAGATTTGCAATGTTTCCAAACATATGGCTTTCTTCAATACCAAAATATTGAATGATATCTTTTATGGTATCTGTACTCATACTTTCACCTGGCTAACGCTGCTAATCAGCCGCGCGGTTTTTTGCGTCGGCTGAATTAGCAGCGTTCTGCGATTTAGGTGTCTGATTCCTTGATTTTGTTGTAAACATCTTCACCAAACTTGGTCAGTTTTTCACGTATGTCGGGCCAATGATCGTGGTCCTTCTTTCCCTTGTCCAAGACAGGGAAAATAATACTTGCGAACTTAGGCGACTCACGCAACTCGTAAGTGTACTCTGTTCCCGGGAACAGTTCTAAAACTTTGGTCCTTCGATCCAGCCTTTCATTACCTTGGAATGAGAGGAGGACGGAGCACGCATGATTGTGGAGTTGAAGAAGAAGGCTGATGCCCTTGATTCCCTTTCCGATCCAACCTTCATCTCGCACAGGCACCGGTTTGCCAGCAAACAATCCACTCTTCCGGATTGGCTCCCAGAATTCGCTGTATTCCACACCAGTTCTTTCAGTTTGCACATCAATTGCAGGTCGAGCCACATGGTGAAAGGAAAGCTCGTTATGCAAGTTCACCTGAGCTTGGATTAGATACCAATCCGTCTTGCTGTCCTCATTCCGGAGATTGCAAGTTACTATCATGAGTTCCTCAAAATTCTCCGCAACGAGTACCGCGACATTGGCTTCCTTCAGTCTCGCATACGCCTCTAATCGTCCCCAGTGGTCCCAATCCGCCCGGCCAAATTGATTCTCAATAACAAGAATACCATCATCACCCACGGCAACAATGTCAGCCTTTCGAGTGCCTACCTTGGACTCAGTTTCTGCATCCTCAAACGATCCAACCCCAAGAGATGCAACGTTATTTGCGAGATCTAACGAGAAATCCTCTTCGCGGTTGTAAACGGTTGACAAGGGTTTTGACTGCTGTAGTTTCATAGTTTTTCCTTCGCAGAACATTTACATATAAGGCAATTTTGCCTGATACCCTGATATTGAACCGACAAACAGGCAAATTTGCTTGTTTTCAATATTCAATATAGGAGGGAAAAGGGATCAGACTCCTTTTCCTTCCCAGTTTTGTTTCTCCTCTTTCAGACACTTGAGTATTGTCTGTTATGGCAGGGAGATGTTTTTGTCAACAAAAAAAGGGGACAAAGGGTACGTTGGTGAAATGTTGACATTTTTCCATCGGTGGATTCACTTCGCTTAATCCACCCTACAACCTATTCTTTGACATGATGACGTATCTGCCGGTTACGCCGATTATTTTTCTCTTTTGCATGGCGGATACAACATTGGTCTGAAATCGTTCGGAAGAAAGGGAAGCCTGAATGATATGGGTTTCCTGCCAGCCGCTTTGGTTTAAAATTCGAAGGTAATCATTGATTAAATTCGAATTTGTCCGGGTCTCATTTTCGGCAGGGGTGCTCTGGATCAAACACCAGATCGTTCTGATCTAAAAAATAGTTGTGTTTTTCGGCTATCTGAGGAACTGTGAAGCCTCTGGACAGGTCGGTATTTATTGAATTTGGCAGTGTTGCCATTTTCAATAAATGGTGATGAAGCTCGGCTTTTGGCTGATTTGCCAATACTGGCATTTTGGCTAAATGGTTCGATATTGTCTTTTGTGGAAGGCCCAATCTCTTTGCGATCCTGTCCTGGGTTATGCCGAGGCGGTTCATGCAAAATATTTTGAGTTCCAGTTCAGTCCGGGTTGCTGCCCGAAGATCGGCGATATAAGAATCTACTGCCTGTCTGGAACGTCCAATGACACTCTGTCATTTCGAAGAAGTCTTCACGACTGAGAAACCTTAGACTTTCCCCAGCCGGTCATTGACGGCATTTCTTCTCACAATCAATTAAGTTGTCGTTTCCCCGGAATTCTGGGGAATTCCGGCAAAAATACATGCTTGATTTCTGGATCATGCTGACCTATATTAAGACCAGAAAAAAAGTCAATATAAGGAGCTTTATTATGAAAGTAATATCAATTTCAAATGATATCGTCCCAATTGCAGAATTTAAGACAAGCATCTCGAAATGGTTCAAAAGCCTCAAGAATACGGGACATCCCTTGATTATTACGCAGAATGGCAAACCTGCCGGGGTTCTGTTATCGCCAAGCGACTACGACGAATTAGTATATAAAAAGTCTTTTCTTGATTCCATTGGAAGAGGAATATCGGATGCCGATAGTGGAAGGACTTACCCTGCTGAAGAAATCAAGACAACATTAGCTGCGAGAAGAAGCAAGAGATAATCACCGATGAAAATAATTTGGACACAAGAAGCTCTTGAGCAATTAATCGAAATTGAAGATTATATTTCGAAGGACAGCGGGGATCGAGCGGAAAGATTTGTCAATCAACTTATTGAACATGCTGAATTATTGCCTGAGAACCCTCGTTTAGGCCGGACGGTACCGGAAATCGCTAATCCCACCATAAGAGAATTAATATTCAAAAAGTATAGAATAGTTTACAGACTAAATGAAGATAGCGTTGAAATATTGACTGTTTTTGAAGGACATATGCTCTTGCGAATCGACGAAACCAAGGTGTAGGATTATCTTTTTCTTATAACTATGCATACCCCGGAATTGTTGTTCGCAATATGTACTTATTCCTCTTCCATGACAATCTTCGGGGTGACAAATATCAGGAGTTCCCTCTTATCATTACTGACCGTCTTGTATTTGAATAGCCAGCCCAGGACGGGTATCTTCGACAGCCACGGAACACCCGACATTGTCTCGTTTGTAATCGTCTTATATACGCCGCCGACAACGATCGTGCCCCCGTCCCTGACTACCACGGTTGAGTCCACCGAGCTGGTGTTGATGGGGGGGTTAGCGACGCGCAGTCCGTCGGCACCAGTCTCCCAGTCCGCGTAATCGTTACTGGCTTTCACCTTTAGGGAGATCCTGCCGGCAGGAGTAAGGGTTGGCGTTACCTCCAGACTCAGCAGTGCGTCCTTGAAACCCGAAACCACTGGATTGCCATTATCATCCAAAGTCGTAAGTGGGATTTGCTCTCCCTGTTCTATCGTAGCCTTTTCACCGTCAAGCGTGGTGACTTTGGGAGACGAAATAATCTTGCCGTCGCCAGTGGATTCCAGGGCTGACAGCTTGGCATCCAGGATCATCTTGCTCGTTCCTAAGAGCAGGCCGATTGCCGGTGCAGCGGCGAGGGCCGATGGAAAATTGACCGCAACATTACTGTTTGTAAATCCTATCCCGCCGCCCGGGATCGGAGTCACGAGCCCCGAGGATGCGCTCCCTATCCCCATGGCGAAACTCCCCGCCTTATAACCACCACCCCACCTGATACCCAGCTCTCTGGCAAAGGTTGTGTTCACTTCTACGATCTTCGCCTCTATGGAGATCTGCCTGAGTCTGCCCTGGGTCACATCCTTCTTCTTTTGCGCTTCTTCGGCCTTCTTGAGTTCTTCAAGAGGCAAAACGGTTATCACCTTTCCCGACTGTTTCTTCCCGAGGCCGTTTACTTCCAGAATAGTATCCAGGGCCTGGTCCCAGGGGACATTTTTCATGTGCGCCGTCACGTCGGCCTTTACATCAGGACCCGCGACGATACTGAACCCGCTTATCTCCGATATCAGCCTGAACACGCTGTTTATATCGGCGCCCTGGAAATCGAGGGTCATTTTTTCACCGGTGTACAGGCCGCCCTTCTCTGCCTGCGGATCGACTTCCCGGCGCGTGATCTCCAGGGCCTTTGCCGCTGGCTTGCCCTTCTGGGTTGCCGCCGCGTAGGACAGGGTAGAGACATCAAAATCGACGACTACCTTTGTACCGTCTTTCCTGTATCTGTAAGGGACCATCTTTTTCAGAAGCATCCTGGCATACGCCTCGTTTCCCTCCGCTGTCGTCTTCTGATAAAGGGTTAAATTCTTAAGGTTTTTCAGCCCGTCTCCGCCGTATTCTTTTTTCATCCCATCGGGAATAGATACACCCTTCAACTTTATCACCAGGGCGTTGTCCGATTCCCTCGACATGTCAAAATCGGGGGCATCGGAAAGGAGTATGGACACCCTCTCTTTTCTGCTCATCTTTTCAAGGATCACGTCTTTGATATGAGCGCCATCGGTATTTTCCGCAGTTTTTTCCTGCGCGGAAGAAACTTCCACGGGAGTTTTGTCTCCGACGGTCGCGCAGCCGGACATAAACAAAAGGCCCACCAGGAAAGAAAGGACAAAAGGAGTTATACTTCTCTCTGGTTTCATGAATTCCCCCCATTTTTTCTAAGCGTAAGGATAACGCGTTCTGTATTTATGTTTCCCTCAAAATCTTTTATCTTCTCCAACACGACCACACTGTCGGAGAGTATCTTTATCACTTTGCCACGATTTATTCCTATATAGGCGCCCCTGCGAAGGATATAACGTTTTCCTTCCGGGGTCTCCACCATGGCAATCCTTTTGTTTCCGGCCAGGACAATACCGGTAAGACGAAACTCGTCTACAGCGAATCTCCGGAGGGGAGGAAGGAACACTGCCTGTTCTTCGATCAGTTGCGTGTCCGGCGTTTCCCCCGCAGACTTCTCCTTTTCCACTATCTTGATAAAAGGTTTGAAGGGATCCGGTTTTCCCTCCGGGTTATATCTCCAGGTCCCGGCATCCGCCTCTCCCGGGTCGGCACAATACACCACGGCGGGCACAGGAAAGAGAAACAGCACAACAAGCGCCGCCATAACCCATTTAAACTGATGGCTATTTCTTTTTTTCGTCCGGTTTTTCATTCGCCTCTTCCAGGAACATGTATATCTTCATTGAACAGTCGGCCTTAAGGATGTCTTTTTCGGTGTCTTTTCCGCCCTTTTTGATTTCAACATCCGTTATGTTGGCTATGCGCGGAAGATTAGCCACGCTGTCGAAAAAAACAGCGATATCATTATACTTCCCCTCGACTGTAATCCTGACCGGTATCTCCGCGTAGAAGTCCTTCGAGACGGGGGCTTTGGGCTCGAAAAGCACAAAATCGAGCCCCGCGTCCCTCCCGGCTTCGGAGACGGATGTGAGAAGGCGGGGAATTTCTTTCTGCTCAGGAAGTTTTGCCAGGATTATTTGCAGAGCTTCCTCCAACCTGGCTATTTCTTTTTTATGTTGTTCTATCTTGTTTGCTACCTGCTGCCTTGTCACTATCTGTCTGTTGATATTTTCCAGGTCTTCACCCAGTTTGACCTTCTTTTCGAAGGCGGGCTGAAAAAGATAAAACCAGTAGAAGTACCCCAGGAGGAGAAACAGGCCAAGGCCTATCAGCAGCTTCTTCCCGGTAGACAGTTTCTTTATGTCATCCAGTCCTATCGCCATTTCTCATCCCTTTTCCGCCGTACATAAGAGCACAAACCCCATCAGCTTCACCCCCGAGATAACCGTCTGTTTAGACGAAATCAGGTCTACAGTCCCAATATAGGGAGAGTCTTCAAGTCTTTTCATGAATTGTGCTATGGCGGGATTATTGACGGCCACTCCCTTCACGCGCAGATTATTGTCCTTCTTTGTAACGCTGGTAAGCCACTCACTCTGGGGAGAAATCCTGGAAGCTAATTCATCCATGATATGTACCGGGTAGGTTCTGTTTTTTTCAAGATCTTTTATTATGCCTATCTTTTTTTCCAAGAGCTCTTTATCCGCCTTGAACTTTTCCAGGTCTCCCGTCACCTTTATAAGTGCATCCAGTTGGACGCGCGCCAATTTGACCTCGGCCTCGAGTTTCGCGACGCCCATAACCATATAGATGTGAATGGAGGCCGCCAGCAGGAAGAGCCCTCCGAAGGCAACCAGCCCGATGAGAACCTGACGCTTGGCGCCGGCCTTCTTTTTTTCTTCACGATATGGAAGGAGGTTGATTCTTATCATATGTTTTCTGCCCCCCTGAGGGCCAGGCCAACTCCGACAGCAGCGCCGGGGCCGATATCTTTCATATAAGACGAACTGAAAGTATTTTTATCGCAGGCTATATTTTTAAATGGATTGAATATTTCCACTTCGCAAAAAAACTTGTTTTTCATGGCGTCAACTATATCCGGAATTCCGGCGCAACCACCACTGACGAGGATACGGCTGATATTTGACTCACCTGCCGTTGAGCTGAAATAATCGAAAGATCTTCCTATTTCCAGAAAAACAGGTTCGAGATAGCTGAGAAATTCTTCCTGTGTGTTGTCATGCTTGTCCGAACCTTCAACCTTTATCATCTCGGCTTCTTCGAAAGAAACATCAAGTTTTTCTTGAAGGGCCTGTGTGATGGAATCTCCCCCCAACAGAATGTTTCTTGTAAAAACGGACTCCTCGTCCTTGACAATATTGATATTGGTCATGCTCGCGCCGATATTTACCAGGGCAATTGTATCATCGGCCTCAAAATCATAATTTTCCCCATAGGCCGTTTCCAGAGCAAAAGAATCAACGTCTATTATCGCTACTTTTCGCCCCGCCCCTTCAATTGCATGGACATAGCTTTCAGCAATATCCCTTTTCGCGGCAGCAATGATAACTTCCATCTGATCCGGATTGAGACCCCGTTCGCTGCATATATGAAAATCAAAATGGACATCTTTGATGTCGTCGAAAGGCATGTATTCCCCGGCGTCATCGATTATAAGATCACGCAGCTCCTCTTCTTCCATTTTCCGGAAACCTGACTTCTTAATCATGACGACATGCCCGGAGAGGGCCGTTACGACATTCCCTGCCCCGCAGCCCGACACCTTAAAAAGCTCTTTTATCTTTCTGACAAGAGCATCATGATCCTTGACCAGACCACTCTCTATGACACCCCTCTCCAGGGGCACCTGCGCAAACTTGTGCAGCATGTACCCTCCTGAGGCATACCGCAGCTCAACAAGCTTGATAAGGCTTGATCCTATATCAATTCCAGCGATTTTCCTGCTTCCAGGAAGCAGATTCCTTACTGAAAACATCCGGTTTGTCCACTTTCCATCAGTCAATAAACTGATAAACAATATCGCCCTTTTTCACCATTCCGAGTTCTCTTCTCGCCACTGTCTCAACGTGGCGGAGATCGGTCTTGAGCAACCCTATCTTTCTTTTCAGTTCATCATTCTCGGCCGCGATACATTCATTGGTCTCTTCCAGGGCCGCCTGTTTCTCTTTCAGCATACGATAATCTGTAAATCCTCTGTTCCCAAAGATTATAAAAAGCGCCATGATAATGAAAATTCCGAACAAAAGTCTGCCAATCTTCATACAGAGACCCTTTTCCCATTCGAAACGACAAAATTTTTACACATCATACATTCTTTCTGTTTTTCTGTACAAGCAAAAAATGGTGGTTTTAACCGGAAAAACAGTGTTTTCCTGTATGATTGACGGCTATTCACAAAATCGGTGGACATGGCTTGTTGTCAGGAGCCGTCGGAAGGGAGAAGCTGCTGAGGTTCGCCCAAAAGGAATTCTCCCTTTTCAATCCAGTCTTTAAGGATGTTGGCGATTTCTATTGCCTTATAATAACTGGACATGGGCGCGGCGGGGATAACCCTTCCCCCTAGCTTTATTTTGCCGCTTCTCAGCTCTTTATAGCTTACCTCGCCAAGGCTCTTTGAAATTCCGTTGGGATAATCAACGCCATAGTCGTAGACCTGCGCGTATATATCTTTATCTCTGACAGCAGTATATCGCGCCATCTCTTCATTAAGTATCGGTATGGGCACTCCTATTCCAACATAAAGGGATACCCCGTAGCCTAACATGCTTGCCCCCACCAGCCACTCCGGGTTCATCTCCTTCAGGTTTCCTATAGTCGCCAGTGTTCCCGCTCCCTCCTTCGGGACGCCGTTTTCGCCCCTCAGCACATCGGGGTTGTGCTGGGTGCCCGGCCAGGCCACAAACCCCTGGGCGCCGCCGAGAAATATCCTCGTACCTATGCCGATGGTCTTGAAATAAGGGTCATTGAAGAGAGGACTTAACTGCCCCGATGTGGAGTAGGTCGCGTTCGCCATGTCGGGTCTCAACACGCCCATATAGGTGTAGATTGTCCGGTCGGACATGTTCACAGCGCAATTGTAGTTCTGATAGGCATTTCTGGGATTGAAAAGGACAGCGTCCCTGAGATCATGTATCGTGATGTTTTTTTCATGCTTCCGGGCGGGATAGCAATCGGTGCCATAGGATCCAAGGCGCACCCGGATGACTTTTCCCGCCACAAGATCTTCCAGGACATGCCCTCCGCCGTAATTGAAATCTCCCGGGTGTATGCTGTTGAGGGGATCTCCCTCCACGACCTCGGTGGCTCCGATATAACAATCCACAGCGGCGATGCCGCCATAAGCGGGGACATCGTTGAGCCATACTCTGGAGGCCCTTATCTTGGGAGAGGTGTGGCCGAAGTTGAGAAATGCACCCGATGAGCACATGGGACTAAAGGTTCCGGTCGTGACGACATCCACCTCTCGGGCAGCCGCGACGTCTCCCTTTTCCTCTACAATATCTATGATTTCTTCCGCGGTGACGACTACGGCCCTGCCTTTTTTTATCCTCTCGTTTATTTCCCTGTAGGTTTTATTTACTTTGTGTTTTTTCATTTGATCATTATCCCTTATGTGTAGCACTGCGCCGTGAAAATACACCAAATCAGTAAATAAGACAAATAAAAAACCCCTGCCATGATAATGAACAGGGGTTTTGGCGTCAAATCAGCCGGGTTTTTCAAAAACTGTGCGGGTCGTTTTGCCCTGTATGACCAAATCCTCCATCGCCCCTCTTTGTCGTCTCCAGGTTGTCGGTTATACTCCACAAAGCCCTGTATGCCTTGTGAACAACCATCTGGGCAATACGATCTCCCCTCTTTACAACAAAGGGTCCGGCGCCATGATTGATTATCAGGATCTTCACCTCCCCGCGATAGTCCGCGTCTATCGTACCTGGGGAGTTCAGCACGGTAATTCCCGCCTCCACGGCCAGCCCGCTCCTTGGTCTTATCTGGGCTTCATAACCGGGGGGCAGCGCGACGGCAATGCCCGTGGGTATCAATTTCCTCTCACCGGGAAGCAGGATTTCTTCATCATCCACCGCCGCGAATATATCCATCCCCGCCGAGTTTTCCGTCATGTAGCGGGGAAGGGGTATATCCTTGCCATGCAGTCTTTTAACAGAAATTGCCACTTCGTTATTCAAGGGCATCCTTCCTGCTCAGTCTTATCTTTCCGCCCCTGTCAATCTCGATAACCTTGACACGAACGGTGTCGCCTTCATTAAGCACGTCGGTAACCTTTTCCACCCTTTTGTTGTCCAGCTGGGATATGTGCACAAGCCCATCCGTGCCGGGCAGGATCTCCACAAAGGCTCCGAAATCGAGAACCTTTTTCACGGTGCCTTCGTAAATTCTGCCGATTTCGGGCTCTTCGGTCAGTGCCTTGACCATGGCAACCGCCCTTTCCGACGCCTGTGCGTCACTGGAGGCAATGGTGACTGTGCCGTCATCATCCACGTTCATCGACACGCCTGTTTCGCTTATAATTCCCCTTATATTCTTTCCTCCGGTGCCTATGACGTCTCTTATCTTTTCCTGTTTTACCACCATAGTGGTAATCCTCGGGGCATACGCGGAAAGGTCTTCCCTGGGGGTGGTCATATTTTCATTCATCTTGCCAATAATGAACTCTCTGCCCTCTCTTGCCTGATAAAGGGCATCTTTCAGTATATCCTCCGCAAGTCTGTCAACTTTTATATCCATCTGCAGAGCGGTTATACCTTTCTTCGTGCCGCACACCTTAAAGTCCATATCTCCAGCGTGATCCTCATCGCCGAGAATATCCGAAAGAATCACGACTTCATCCCCTTCCTTCAAAAGTCCCATCGCAATGCCCGCGACGGTATCTTTGATCGGAACGCCGGCATCCATAAGCGCGAGAGAGCCTCCGCATACTGTTGCCATGGAAGATGAGCCATTTGAGGATAACACCTCGGAAACAAGCCTGATGGTATATGGAAATTCTTCATGTGACGGAAGGAGTGGAAGCAACGCTCTCCTGGCAAGGGCTCCGTGTCCTATCTCTCTTCTTCCGGGGCCCCTCATGAACCTGGCTTCTCCCACGGAGTAGGGGGGGAAGTTGTAGTGAAGCATGAAAGTTCTCGACTCTTCCCCGTCGATGAAGTCTAGCCTCTGTTCATCCGAAGATGTTCCCAGCGTAAGAACGACAAGGGCCTGCGTTTCACCCCTCGTGAATAGTCCGGATCCATGTGCCCTCGGGAGGATACCGACCTCGGAAGTAATCGCCCTGATGTCCCTGCTGGATCTGCCGTCTATCCTTCGCTTATCCACCAGTATCATGTTACGGAGGATCTCTCTCTCCAGTTCCTCAAAGACCGCTCTTGCCTGAGGATCAAGCCCGGCATCGTCACTGCTGAGCTCTTCCGCCATCTTCTTCTTTACTTCACCTATTTTCGCGTATCTCTCCAGTTTCCTTCCCTCAAGATAGGCATCCTGGAGTCCGGCATAGGCAACATCTTTGACCCTTTGCCTGAGGTCTTCTCCGATCACAACCGGTTCAACTTCCCTCTTTGCCTTGCCCACTGCCTGGCAGACTCGATCCTGAAGCTCGATGGCCGGCTTCATTGACTCTAATCCGAAACTGATAGCATCAAGTATTTCATCCTCAGGGATTTCCAGGGCCCCTCCTTCCAGCATGATGAGATTGACATCAAAGTCTCCCTCTCCACCAGATGAAGGCACTTTTCTTCCAACAAGGAACATGTCCAGATCGCTCTCGTCCATTTCCTCTGCGGAAGGGTTGCAAATCAGCTTTTCATCCACCCTTCCCACTCTGACTCCCGCGATAGGTCCCTTGAATGGTATGTCGGACATACCAAGAGCCACGGAGGTTCCAAGCATGGCCGCGACGTTGGAATCATTTTCATCATCCACTGAAAGCACCGTCGCGACTATCTGGGTCTCATGAAAATATCCCTCGGGGAAAAGGGGGCGTATCGACCGGTCGATAATTCTCGATGTAAGAATTTCCTTCTCGTTGAGGCGCCCCTCTCTCTTGAAAAATCCGCCGGGGATCTTCCCCGCGGCAAAGGTCTTTTCCTGATAGTCTACAGTCAGGGGCAGAAAATCCAGCCCCTCTCTTTTGGATTTAAGTGATACCGCCGTTACAAGCACAACCGTATCGCCATACGTAACCACTGCGGATCCATCCGCCTGCCCTGCGAGATAGTTCGTCTTTACAGACACATCCCTTCCCGCAAAGGTTGTTTTAAATACTTCGCTCATATTAATATTTACTCCTCTATTTTTTTATCTTCTTAATCCGAGACGCTTGATGAGTTCTCGATATCTTTCTATGTCTTTTTTCTTGAGATAATCAAGCATACTTCTTCTCTGTCCCACAAGTTTCAGGAGTCCCCTCCGGGAATGATGATCCTTTTTGTGTGTCTTGAAGTGATCTGTCAGGTACGTTATCCTTCCGCTCAGGAGCGCAACCTGGACTTCCGGAGACCCTGTATCGCCCTCATGGGTCTGAAAATCAGTTATTATCTCTTTTTTTCTTTCTTCATCTAACACGTTTATTTATCCTCCCTATACATTTATCTCGTTTTTTTAATTAATGCACTCGTAAAAAGTCTGTCTTAATTAAATACCCTTAAAATTTTAACTATTTGCTCTTTGTCACTCAACAGGAAAATTTCCTCCGAAGAGAAAAGCGCCTTTGCGACAGCAACGATCCTGCCATCCTGAAGAACAAATTTTACCAGATCTCCCTTCTCCAGCAAAGGAGTATTTTTATCATTCAAAACATCGCAATCGGGCTGATATCCTTTCCTTATCCTGTCCGCGGTATCCTGATCAACAACGATTTTGCGGAGGCCGGGCAAAGTGTCCGCTATGGGAAGCAAGTTTTTTTTGAGGATTTCAACCTTTTCCCTGTCAGCGAGACCCTCAAGTGATATGGCATTCTTCTCATCGAAGCAACCGCTTCTCGTTCGTCTGAGGCCTGACAGACAGGCGCCGCATCCCAGCCTGTTCCCGATATCGGCACACAGCGATCTTATATAGGTGCCCTTCGAACAGGAAACCGTAAAAGTCACATAGGGGATTCTTACCTCTTCCACGTTTATATGATATAAATCAACCTTCCTCAAGGGAGGTTCGATGTCAACCCCCTGCCGTGTCCATTTGTAGAGAGGTTTGCCCCTGAACTTGACAGCCGAATACTTCGGGACTCTCTGCTCTATCCGGCCGGTAAAACCCTCCACCACATCTTTCAGCTCTTCTGTCTGAAGGTGGGGTTTACAGCGTTCCAGCACCTCGCCCTCTATGTCGAGGGTGTCCGTCCTGACGCCCAGAAGCATCGTGGCGCGATACTCTTTATCATCATTTGAAAAGAACTGCACAAGCTTGGTCGCCTCATTTATGCAAACGGTAAGGACTCCAGTTGCCAGTGGATCAAGCGTCCCCGCGTGTCCGACTTTTTTCGCCCCTAACAATTTCCTGACATCGCGGACAACATCATGCGATGTCCTGCCGGACGGTTTGTCAATGATCAGCACTCCATTCATATCACAATATCACAAACTTGATACACGAGTTTGTCAAACTTCATATCTTTAAAAATTTGACAGGATCAACTTTGATGCACCCGTAAAAAGTCTGTCATTCCCGCGTAGGCGGGAATCCACAGAGCGCTAAGTACTTGAAAACACTGGATTCCCGTTTTCACGGGAATGACAAAATTGTACATATTTCGACTTTTTACGAATGCATCAACTTTATCTTGCCAAAATACTTTTCATAAAGTACTGCACACCGCCCTTATAGCGCCGAGCACTTTCCCCTTGACTGCTTTAATGCTCCCTTCAACCCTGCAGGCGGAGGCATTCACATGTCCTCCCCCTCCCAATTTGCCCGCAATTTTCTCCACATCCACTGTTCCCTTTGATCGCAGGCTTATCTTAAACCGGTTTCTGGAAACTTCATAATAACATACGGCAATTTCAACGCCCTGTATTGAGCGGACTATATCCACAAAACCTTCTGTGTGTTCCGGCAACGCCCCTTCCCTGCGAAGCATCTCCTGCGTGACATAAATGGAACCCACTCTTCCACCTTCATAAAACTCCATGGTGTCCAGCGCTTTTCCCATCAGCCGAATCTGAATCACAGGTCTGGTCTCATAAATGTTCTCAGCTATATATCGGCAGTCCGCGCCTTTTCCCATCAGATCAGCTGCCACCCTGAAAGTATCGATTCCCGTGTTGGAATAACGGAAACTGCCGGTATCTGTCAGGATAGCCGTATATATATTCGTGGCAATGTCCGCGGTTATCGCAATCCCCATCCTGTTCAGGAGGCGGTGGACTATCTCTCCGGTGGAACTCGCCGAGGGATCAACCAGCAATATTTCCGAAAAGGTGCCGCCTGAGACATGATGGTCAATGCTTATAATCTTGTCTATGGAACCTATCCTGTCTGCTTCATTTCCGACCCTCTTGATATCGCTGCAGTCCAGAACAAAAACCGCGTCAAACCCGTTTACAGAGTCCATGGAATGTATAATATTCTCAGAGCCGGGGAGAAATCCATACACATCAGGTGTCTGATCCTGATTATACACAACGGCGTTTTTGCCCATGCCACGCAGCGCGTGATATATGGCCAGCTCAGACCCCAGGGCATCACCATCCGGTCTTACATGGGCGGTTATGAGAAAGGTGGCGCAGGAATTTATGACTTCAATAACTTCATTAAACATCTTTTTCTATTCCCGCTAACAATCTGTTAATGCGGTCTCCATATTCGAATGATTCATCAAATATAAACTTTATTTCAGGAACATAGCGAAGTCGCAATCTTTTCCCCAATTCCCTTCTCAAAAAACCGGTAACCCTCTGCAGGCCCTTCGTTGTTTCGTCACTGCAACTGTTCTCCCCTGTCTGGACAAAAAAGACTTTCGCCTGGCGGAGGTCGTCCGTAACCTTAATGCCGGTGACGATTACCTTCCTTACCTGCGGATCATTTATATCTCTCAACAGAATGTCCGAAACCTCAGCCTTTATGAGATCGGCAACCCTGTCAGCTCTCTTGAAACTCATTGAATCCATCTTGCCTACAAACACTCCAGGTATCAGAAATGTTATAAATCTCTATATTGACATTAACTACATCAGCCAGATTCAGCCCTTCCACAAAATTTACAACCTTATCCATCTTTGAATTGATAAAGCTCCTCTCGTTTCCCACCATGCTGAATCCAATCCGGCATTTCTTCCAGTCGTTCTGCTGCCCGACCTCCGCTATGGAGATGTTGAATTCGTTCTTCGTTCTGCTCAGGATTCTCCGCAGTACGGACCTCTTTTCTTTCAAAGATCTGCTGCTCTCGACGAAAATATCAATTATTCCCGTGCCGACCACCATTCTTGCGAACCCCTGACAGATCAAACAGAGACTTTTATGCAAAAACAACAGGGATTTTCTATAACTTCCTGGCTGTTTTTTTCCTTGTATAAGTTTCTATGATATCCCCTTCCTTGATATCATTAAAGCTTTCTATCCCGATGCCGCATTCAAAACCGGAGAGAACCTCCTTGGCATCATCCTTGAATCTCTTGAGCGACAGGAATTTGCCGTCATGAACAACCGTTTCGTTCCTCAACAACCTTAAACCGGCATTTCGTGTCAGTTTGCCGTCGGTCACGCGGGCTCCGGCAATAGTGCCGATTTTTGACACCTTGAACACCTGAAGAACTTCCGCCCGTCCCTGAACAACTTCTTCGTAAATGGGATCAAGCAGCCCTTCCATAGCATCTTTTACATCAGCAATGGCGTCATATATGACGTCGTAAAGCTTTACGTCAACGCCTTCATTTTCGATAATTTCCGAAACCCTCGCGTCAGGCCTGACCTTAAATCCTATCACTATCGCATCGGACGCCGACGCCAGCATGACGTCCGTTTCGGTGATCGCGCCAGCGGAACCGTGTACCAGACTCAACTTTATATCGTCTGTGCTGAGCTTGATGAGGGCCTCCGAAAGCGCCTCCACCGACCCCTGAACATCCGCCTTGATAACAACGTTCAGCTCCTTGGCGCCTTCCTGGATCCTCTCGTACAGTTGTTCAAGGGTGATCTTTGAAGTCCTGGAGAGTTCTTTCTCCCGTTCTTTTCTTAACCAGTGTTCACCTACGGCCCGCGCCTTTTTGTCGTCTTCCACACACACAAAGTCCATGCCGGCCTGCGGCACGCTGGAAAAGCCCACAACCTCCACCGGCATGGCAGGCCCCGCTTCTGTAACCCTGAGCCCTTTGTCGCTGGCCATGGCTCGCACTTTGCCATACTCCATCCTTGAAACAATGGCATCACCCTCTTTCAGGGTACCCTCCTGGATGATAACAGTAGCTACAGGCCCTCTTCCCCTGTCAAGTTTCGCTTCAATAACAATTCCTCGTGCCAATCTGTCCGGATCGGCTTTAAGCTCCATGATATCCGCCTGGAGGAGGATCAATTCCATCAATTCCTCTATTCCCGTTTTTTCTTTCGCCGAAACCTCCGCGTAAATGGTATCCCCTCCCCATGCCTCGGGCACAAGGTCGAGGTCCGCAAGCTGCTGTTTTATCCTTTCCGGGTCGGCATTTGCCTTGTCGATCTTGTTAACAGCAACTATGATGGGAACGCCGGCGGCTCTGGAATGATTGATTGCTTCAATTGTCTGATCCATAACGCCATCATCAGCGGCAACTACAAGTACCACAATATCGGTTACCTGGGCGCCTCTCGCCCTCATCGCGGTAAAGGCCTCGTGTCCCGGCGTATCAATAAACACGATATCTTTTTCGTTGACACGCACATGATATGCCCCTATTGCCTGGGTTATTCCGCCTGATTCCCCATCTATAACATTCGTCTCTCTTATAACATCCAGAAGAGATGTCTTACCATGATCAACATGACCCATGATGGTCACCACGGGCGCCCTCGGCGCGAGATTCTCAGGCAGAGGTTCCTCTCTGTGCATGATATCTTCGTAATCGGCTTTGGCAGATTCCACCTGATATCCGAATTCACCGGCAACGAGGGTCGCGGCATCGAAATCTATTGACTGATTGATTGTAACCATCATGTCCAGAGAAACAAGCTTGCCGATCAACTCACCAGCCTTAATGCCCATTTTCTTCGCGAGATCACTTATTCTTATGGCATCTTCTATCTTTATCCTTCTCTTTATCGCCCTGGGGGTTGTAATTTCCGTCGTCTGCATCCGGGTCGTGGAAATCTTGTCCTCTTTCCAGCTCCGGCGGCCTTCCCCGGTTTTCCCGTTTTTGGATCGTTTCGCTCTTTTGTCGACACGTTGTTTGACAAAGACCTTTTTCCGTCGTTGTTCCCTGTCTATATGTACTTCAACAGGTTTTTTTGCCTTATGTGAAGGTTTAGGCGCCGGCTTTTTTTCCTCCTTCTCGCGGGTGGGTTTGACCTCTTGAGGTGCCGGAGTCTTTTTCTCCTGCCTGAGGGAGACATCCTCTTTCGGAGGTATTTTCTTTGTTTCTTTTTTTGGAGCTTCCCGGATGATTTTTATTAGAGACTTACGAGGCTTTACTACCGGTGTGGCGCTTTTTTCTTTTTTCTCGTCCCTCTTTTCTGTTGCCCTGTCTTCTGCCGGAACGTCTTCCTCTGAAACCACCACCGGGGGTTCCCCCGTTTCCTTTATCGTTTCTCCCTGCTCTGTCTCAGGTTGAAGTTCATCATGAGTTTCTTCAATCTCAGGAACTTGCTGCCGAATCGCTCTCCTTCTGATAACCGTCCGCTTGACCCTTTTTTCTACGACTGCATTCTTCTCACCCAGCGCGAACTCTTTGCGCACCCTCTCAGCATCACTATCTTCGAGAGAGCTGGAAGAGCCCTTGACGGCTATTCCGAGTTTCTCCAGTCGTGCGACAAGATCTTTATTATCTATGTCGAGCTCTTTCGCTAATTCGTAGACTCTTGTTTTGGACATTATTGGGACTCCTGATTGCCTTGTCGATAGTGTGCGAACGGTTTTTAAATATCTTCAGGGAGATTCTCGCTACTTTCGTTATCAATAATTTTCTTTGCTTCTTCAATCCAGCCGATGGCTTTCTTCTGGCTGATTCCCTTTATGGAACTCAGCGCCTCGGGTTCTGCCGAAGCCACCATCGCAATACCCTTATATCCTTCCTCATAGAGAAGATTGGCTGTACGCTCACCAATGCCGGCGATCCTCATGAGAGATGTGTACCCCTCTTTTTCCTCTTCCGCCACTCCTGTTTCATTCTTGACATCAATTCTCCAGCCGGTGAGCCTGGCTGCCAGCCGGACGTTTTGCCCTGCCCTGCCAATAGCCAGAGAAAGCTGGTCATCCGGCACGATGACCTCCATAGTCCGGGCATCTTCATCCATGTACACCCTGTCGACCTTGGCCGGAGACAGGGCGTTGCATACATATCTCACCGGATCATCGGAGCAGGGAACAATATCTATTTTTTCTCCCCGAAGTTCCTGTACGACACCCTGCACCCTCGATCCTCTCATTCCCACACACGCTCCGACCGGATCAATATCTTTATCCACTGACTTTACGGAGATCTTGGTTCTGTTTCCCGGTTCCCTTGCTATATTGACAATATCTATCAGACCTTCTGATATTTCAGGGACCTCCATTTCAAAGAGTGTCCTGATAAAACCGGGGTGTGTTCTGGATAACAGTATCTGGGGGCCTTTGGATATCCTCTTCACGTCATATATATATGCCCTTATCCGTTCACCCCTTCTGAATGATTCTCTCTTTATCTGCTCAGAAGGAAGGATTACTCCTTCCGACATGCCGAGACTTACGATTATGCTTCCCCCCTCAAATCTTTGCACGAAGCCGTTGACAAGGTCGCCTTTTCTGTCTTTGTACTCCTCGTAAACGTTGTCACGCTCGGCATCTTTGACCTTCTGGATTATAATCTGCTTGGCTGTCTGAACGGCTATTCTGCCGAAGGTGTCCGTCTCTATCCTTATTCCGAGACTGTCTCCGAGTTCCGCGTCTTCATCCATGGTTTCATGCGTTTCCTCCAGGGATATCTGCGAGTCGGCATTCAGGACATGTTCCACCACGGTTTTGAACAGAAATGTTTCCATTTCTCCCGCTTCTTCATTGTAGGTTACTTCAAGGTCCAGATCCGCTCCAAGTTTTTTCCTTGCAGCAGTCAAAACAGCCGTTTCCAGCGCGTCTATAATTATTTCCTTGTCTATGCCCTTTTCCTTTCCCATCTGTTCGATGAGACGTTTAAGATCTGGCAACATGCTACTGACCCTCCGAGCTAAAATTGACGACTTCTTAAATCCCGATTCATCGGGACTGAGTTCCGCTTTTTACGAGTCCATCAAAATTCGTATTGAAGATTTGCCTTTACTACCATATTCCGCGGTATATTATAAATTTTCCCTTCCACATCTACAACAAGGACCAGCTCTCCATCTTTTTCAACAAAGTCCACTAATCTTCCTTTGAAATTTCTTCTTTTATCTATCTTTTCAGCAACGTTGATTCTGACTCTGTGCCCTGCGTACCTTATGAAATCTCTGTCACGCGCAAGGGGACGGTCAAGGCCCGGTGATGATATCTCCAGATTGTAGGGACCGGGAGGAATCTCATTTATATCGAGAAGATCGCCTATCTCACCACTTATTCCGGCGCAATCATCGAGGGTCACCCCCCCCTCTCTGTCTATATAAATCCTTACCATCCAGCTGGATTGTCCCTTGAGACATTCGACGTCAACCAGCTCCATTTGCTCAGACTCAACAACCGGGTCAACCAACTCCATTATCTTTTCGCGATATGATTGAGTAGAACAATCCATTTTGCACCATCAAAAATAAAAAAAGCGGGCAAAGCCCACTTCTTGGGTGCTGATAACACAGCAAGAATTCTTTTGCAACCAAAAAGATTGGAGCGGGCGATGGGATTCGAACCCACGACATTCAGCTTGGGAAGCTGACATTCTACCCCTGAATTACGCCCGCTCTATAGAAAAAACTGACTTTTTACATGTTTGTCAATAATTCCTGCGCAGACCTTTAGGCGACCATGCACTTTTTGTCAAGAATTTTTTGTCTTGTTGTTATTGCAATATGATTATGTCACCCCTAAGCTGCAATATGATTATGTCACCTATTGTTTGAATAAGGTAGAGAAAGAAGCATCTCAAGAGGAGAAGGAGGTGCTTCATG
>JAFDAS010000122.1 GCA_019313695.1 Deltaproteobacteria bacterium
TACTGTACAATATCAGGGCGCGCCCACACTGTCAGCCAAATGTCAAGTAAAAAACGACTTAATATGCTGATTTTATAACTTATTTACATGCAAAAACCTAACCGGAAATTACTGGGTTAATATAGTCTTTCGGTTCGAGAAACTTATAGGTCTTCTCGAATATTTCGGGATACTCCTTCTTTATAAACAGGATATGGCTTATGGGATCTTTACCCGAAGGACCGGGAGCTCCGCCCGTTTTCCTTAGCCATGCGATAAGTTTCAGAATGTCATACCCTTCAAAATTGAGTATGCCCTTTCTCACGCTGTCAATACAGTCGGCGCCGCGCGAGTCCATCCAGATAATGGCGTTCATCAAGTGGTTTCCATCTCTGTCAACGGCAACCGTTCCGCTCCACTGGGACGAGCAGCTTATCGCGACAATATCCTCAGGAGGTACCAACCCTTTTGAGAGAAGTGTTTTGGCCGTGGACATAATCGCGTTCCACCAGTCATCCGGGTCTTGTTCCGCGCCCCCGTTGGGAAGCAGGTGCAGAGGCACCTTCTGGAATTCAAAATCGATGATCTCCCCGAACATCGTCGCAAGCGCCGTCTTGCTCCCCGATGTTCCCAGATCAACAGCCAGTATGTATTTCTCTTTGGAATCGGACATGGCATGTCACCTCTTGATTACCGGATAAATTTTCAGAAGCCGCGACAGACTTCTCCGTCGCGTTTCTTTAAACCTCCGCAGACAGAATCATGGGAGACTCTTTTATTAAGAAGGTAATGACGATGGTCACTGCCGCGAGGGCGATATAGAGCACCATGAAGGGGAGCATCCCCACCATGTTCATGCCAACGATAAAGATAATCCCTGAGATCTGACCGACGAGGAGCATCAGCCCCTGGGATGTGGACTCCGGTGCGGGATAGCTCACCTCCGCACAATACTGAAACCCCACCGGTGCGCATGCCCCCAAAAGGAAAAATCCGAGGACAAAAGAAGCGACGAGGAGGATCGGATAGCTCACGGCAAAGGTCAATCCGATAAGGCCCGGCGTCATGCCTATCATACCGAGAATCAGAAAGCTCTTTCTCTTGCGGAATTTATCCGACAGTGGCGGCAGGATGATCGCCCCGACAATGCCGGCAATCAGCATCATCCCCCCTACCAGCCCCGTCTGCTCAATGGTTAGGCCTTTCTCCTGGCAGATCTGATCGATACAGGTGCTTACGGCATTAAACATCCCCAGACCGATGAAGAAGAGGATGAGCATCAAAATCATATCCCTCTTTCGCAATATATGGGCAAGGCCTTCAAAGACTCTGAATCGTTCGTCCTGATCCTGGATGCCGGGGGGTGTCGGGGGCCTCTCCCGCAGGAAGGCCACCACGAGAAGGGCGGCGAAAACCGAGATAATCCCGTACAGCATGAATACTCCCTGTATCTGGTAAAGGCCTTCGGCGTTTTGAGTGACGAGCAGCGGCGTTGCGATCATCACAACGATAATACCGAGAAACTGGGAGAGGATTGCAATCCCCACGGCGGTTGCCCGTTCGTTTATCGGAAACCAGTTGACCGCCACCCTGGTCGTGGCGTTGAGGATGAAGGGCTGGGCAACGGCGAGTCCGATCTGCGAAACGACAACCAGGGTGTAATCCAAGGCATATATTCCCTTCAGGAGTCCGAAAACACCGACGAGGAGAGCGCCAAGACCTACACCTTTCCGGATACCGTACGTATCAATCACATATGAGGCCGGGATACAGACAACCAGAAAAACCCCCATAAAGATCATGGAGAGGAAATCGATTTGCAGGGCTGAAACATTATAGACCAGCCGTGCCTCCCGCGCAATCGGTGCGAAGGTGAGCCACTGCATCTGCATAATCGCATTAATAACAGCGAAGACTAAAAGCACTACCCATCGATAGCTGTATACCTTGATTTCCGGCTTTGCCATGTCTGATGTCCTCCCTGGAAGATTTTGCCTGTCCTATCCCTGACCCCGTTAATTAATGGTCTTTTCGCCCAATCTCTACGTTCTGCTCAAAAAATAATCCTCGGAATATCAACTATATATACCCCAAGGGCATTTCCTGCGGGGCACCTGCGGCTATTTTTTTCGCACGCCTTGATCTTGAACGAAAATCCTCATAAATCAACAGAATCATCCCTCATGGGCGAGAAGACCGGAGGACAGAATAGAGAACATGATATCTATTAAGGTCTCCTGGTCCAACATCTCGTGATTCTTCAGATAGTAGTTGCAAAGATTGTCCAGAAATCCGACTATTCCAACCGCCGCAAGTCTTGTGTCAATCTCTTTCAGGTATCCCCGTTCCCGGCCCTGCCTGAGAAGGTCTGCGATAAAGTCGATGTAGCGCAACCGGACCTTTTCGATCTCCTCCAGGACATCGTTGTCGATGCCGCTGGTAAGCTCGTTAAATACGATCTTGGACAGGTCGCTGTATTTCAAATACAGAGACAGGTTGCTCCTGATAAGTTTCCTCAGATGCTCCTTGAAGGGGAGGTCGGATTCAAGCTCCTTTTCCACCTGACCGATGATCTTCTCCATTCCCTCTGTTACTGTCGCCGCAAAGAGCTTCGATTTGCCGGAAAAATTATAGTATAAGGTACCCTTCGCCACACCGGCCTCTTTTGCTATCTCGTCCATCCTGGCCTGGTGAAACCCCTTTTGTGAAAAAACGGTTGCCGCCGCTTCCAGGATTTTCTTTCTCTTTATCACCGGCATATTCTTCTCCGCCATGGCATTACCCGTCTTTCGCCGTTCCGTCCAGTGACTCTTTTCTGAGCAGGTTGAAGAGGGAGGTCGTGTCTTCAGGAAGTGTGGAGATATCCTGTCCAGTAGAGAGTGCGTCGGCATATATCGCCGCTGTTTTTTCAAGGAGTTCCGCGTTCAGGCACGCCTTTTCAATGGTGTGGCCAAGACACAGGACACCGTGATTCTGCATGATATAACAGTTGCACCCATTTTCCAGTTTAAACGCAACATTTTCCGCAAGTTGAAGGCTCCCCGAAAGCGCGTAGGGGATCACATCCACGATTTCACCGATATTCATGCACACCTCGTCAAACAAAGCGGGTATGGGGCGGTTGATAACAGCAAAAATGCTCGCCTTGTTCTGGTGGGTATGCACGATTGCATTCACATCGGGGCGTCCCTTGTAGACGGCGATGTGCATGTCACATTCCATAGAGGGCTCCTGTGTTCCCTCGATACGGTTTTTTTCAAAATCGAGGATACAGATATCATGGGGGGCCATCTTCGTATAGGGTACTCCCGAGGGGGTTATGGCGAAGGCATTTCCCCCCTCTATCCTGACCGACACATTGCCGCCGCTTCCCATCACTGAACCGAAATACCCGTGCTCAGACAGCCACATCGTATGTCTGAGCACACTGTTTTTGTACTCGTTATATCGTGTCACCGGGCAACTCCTTCAATATTTTTGAAACACACGATCAAGTCTGGCAAGGGCCTCTAACGCCCGTTATATCTTTACCTCTTCAACCTTCCCATCCGCATCGATATGCTCGATCTTCAGCGGCATCCCGCTCTTGCCGTCCATCTTCACATGTGTTTTCGCCAGGGCCAGAAGATCCAGAGGATCGACGCAGGCCTCGGGCGGGAAGACCCCTTTCCCTTTGATCTTGCCGGTGGCCATGAGAATGGATCCCAGGGCGGCCGGAATCCCGGTACCTTCACCCATTCCGTGACCTATGGAAGACATGGAGAATACATAGGTGGACGGTTCGCCTTTTTTCCGGCCACTGATGACGATCTTGAGGCAGCCCATCGCCTCCGTCAGACCCGCCTCAGCCGTCAGGCGGGCGCGCTGGGAAAGTATATAGGCGACGGCAAATTCCAGAGGGATGGTGGAATGACCCTGAACCATAATGGGGTCTTCTCCGATGATGCCCAACCGGACGACGTCCTTGATGAGTTCTGCGTAGGACGGCGGCAGGACGAGACCCAGGTTCGTCACGCGTTTCACGTTCCGGATGTGCATGGGCAGGGTGATCGTCTCGGGATGGGGGTAAAGATACACATCATAGGTACCCACATCGGCGAAATCCGTGGTCTCCTCGAAGGCCCGGCCTTCCGGCATAAACATGTTCAGGCGTTCGGCCTTGCCGTCGATGAAGACGGGTATGGGTACGGACATGGAATGGATTCTGTGTTTCACGACGGCCGGTCCTTCCACCTCTTCGCCGCCGTGGGCGTGGTAGATATCGATGGCCTCGCACTCATCCAGAAGGTGGTCCGCGCAAAACCTGACGAGGACATTGGCGATGCCGGGAGAGCTGCCCATGCCGATCAGGGCGGTGACGCCGGCCTTCCTGGCCGCTTCATCCATGGTCAGACAGACTTCCGTGGCGTCGAAGTCGTCACAGACATCGACATAGTTGATCCCCGCTTCGATGGTTGCTTTCAGTATCGTTGGGCCGTGGCGATAGAACGGGCCCACGCAGTTCAGAACCACATCGGCCCCACCGATGGCTCTCTTAATGCTCTCAGGGTCTTCCGCGTCGAACTGCACGGCGGAGGCGACCCCGGGGCCGCAGTCTCCCGCGATCTCAAGGGCCTTTTCCTCATTAACGTCCCCGATGACGATCTCGTCAAAGACATCCGTTTCCGTGAGCGATTTGATGGCCACGCTGCCGACGGCTCCGCATCCTCCCAAAACACATATTTTCATGATTCCTCACCCTCCCTGTTTTTTTGATACAATATTGACAGAATCGTAAAAAGTCTGTCATTCCCGCGCAGGCGGGAATCCATAGAAGGCTAAACACTTGAAAAGACTGGATTCCCGTTTTCACGGGAATGACAAAATTGTGCATATTTTGACTTCTTACGAAACCATCAATATTGTGGTTTGACGGAAAAACTGTAATCAGTAATGTACCTGCGTGTCAAGAAAAAACTGACCGGTCAGTTCAGAGTAGAGAAAAGAGAGAAAAGGGGTCACACCTATTTTATACCCTATTTTATATCCTGCCTCAGGCATTCGGAGGGCAAAGGAGGGTAAAATAGGTGTGACCCCTTTTCTACCCACCTATTTTATACCCTATTTTATATCCTGCCTCAGGCATTCGGAGGGCAAAGGAGGGTAAAATTGCCTATTCCGATGATTCCGCCATGTGATTCCGAAGGAAGCCGCCACCCTGTTCCGATGCAAAGCGCCAGGGTATTCCGATGATTCCGCCACCCCCCAGTCGGAGCGTAGCGAC
>JAFDAS010000024.1 GCA_019313695.1 Deltaproteobacteria bacterium
GGTGCCCGGGACCACCATGACTGTAAGCGCTCCCACATAATCGGGATCGATTTCCGTCAACACCCTGGCAGTATCCAGGGCATGTTCCATGCTCTTTGCCTTTCCTCCGATCCCCAGGAGCACAGTGACCGAAAGCGTTATACCCGCTTCCTTTATTTTCCGACCCGCCTCCACCATCTGGCGGGCATTTCCCCCCTTTTGGATTTTTTCGAGGATATCGTCGTTCCCTGTCTCCATACCCAGATAAGCTATTTTTACACCCAGATTTCTCAATTCCAGAAGTTCTTCAGGCGTTTTGCGCAGAATGCTCTTCGCGTTCGCGTAGAGCCCAATCCTTTTTACACCCTTTATATTTCTGTTAATGGATTCGAGGACAGGCACCAGCTTTCTCATGGGCATAATCAGCACATCACCATCACAGAGAAAGACCCTTTCGATATAACCATATCCGGATGCCTCCAGTATATCTTCCTCAATTTCGTCAAAGGTCTTGATTCTGAACCTTTCTCCCTTATAGGTCGGGCAGAATGTGCACTTGTTATGCGAACACCCGACAGTCACCTGCAACAGGAGACTTCCTGCCTCGCTCGGTGGCCTTATTACCATTCCCTCA
Source organism: Deltaproteobacteria bacterium (assembly GCA_019313695.1). Taxonomy (GTDB): domain Bacteria; phylum Desulfobacterota; class Syntrophia; order Syntrophales; family UBA2210; genus UBA2210. Next base: position 614 of record JAFDAS010000024.1, read on the forward strand.
TATTTCATTATTGTTTCGCGTATCCCTCCTTCAAGTACGACGAGTGCATAAGATTTGCAAGGCCGCTGACTGATAACGTATTGCTTCTATAATATGACTGCCAAAAAGGCAAGTTACAAAAGCTTCTTATTGAGCGGCCGGCCTTTTGTATGTTAAACGAACAAAAATTATGCGATTTTAGAAGGAATTGAAGTACTTTTTCCTTGACGAGAAACGTAACACAATATAAAGATTTGGAAATCGGTGCTGGAGGGAAAGACATGGCGCCCGTTAATTTCAAGAAGGAGGGTTGTGATCTTGGCAAAGGGAATCGTAAAATGGTTTAATGAGAAGAAGGGATTCGGTTTTATTCAGCAGGAGGATGGTCAGGACTTATTCGTGCATTATTCTTCAATCAATATGGACGGTTTCAAGACGATTGTCGAAGGAGACGAGGTAGTCTTTGAAGTGGAGGAAACCGACCGTGGACTACAGGCAAAAAATGTTGTGAAGGCTTAGTCAGCAAGCATTGGCCTGATTCGAACAAAGATTACAAATATTATATTTCTGTACCAACACTTACAGGTTGTTGTGTAGATGGGTTTATATGCCTGAAAAGGGGGACAGGATGCTTTGAGTTGCTGTACTTGATGCTGCCTGTCCCCCGACTGTTTCAAGAAAGGAAAACTGTATATCTGTGATTAAATCTCTGAATGATATGAATCCGGAAGAAAGCGGCAGAGTGTGTGAAATCAAGGGTGGGCAGGGATTGATCAACCGCCTTAACTCTCTGGGAATCAGAACCGGTAAAAAGATAACAAAAGTAAGCTCAATGCTGTTGCATGGACCTGTCACTATCCAGATAGACAGGACAAAAGTGGCTATAGGTTTCGGTATGGCCGGGAAGATATTTGTTGAGGTGGACAAGCAGCCGTGATTAAGATCCTGCTTATGGGCAATCCGAATGTCGGCAAGAGTGTCATCTTTTCCCGGCTCACAGGAGTGCGTGTGGTCTCTTCCAATTATCCAGGGACTACTGTCAGCTATACAAGCGGATTCATGAAGATAGACAACAGGCTGGTTGAGATTATCGATGTGCCCGGCACATATACCCTTGAGCCCACATGTGAAGCGGAAAGAATTGCCTCTGAAATGCTCAAGACGGGCGATATTGTAATAAATATCGTTGACGCGACAAACCTCGAAAGAAATCTCTACCTGACACTGCAGTTAATGGAAATGAAAATTCCCATGATAGTCGCGCTGAATATGTGGGATGACACAAAACATCGTGGGATAAGCATCAACCTTGAAAAACTGAGAGAAATCCTCGGAATACCCGTTATCCCCACATCCGGTCTGACCGGCCAGGGAATAAAGGACCTTGTAACAGATATTTCCAAAGCCGTATCACCCCCTTCTCCGGTGAGAAGCCGCGATGAACGCTGGTCCTCTGTAGGCAGTATAACAGATCAGGTTCAGCAGATATCACACAGGCACCACCGATGGTTTGAACGCCTGGAGGACGCAAGTGTAAAGCCCAAAACAGGTATAGTTATAGCCGCGGCAGTACTGGCATGCTCCTTTATGGTAATACGCTTCATAGGCGAATTCCTGATAAACTATCTGTTTGATCCCATATTCAATTTCCTGTGGCTGCCGGCATTGATGAAGCTCAGCACGTTTATGGGAAAGAGCGGCTTGCTGCATGATGTCATAGTAGGTAAACTGTTTGACGGGGAAATCCACTTCATTGAATCCTTTGGACTGCTAAGCAGCGGCCTTTATGTGCCCTTTGCCATGGTACTCCCATATATCATATCGTTTTATTTTATCCTCGGGCTCCTTGAAGATACCGGGTACCTGCCCCGTCTGGCGGTGCTTCTGGACACAGCAATGCATAAAGTCGGGCTGCACGGCTTCGCGATCATACCCTCCCTGCTGGGTTTTGGGTGCAATGTGCCGGCTGTAATGGCAACGCGCGTACTTGAAAGCAAAAGGGAGCGGTTCATAGCGGCAACGCTGATATCCATAGCGGTACCCTGCGCTTCCGCCCAGGCAATGATTTTCGGTCTGGTTGGAAAGTATGGCGGACAATACGTGGCAATCGTCTATGCGACGCTGCTTCTGGTGTGGATAATCCTGGGAATACTTCTTAATCGCATGTTAAAGGGGTTCAGCCCCGAACTTCTCATTGAAATTCCTCCATATCGTATTCCTCCATGGGGCACTGTCATGCAGAAACTCTGGGGAAGAACGCGCGGCTTTCTCATAGAGGCCGTCCCAATAATACTGGCGGCGGTGCTGGTTATTAACATACTTTTTGTCTTTGGAATATTCGATTATATAGCTGCTTTTACGGCGCCTGTAATAAAGGGCGTACTGGGCCTGCCAGAAGAGTCGGTTACAGCGATTATTATAGGATTACTCCGCAAGGATGCCGCCCTCGGAATGCTGGCATTATCGGCAATGACAGCCAAGCAGATGGTTATAGGAAGTGTTGTCCTGACCATGTTTTTCCCCTGTATTGCCACGGTTATTGTCCTGTTCAGGGAGCTGGGTTTGAAGGATTTTCTGAAATCGGCCGGCATAATGCTTCTGTCGTCTATGACAGCCGGAGGAATATTGAATGTGATTCTGTAACTGCTCAGACATCCGGGAATCAGCATGAAAAACGGGCGCGCCTTTACGGCAATTTATACCTTCCTATTCTGTCGGAATTCAGACTGCCCAGATATAGGTATCCCCCATGCTCCTGGACGGATGTAATTTCTTTCAAGTGCTTGCCTGTGGGTTCCTGCAGACTCTTAATGATATTTCCGCCTTCGTCCAGCGCAAGCACAAATCCATAGGGTAACGGTTTGGGCCACAGAAAATGCGGCAGCCTGGACATCAGTGTCTTCACGAGAGGAAGGGGCTGAAGCCGGTCCAGGATATCATTGCGAACAGTGAACAGGGCTACCCAGAATGTGCCTTTTCTATCCGCAGACACTCCATCCGGGAATCCCGGCAGGTTGTCTATAAAGATGTCGTTCGTCCCCGCTTTTTCCCCTTTGAGCCAGTAGCGTCGTATCCTGTAGCGATACGTTTCATTGACCAGAACAAAGTCTTCATTTTCAGACAGGGCCACGCCATTGGCAAAATACAGATCTTTCAGCAACACCTTCACTCTTCCAGTCGCCGGATCATAACTTATGAGCCTTCCGTGAGGTCTTGCTTCCAGCAGATCGTAGAGGTACTCTTCCTGCGAGAACTTATCGCTGGCATCGGTAAAATATATGATGCCATCACTCGCAATATCGAGATCATCTGCAAACTTGAAGGGCACACCCTCAGCCGATGTAGCCAATGTGGTGATATGACCGTCCCGGTCTATGGAAAGCAACCCCCTGTAAGCATCACATACTATCAGGTTTTGTCTTTCATCAAAGTGAAGTCCCAGAGGACGTCCACGGGTTTCGGCAAAGGTCTCAACGACACCGTCAGGCAGGAGACGCATGATTTTGCCATCCTGAGTGCCGCTATATACACGTCCCCGGTCATCCACATCCACATCCTCCGGACCATTTATCCTTCCGACAGCCAGAAGTTCCGCCTTCTCCAGAAGATTGTTGGCCGCCAGCACACCCGCCATCTCCGGCTTTTGAGGCGGATTGTACGAGACAGGATCAACAGGGGCCTCGCTTACCACCAGAAGCGCCACCAGGACCACCAACAGAAGAAGTATTACCAATCCTGTTTTTTTTATCATACCGTCCCCCTGTCAACTTTCGAATTCATATTGCTGTTATTCTATATATCTCTAAACAGAGTTTGTATGACTTTTGCCAGACTTTCAACTCTTTGTAATTTTTTAGCATTTTACTCGACCCCTTGACCCCTCGACCCCTTGAATCCTCTGGTATTAATTGTAGATAACGCACTTATTTTGCCTTAATTACTACAACTAATCGGGAGATGATCCATATTACCATAATAAAAGGGCAGATCAAAATAATTTTAAGAATAATCACAAGACACCCTGTCTCGACAATTATGTCGTTTTTCGCTCAAAGGCCGTGCATACTCGAACTTATTGTTTTTACGCTATTCTCACCTGAACTTCGGTTTATTTCGACATTTTATTCCACTATTCAATATAAGCAATGTATAGATTATCAGGCTTCATGTAACAGGCATGACCATATTTCAGCCACTTAGAGGAACACTCTGTCCCTGGCATACAAATTGCTTTATAGTATGGTAAGTAGAATCGAATCTAACTTCCTCCGATTCAAGCTTAAACCCTCTAAAAGCCGGTTAAGTCAGCATGCCCCGATCTTAACCGGCAAGTACATCCTGCCCGGGAAGAGCACCAGCTTCCCGGGTTTCTTTTTCAGCACACTTTCCAATATACCCATACTCTAAAAAACCCGGAAATAGAACACGACGCCCTGCCCTGCCCTGTATTACCCTTGAAAGCGTGTAACTGAATATGGTAAAGAAGCAGATATGCCGGGGTAACCCGCAATATTACAAGGCGGCGATTCAGTATGAAACAGGAGAGAAAAATAGCCGATGGTGTCTATATAATAGGGGGCCCTGATATCTCACACGCAGAGGACGCAACCTCTTTTATTGTTGATTGTCATGAAGAGCTGATTATGATTGATTCCGGAGCGGGCAGGACTTCGCATCAGCTCGTGGAGAATATAAGAGATCTGGACATGGACCCTGCCGGCATATCAACACTGATTTTAACCCATTGTCACATAGACCACATCGGTTCGGCGCCCTATTTTAAAGAAAAATTCGGATGTACTGTAGTCACCCATGATCTTGACGCGGACGCCGTGGAAAAAGGCGATCCCGTGGCAACAGCTGCCGGCATGTACGGCACAACATTTCCACCGACACAGATAGACACAAGACTTTTCGGCGAACGTGGAACTCTTTCCTTTGGAAAAGAGCAGATTCACTGGATACACACTCCGGGGCACACCCCCGGCTCTCTGAGCCTCTACTGTGACAGAGGAGACAAGCGTATCCTGTTCGGTCAGGATATACACGGACCCTTTCTCACCAGTTTCGGTTCCGACATAGACGCATGGAAAAGATCAATGATGAAACTGCTCGACCTGGAGGCTGATATCCTCTGCGAAGGACATTTCGGAATCTTCTATTCGAAGGAAAGGGTCAAAGCCTATATTATGGATTATCTGGCGCGCTACTGAGCTTCCATCCGGAAACGGTCCTTTTCCAATCATTCCCTTCAGTAAAAAACAGTCTCGCATTTTTTCCATCTATCTGTTAGAAAGTGCCACGTAAACGTAAAGGATGGGTGCATATGCGGATACCTGCACGGCGGGAATGCTATCATATCATGTACAGGATGAAAATGATGGACCATATCGTGGTCCACTCCATTCAGGTCTGCCGCGTAGCCATGTTCCTCGCTAATTCCCTTGAGGCAGACATAAATCCGGATCTTGTCCAGGCAGCCGCATTGCTGCACGATATAACCAAAACGAGGAGCATAGAGACCCGTGAAGATCACGCACGGACTGGAAAACAGCTACTCATGGACCTGGATTACCCCGAGGTTGGAAACATCGTCGGACAACATGTTCTTCTGGACGAGTATTTCGCCTCCGACAGCCCGACAGAAGCGGATGTGGTTAATTACGCGGACAAACGTGTGGTTCACGACAAAGTGGCAACCCGGAGAGATATGGAATAGAGCCAAAGCGCAGGGAATATATCCGGATGCTCTGTGAGAGAACAAAAACCCTGGAGGAACGCCTGTTTCATTTCTGTTCCTTTTCTCCCGCAGACCTGGAGACACTTCTCGGGCCTGATAATTGTTTCGCGGAATTTTCAGACTACAGCAGGATAAATAGTGCCCATCCATAAATGATGCTTTCGTAAAAAGTCTGTCATTCCCGCGCAGGCGGGAATCCAGAAGCGCATAAGTACTTAAAAACACTGGATTCCCGTTTTCACGGGAATGACAAAATTGTGTATATTTCGACTTTTTGCGAGTCCATCATAAATGGAATAGCGGCTATCAAGTGTCCGGTTCAGAATCCAAAGTGCTCCAATTGTTGCATAGTCCATTGAAAAAACCGTGAACTGTGAACCGGCAACCCCGATGTACCCGGGGTTACAATTCGTTTTACACCAGGCCCCTTCTATTATATAATGAAAGCCAATAGCGAAAAGAAAAGGATAACCAGCTGATTTATGGATAATTATTTTAAAAAAGCCGCTGAAAAAATTTATTGTGATGCGAAGAAAGATGGCAGGCTTATAGCGGGAAAAACCCTCGATGAATATAAAGAGATTGCCTTACAGCAGGAAGGGGTTATTCAGACCAATCTGGGTTCTGTTGCCGCAGATTCAGAACCAATGTCTCGTTCGGCGCCCCATACCAGGAATAATGTCGACGATCCCTTCGGGGAGGAGGAAGAAGCCCTTGCAGCTCAGGCTGTCGAATGTCTCAGCCGAGAAAAGATCGTCTGCCTGGATACCATCGTAGGGGATGGGAAAGACGGAGTAACTGCACGCTTCATTATGCCTGATGCCTATGCCCAGATTGCCTATGGAGTAAAACTTCTTTTTGAGGACACTCAGGCGGCGCGGGTGGTGGAAGACCCTACTTATACCATAATCTTTTTCACGGATGATTCCTTTGAGCCCAACAAATTTAAGAAGTTAATTGACAAAGATGTGGCAGTTCGTCTGTGGATGGGTGATAAGCGAGGGGATCAGATAAAGATCTGCCGGAACAGTACGTATGTTGGCGAGGCCAAAAAGGGCATCTTCCAGTTCGAAAGCTGGCGGGTGAAAGAGATCGATAAGCTGGGGATCTTCTTGCATAGCGGGGCAAGGAAGGATCATCTCTGGATCTATGATCTTGAGACGGAAAGGCCGGAATTACAGGAAAGGGTAACAGGCGTTTCGGGTCTTACTGCTACCGGTAAGACCACTACGCTCTGTCGTAAGCTGGCCAAAATTCCTAAGGAAACCTCTGAAATGACGGGTGATGATGGAGGTACCCTTGGTTTTGACGGAAGTTATGCGGCCTTTGAGCAGGGTGGTCTCTATATCAAAACAGAGGGCCTTGACGAAAGCCAGCCGGAAATTTTACGTGCCGTCCTGTCTCCCGATACTTTTCTTGAAAATGTAGCAATTTCGCGTTATCCCTACATACCTGATTTCAAGGATACCAGTAAAACGGGTAATGGCAGGGCCGTTATCCGACGGGACAATATAGGACTTGCCAGCAAAAGCTTGAGGGTTGACCGAGTAGACTATATCTTCATATTGACAAGAAACCCCCTGGCCAATGTTATAGCCCGGCTGACTCCCGAACAGGCCACCATGCAGTTCATATACGGCGAATCGATTGAGAGCACGGGCGGGGATCCTGATCAGGCGGGTAAATTTAAGCGGATCTTTTTCCTCGATCCGTTTATTACGGGAGACCGTCTGGAACATGCCAAGCTGTTTTACAATATCATTAAAAGAAATCGTATCAGGTGCTACCTGGCAAATACGGGAACCATTGGCGAAAACGAGGAGAAGGTTACGCTGAGGCAGTCTCTTGCATCATACAGTGATATATTGCGGGTTCAACTGCGATTCGGCTCTGAACCGGACCATCTCGGTTATCACCATCCCATAAAAAGTGACAGGGCGAATATGGATTATATGGCCGCCTATCCCAAGTTCCATGATAAGGAATCGTTAAAAAGAAAGGTCAGGGATTTTCTAAAAGGCCGTCAGATGTTTTTAGAGGGGTTTGAAGCAGAGTGGGGGCCTATTCCCGACAACATAAGAGAGTCACTGCCTTACCGGCCTGATCAAATTGATTTCTCCTTTCTTGAAAAAGAGTCTCTTGGGCACATTGAATAACTGTCATAAAATTTCTTAATTCATAATTGATGGTCTCGTAAAAAGTCCCAAAAGCGTCATGCCGGACTTGATCCGGCATCCAGAACATATTGAAATTACTGGATTCCGGCTTCCGCCGGAATGACAAAAAATGGTGTTTTCTGACTTTTTACGACTTTGTCATATATTAAGAAATCAACTTTCTTCGCCCAAAATCATATTGCATTAACAGTCACGTTTATAAAACACACGTTTATAAAACCCTTGACAAAGTCAGAGCGGAAGCATAAGTAATGCCGACATGTCGGGACAAATCCAACTTATTGATGTCTTGTTGACGGGAAATTCACGACGGAATTTAATCTGAGCAAAGCTTATGACCACAAAAACAAAAAAAGGCAGGATAGTAATCGACAGCAAACTGTGCAAGGGGTGTTATTTCTGCATGTCGGTATGTCCGAACGAACTTATTGTCATCTCCACTGAATCAAACGAAAAGGGATATTATCCCGCCAGGTTCACGGAAACAAAAGATGAGAAAGATCGCAAATGTACAGGCTGTGCCATGTGCGCGGTTATCTGCCCTGATATAGCAATAGAGGTATATCGTGGATAAAAAGCTGTTAATGAGGGGGAGCCAGGTAATCGGTGAAACGGCCATACGCGCCGGATGCCGATTTTACGCGGGCTATCCCATAACACCGCAGAATGAGCTCCCGGAATTCATGTCCGGCGCAATGGCCGATCTGGAGGATGGCACCTTTATCCAGGCCGAAAGTGAACTCGCCGCTATAAATATGGTGCTTGGGGCATCCATGGCGGGAGCGAGAGCAATGACCAGCTCATCCAGCCCGGGTATAAGCCTTAAGCAGGAGGGTATATCATTTCTGGCGGCATCTGAACTACCGGCTGTGATTGTGAATACCATGCGTGGCGGTCCGGGTTTAGGCAATATAGCGCCTTCCCAGGGTGATTATTTTCAGGCCACCAGGGGGGGCGGACACGGCGACTATCGCACTATAGTTCTGGCCCCGGCCCACGGTCAGGAACTGGCCGACCTTACAGAAAAGGCCTTTGAATATGCAGACAGATACCGAACACCTGTTATGATACTGGCCGATGGCATGATGGGCCAGATGATGGAACCCGTCGTGCTTCCTGATCCCATCAATCTCGCTGAGTTGCCCCCCAAACCATGGGTACTGGACGGGGCAGACGGAAGACCGGGCAGATTAATAAAGTCTCTGATTCTGAACACGATGGAGATGGAAGAACACAACTGGAAGCTTGCAAGAAAATACGAAATTATTTCCAGGGAAATCGCGGCCGCGGAAACTTATATGACTGAAGATGCCAGGTTTGTGGTTATCGCTTACGGGACTGCCGCAAGAATAGCCAAGGGCGGCATAAAGAGGGCACGTGAGATGGGACTCAAGGTGGGTCTTTTAAGACCTGTTACCCTGTACCCCTTTCCTGAACGCGTCATCAGGGAAATGAGCAGGTCCGTCAAGGATTTTTTAGTATTTGAGATGAATACGGGGCAGATGCTGGATGATGTAAAACTATCTCTGGAGGGAAGAAGCACCGTGCACTTCTATGGGAGGCCTGGGGGAGTTGTCTCAACCCCTGATGAAATAGCCAAGGTAATAAGCAGCCTCTATTACCGCCAGCACCTGGAAGAGGATTAACAGATGGAAAAGGTTGTCTTTAAAAGACCAAAATACATGAAGAAGGCGCCGTTTCACTACTGTCCCGGGTGCGGGCACAGTATCATCCATCGATTGATGGCTGAAGTTATCGAAGAACTTGGCATAGGAGAAAAAACAATCGGTGTTCCTCCGGCCGGTTGCGCGGTACTGGCCTATGACTATTTTGATATAGATATGGGAGAGGCTCCCCACGGGAGAGGCGCGGCGCTGGCCACCGGGGTAAAACGTATCCTCCCTGACAGAATAGTATTTTCCTATCAGGGCGATGGGGATATAGCCGCTATCGGAACCGCTGAAACTATCCACGCCGCCAATAGAGGTGAAAATATTACCGTCATTTTCGTCAACAACAGTTGTTACGGTATGACTGGTGGGCAGATGGCTCCAACGACCCTGCTCGGCCAGAATTCCACCACCACGCCGGGCGGTCGCGATAAAGATCGTGATGGAGCTCCTATCGATCTGAGCGAGATGCTGGCAATAACCAGGGGGGCCGTCTATATAGAACGGACAGCGGTAAATTCCATAAAAAATATAAGAAAAACCAAGAAGGCCATTACAAAAGCCTTCAAGGTACAGATGGCGGGTCTGGGGTTTTCGCTCATCGAGATTCTTTCACCCTGTCCTACCAACTGGAAGATGTCCCCGGTAGATGCCTGCAAGTGGATCGATGAGGATGTCATGCAGACATTTCCACTTAAGGTTATAAAAGATGAAACAGGTTAAAGAAGGTTGGCTCTTATGAAGAAAACTGTCTTTGCGGGATTCGGTGGACAGGGTGTCCTGATGATGGGCTATGTCTTTGCGGTGGCGGCAATGCGTGACGGCAGAGAAGTAACCTATCTCCCTGCCTACGGCGCGGAGATGCGTGGAGGTACGGCAAATTGTACGGTCGTTGTGTCAGATGAAGAGATCTTCTCCCCTGTAGCATCTTCACCCGATTTCGCGGTAATTATGAACAAACCTTCTCTGCTGAAATATGAAGGCGTAATGAAAGAAGGTGGCACTATCCTCCTCAATTCAAATCATGTAAGCAGGGAGCTGACCAGGGACGATCTGACCGCCATAAGGATACCCGCCGTTGATATCGCCAGGAAGCTGGGCAGTGAACGTATCATAAATATGATTATGCTGGGGGCATTCGTGGCCCATACGAATACAACGTCTCTTGATTCAATAATGAACGGGCTTTCCGAAATCGTGAAGGGTAAAAAAGCCGGCATAATGAAATTGAATCGCAAGGGCCTGGACGAGGGCGCTGAATATATTTTAAAGGGAGATTTGCGGTGAAAACGGTAAAACAGATTGAACTCTGGCTGAACAACATACCCGGGCAGCTATCCGCTGTCAGCGATATATTGAGTGATAACAGAATTAACATAATCGCCTGCTGCTACGCGACGGCACGGGAAGAAAAAGGCATGTTTTATTTCGTTGCCAACGATCCAGACAAGGCTGTAAATGTGCTGAAAACCGCGGGATACAAGATAAAAACAAAACAGGTTATAGCATGCGAAATGCCTAATCATCCCGGGGGAATGAATGTCGTCTTAAAGCTTTTGAAGGACGCAGCTATCAACCTTGATTACATATACCCCTGCATGGGAACGGGAGACATCACCGTTGTCATACTGGGTGTGGCATCGGTCAAGAAGACCATGAAAATCATGGAAGATAACTGGATAAAAGTCTGGAGTGACGATCTCTATCATATATAATTGTCACCCCGCCTGACAGACAAGAGACGGGCAGGACGACGCTATCCTGCCCGATTATGCGAACGCACATCATTCCATTCAAATTGCGCTGTCCCCTCCCCTCTTAAACTCTCCTGCGGTAATGTAATCTGAAAAAATTATATTTATAAATGTGCCCCCAAAACCCTTTACAAGGAACGCTGTCAGTGTTAGCCTTGTGCATCGGCTACGGCTACCGGCTTCTATCAAACCTTTAATACACGTGGTCTTTTCGAAGACTTTCCATATCGACTACGCCACTTAGCTCGAGCTGCCTTACACTCTATACCGGGAGGAGTTAACCATATCATGACGGGGAAGAAAACATCATACAAAGAGGCGGGGGTGGATATCGACAAGGCCGCCGCTTTTGTTGACAGGATAAAACCACTCATAAAGCCAACGCTGCGCAATGGGGTTGTGGGAGAATTAGGCAATTTCGGGGGCCTGTTCCACCTGGATACCGACAAATACAAAAACCCCCTGCTCGTTTCAACAACCGACGGAGTGGGCACGAAGCTCAAAATAGCCCATATGATGGACTTGCATAATACTATCGGTATTGATCTTGTCGCAATGAGCGTGAACGATTTGATCGTTCAGGGCGCGGAACCTCTCTTCTTCCTGGACTATATAGCCACAGGGAAGCTGAGCGTTGAAACAAGCGTACAGGTCGTTGAAGGTATAGCAAAGGGATGCGTAGAAGCAGGGTGCGCGCTTATAGGTGGTGAAACCGCCGAAATGCCGGGATTTTACAAGGATGATGAATATGATCTGGCAGGTTTCTGTTTAGGCGTTGTTGAATATGACAACCTCATTGACGGCTCCCGAATCAGGGCAGGTGACAGCATTATAGGTTTGACATCGAACGGAATTCACAGCAACGGCTATTCGCTTGTCCGAAAAGTGCTGTTCGAACAGTCCGGCCTTGACATTAATGATGAAATAGAAGGCCTTGAAGATTCCATCGGCGTGGAGCTTCTCCGTCCAACAAAGATCTACGTAAAGCCCATTCTGAATCTCATAAAGAACTTCGACATAAGGGGAATAGCGCATATCACTGGCGGAGGGCTCACAGAGAACATCCCGAGAATACTGCCGCAACGTCGCGAGGCTGTTATAATCAGAAAAAATTGGAATCCGCCCTCCATCTTCAGGATCATTCAGGACATGGGTGGTATTGATGATGCAGAAATGCTCAGAGTATTCAACATGGGCATCGGGATGACAATCATCGTTCCGGAAGAAGATTCGAAGGAGATTATTGATCATCTGGGAAGGCTTGGAGAACAAGCACGCATAATCGGTCATATCACAGACAGGGACGATAAAAGCCCGGCCGTAACCTTCGAGTAGAAAGATGAAAAAGATAAACCTGGGAGTTCTGGTATCCGGCGGCGGTTCCAACCTGCAATCCATCATCGACAGCATAGAGCGGGGAAGACTGGATGCGGTTATACGGGTGGTTATAAGCAATGTCCCCGGCGTTCGGGCGCTGGAACGGTCAAAAACCCACAATATACCCGCAGTGCTTATTGATCCTGAAAATTTCAGTACAAGAGAAGAATTTGACCGGGAGGTCGTTGCCGTTTTAAAGATTCACTGCGTAGATCTTGTCATCATGGCGGGTTTTATGAGGATACTTACACCCGTTCTTTTGAAAGCCTTTCCCATGAAGATAATGAATATACATCCGGCGCTGCTTCCCTCCTTTCAAGGTCTTCATGTCCAGCAGAAAGCGTTTGACTACGGCGTGAAATTTTCCGGATGCACGGTACATTTCGCCGATGAGGGGGTTGATACCGGGCCCATTATTATCCAGGCTGTTGTTCCCGTGTACGACGATGATACGGCAGACGCTCTCCAGCAGAGGATATTGAAAGAGGAGCATAGAATCTATCCTCAGGCAATCCAGTTTTACGCGGATGGAAGGCTTGAGATTGACGGGCGAAAGGTACATATAAAAGACCCCGGCACAATGGAAACACCCGGCATGCACAACCCGCCTCTGGAAAAGTTTTAGTAAACAGAGGATTCAAGGGGTCAAGTGAAAGGAAGAAAGATACAGCAGAAGACCCTGATATGATTATTGTTAGCGCGTGCCTGCTTGGGTTCAATTGCAGATATGACGGAAAGAGCCACCCTGATGAATATCTGCTTTCATCCGCTTTAAGGAAACTCTTTGTGCCCGTCTGCCCGGAACAGTTAGGAGGACTTCCGACACCGCGTGCCCCTTCCGGGATAATCGGCGGGGATGGTCTGGATGTACTTGAAGGAAAATCAAGGATTATTGATACCTCCGGCAGGGATGTTACTGGCTGTTTTCTGCGAGGCGCAGACGAGGTAATGCGCCTCGTGGAACTACTGGAGATATCAACGGCAATAATGAAAGAAAAGAGCCCGTCCTGTGGCGTTTGCCATATAAATCCCGATCATCGGGACATCGTTCGAGGAACAGGCGTCGCATCAGCCCTCCTCACAAAAAGCGGCATACGCGTTATATCCTCAGACAGGATTAAGTACGAATTGGAAACAGGAAATTTTCGGTTATGAATCGGGCAGGCAATAAAACCATGTATGACACCATTGTACTGGGGGATGATCCGGGATCTCTGGTAGCAGCGGTTACTCTGGCGAGCCATGAGAAGAAAACCATACTTCTGACCATGGATGACACCCCGGACCTCTACTCGGAATCGGGTTATACATTCGACATTGATCCACTTCCGTGGACCGGATTGAACAGAGGAGATGTCTTAAGACAGTTGTTGGCCCACCTGCTCATAACACACGAAGATCACCTCCTGGATCCGGCGCTGCAGATAATCTTCCAGGAACACAGGATAGATATTTATAATGACACAGGATCATACTTGAAAGAAATGGAGCGGGAGTTTCCGGATGAAGCCTGGAAAATACTGAATTTCTATAAATCTATCGCGAAGAGCGGTGCCTTTGCATCCGGATTAATCGGTAAGAACCTGCACCTTCAGCCGGAAACCGTGGGGGATTATATCAATCTTCTCAGGAACATGCCCGCCATTATATTGAAGAAAAGGGCTTTTGCGGCAAATCTCATAAATATTCAGAAGGAACCAGAACTGAAGAAAATTCTGGAGGCACAGATTCTTCTCCTGTCAAATCTCGATCCGCATGGCATAAGCCCGATCTCCTTTGCAAGAACGCTTTCCCTGTCTTTAAACAGGTTTTTTTACCATACCGGAGGCAAGCATCATCTTATAGAGGGACTGAAGAAAAAATTTGAGGCGGATGGAGGCATCATAGAGAGGTGTTCCATCTCGACACTCGAAATGGAAAGGGCTATCAAGGCCAACGTGAAAGTGGGGGGTGAGGATATTCCGACTATCTATGGAAGAAATATAATAATAAGCACAAAATATGAGAAATTTACCTCTCTGCTGGAGGAAAACAGGAAATTTTCTGCGCTCAGGAAAAGATATGATAAGATAAAACCATCGCTCTATCCATTCACTATACATATTGGAGTACAGGACAGATGTATCCCGGAAAAGATGGGTGTATATGTTGTTATTGTATCAGATGAAGCCGGACCGGATGAAGACGGCAATCTCCTGTTCCTGGAAACAAGCGAACCGGGAGATGCCCTGCGGGCGCCTGATGGAAAGCGAGCTATAAGCGCTACCACCTTTCTCAAAAATTCTCCATCAGAGTTGGACAACAATGCTCTCGAAAATATCGCGGAAATTATGCTGAAAACTCTGGGTGGAGTTCTCCCCTTCCTGAAAGAAAATCTTGATTTTATGGACCTGGAAAAATCGATAAGCATATCGAAAAGCCGCCACAGAGCCATCAACCATAAATACAGGGTAAAAAATCCTTTTATTGGCATGTCATTCCTGCCCAACAAGACACCCTTGAAAAACGTTTTTCTCACAGGTGGCATGCTGATGCCTGGCCTTGGATTTGAAGGAGAAATTATGTCCGGAACAAACGCCGCGAAACTTGCGATAGGGGAAAATTAGACATGAAGAAAAAAACGCCCGACTTCGAGATTCAGGAACTGGGAGAACCAACCGTTCCGTCACCTGTTACATCGGGATACTTTACGCCGGACAGCAAGCGCATCCGTTACGACCGTTACCTCCATAACCTGAACTCCACGCAAACATCTAAAGAGACACCCCCTTCTATTGAGATCGCCGGCCCGAGAAAAATGATCTATTTTGATCCCAAAACGGTAAAAGCCGCCATCGTTACATGTGGCGGTCTGAGCCCGGGGATAAATGATGTAATAAGAGCGGTGGTGATGGGGCTTTACTACCGTTACGGCGTCAGAAACATCGCAGGAATAAGATACGGTTTTCAGGGTCTTATACCAGAATATCGACACGAAGTGATAAGCCTGACGCCTGAAGTTGTCAAAGACATACACATGCTGGGTGGGAGCGTCCTCTCCTTGTCTCGTGGCGGACAGGATATTGTGGAAATGGTTGACGCGCTTTGCAGAATGAATATCAATATATTTTTCTGCATAGGCGGAGACGGCACAATGAAGGCGGCTGAACTTATAACAAAAGAGATCGACAGAAGAGATCTAAAGATAAGCGTTATCGGCATACCCAAGACCATAGATAATGACCTGAATCTGATTGACAAAACCTTTGGATTTGATACGGCGATCTCCATGGTGGTTAACGCGATTCAATGCGCCCATGTGGAGGCAAAAGGCGCGCCCATGGGAATAGGGCTGGTAAAGATAATGGGAAGGGAATCGGGCCATATCGTACTTAGCGCCGCCCTCGCGCAAAATGACGTCAATCTCGCCCTGATACCCGAGGTTCCATTTGATCTGGAGGGTGAAAAGGGTCTGTTCAAGGCATTGGAAAAACGCCTTCGGGAAAGGAAACATGCCGTCATACTTGTGGCGGAAGGCGCCGGGCAGGAACTTTGTGCCGGCGACAATCCGAAGCAAACAGACGCGTCAGGGAATATCAGACTCAATGATATAGGCGTATATCTAAAGACAAGTATCGAAGAGTACTTTAAAGAGAGGAAACTGGAGATCAATCTCAAATATATCGATCCCAGTTATACCATACGAAGCGTTCCCGCCAACGCGAGCGACAGCATATACTGCGAACTTCTGGGACAGCTTGCCATGCACGCCGGAATGGCGGGAAAAACGGGAATGGTGGTAGGCCTTTTCAATGGAGAATATGTCCACCTGCCGCTCAAATCGGTGGCGTTCCGCAAAAAAGTAGATACAAAGGGTAACCTGTGGATGCGTGTCCTTGAAGCAACGGGGCAACCGGTATCGATGAAGAATTAGAGTACCGCTCGCGCTACCCGGGTTGTCGGTTTTAAGAGTAGCGTGGGGCCTCAGTGCCCCACTCGTATGTATCCTGAGTTAGCATGTTGCCACGGAGAGGCAACTCTGCATGGGTGATACCCTTATTTTCTAAAAAAATACCTTGCAAAAATCCTTGATATAGTTTAGGAAGCAACCTGATTTTTTGAAAGGAGTTTGATATGTCTCGATTCTGTGAGATCTGCGGTAAAGGACCTGTGGCTGGAAACAGTGTAAGTCACGCGAACAACAAGACAAAGAGGGTATGGCATCCCAACCTTCAGAAACTGCGAGTTGTGCATCCGAAGACAGGCGCCACAAAGAGAATGAAAATCTGTACCAGATGCCTGCGTTCCGGCGCTGTCAAAAAAGCTGTCTAAAGATTTATGTATCCGTCTGTCAGTTCAGGCGGATACAGTCCAACCTGTTATTCCAAAATTACTCACCCATCCTCATCGTTTTAAGACCCGAAATACCTATCTGGAATGTTCCGGAATTTGTCCTGCCATACACTTTGTAATCCTTATTAAGAATCAGTTCATCCCTGTTGTTATTTTTCAGAAGTATGAAACCCTTAAGCTCCCCCCCTTTTAAGAAAAACCTGACGCTCTTGATTTCTTCAAAAGGAATCGTGTAGGTACCCTTCCCCTTTACCCCTTCAACAAAGGTTTTCCCCTCTATGCTTACATCTGTACACATGGTAACAACATCCATCTGGTCAACAAAGATGGCGCTGAACTTCTTTTCAGTGACGGGAATCCTGTCCGGAGAATCATCACCTGTCATAGAGCCCATACCCAGCATAAAAGGAACAAACAGCATGATCAAAAAGCACATGTATAATCTTTTCATTATTTTTCCCCTCCAGCAATTTCGCAGATATCTATTTCTTTTTTCAATGCCTCGAGTATTCCGTCAACATCGGAGGCAAAATCGGGTAATATGGAAAGCTGTACCACAGATTTGCTTCTGTCGATGGTTGTGACGGTCGCGAGGCCTTCATATCCCTCCAGGATATATTTGACATACGCAATATCCCTGCGGTTTAATCTCAGATCTCTCTTTATTACACCCTTTTCCTTCACACGGCATTCGTAACATCCGGCTTTTAAAACATCAAGAAATAAATCCCTCCTTGACATGGTATGGTGCCTTGATTATATTCCGAATCTAATCCGATCATGACAGGAAAAATATGCTGCCAATCACCCGCTGGAAATTTCCGAATACAAACACAGTCCCGACGGTGCCCGTCCCGACAAGTCGGGATCGGGATCTCCTGGCCGGGGGACTGGGAATCAGCTCCATTGTATCACAGATAATGATCAACCGTGGCATAACGACCCCGGATGACGCCAAGAAGTTTCTCTTCCCTTCTCTGGAACAGCTGCACAACCCTTTCCTTATGAAAGACATGGAAAGAGGTGTTGACCGGATAGTGGAAGCTATCTCCAGAAAAGAAAAAATTGTCGTCTATGGCGATTATGACGCGGACGGCATCACATCCACGGTAATTCTCGTGAAATTTCTCAGGAAAATCCATGGTAATACAACATATTATATCCCGGGAAGGATCGAAGAGGGATATGGTCTCAACAAAACAGCAATCGATAAATTCAGGAAAGATGAAATAAAACTTGTCATAACGGTGGACTGCGGCATCTCCGACCATGAAGAGATAGCCTACGCGATGTCTTCGGGCATTGATGTTATAGTAACGGATCATCATGAGGTTCCCGATATCCTGCCCGACTGCGGCGCTGTAATCAATCCCCACCGCGGCGATTGTTCCTTTCCCTTCAAATCTCTCGCCGGAGTGGGAGTTGCCTTCAATCTTCTGATTGCCCTCCGCGGGAGACTCCGCGGCCTGGGTTTCTGGAAAGACAGAAAATGCCCGAATCTCAGGGAATACCTGGACCTGGTTGCCCTCGGAACTATCGGTGATATTGTGCCTTTGGTCGACGAAAACAGGGTTCTCGCAAAGATCGGTCTGGACGTGGCAAGTAATACCGGAAGAGTTGGTCTAAAGGCGCTGATAACGATAAGCGGGATACGAGAAAAAACCATTAGCTCCGAGTCGGCGGCATTCAGACTCATTCCCCGAATCAATGCTGCCGGCAGAATCGGATCCCCTGAAGACGCCGTGGAACTGCTACTGACTGAAGATGAAGGACAGGCAGCAATGCTTGCACAGCGCCTCGATTCATACAACAAAGATCGTCAGGAGATGGAAAAGGTCATACTTGATGAAATACTTGAAAAAATAAACGCAACTGTTGATATTGACAAGTCAGACTCCCTTGTATTTGCGTCTCACGAGTGGCACCCGGGTGTCATAGGCATAGTGGCATCAAAGCTTGTGGACAGATATTACAGACCCGCCGTACTGATCAGTATAAAAGACGGGATCGGAAAAGGATCGGGCAGAAGTCCCGACTTGTCGGGATTGGGATTCAATCTGTATGCCGGGCTTGAGAAGTGCTCTTCTCTGCTCCTTTCATATGGCGGACACAGGCACGCGGCGGGAATCTCCATAAGAGAAGATGATATAGAAGAATTCTCCTCAGCACTGAGCGCCGCGGTGCGTGAAGAGATCGGCGATGAAAGACTGATCCCCCAGACCACCATAGATGCCCTGTGCGTCCTGGATGAAATAGATTACAACCTCGTTTCGCAAATCGAAATGCTGGCCCCTTTTGGAAGCATGAACCCCGAACCCGTCCTCTGCGCAAGAGGTATAAGGATATCATCCCTTACAACGGTCGGAAACAATCACCTGAAAATGCGTGCAAATGGAGATCATGCGCACTACGATACCATATGGTTCAATAAGGGGCATCTCGCCGGTCTTCTTTCAGGAGCAGTTGTAGATATAGCCTTTACTCCCCAGGCCAATCACTGGAACGGAAAGAGCAGCATCCAGCTAAAGATAAGGGATGCGTCAGTGCCCTGATCCTATTTCCATTCTCTCTTATCAATAATGAGTTTGCCCTCCTCGCGCAGGCCCATACCCTCTTTAACCGGTTCAATCCTGTCTATTTTGACGGCACAAATCTCGCTGAATACATCTCTGAAACGTCCGATATCAATGGCTTTATATCCTTCATCTTCCACTACTGCGACAGTCAGGAGATCTCTGTAAGATTCTCTTGTTACAACCACTTGAAATATGACCCGCGGGAAGGCTTCCCCCATCCTTGCCAGCTGGCCCGGCGTGATAAACATTCCTCTGACCTTGACCGCGTCGCCTACCCTTCCGGCAATACCACTCAGTCTGCGGGATGTTCTCCCGCAGGCGCAGTCCTCTTCCACAATACTTGACAGATCTCCGGTCCCGAACCGTAATAAAAAGAATATGTCATTCAGCCTGGTTACCACTACCTCGCCCAGCCTTCCCGGTTCGACACATTTGCCTGTCGAGGGATCAACGATTTCGACAATTACATCCTCGCAGATATGCCACCCGGCCTTTTCGGAACATTCGTATGCTATGTCTCCAACCTCTGTGGCCCCGTACATCTGATAGGTATCTATTCCATATTCCTCTTCAAACCTTTTCCTGAGCGACGGCTGGAGAGGTTCGGCCACGAAACATGCTCTTCGGAGACCGAAATCTTTGTTAAAATCATATCCCATATCTTCCGCTTTGTTTATAATAGCGATTAAAAAACTTGGCGTGCCGGTATATCCGGTCGCTCCAAGGTCTCGAATCAACTGAACCTGTGTCTCGGTACCCGATGTTCCCGACGGAATTACAGTCGCTCCGGCAGACCTGAGGCCCTCATGAAATGTCAGACCGGCGGCCACCATATGGTATGAGAAGGTGTTGAGCACCCTGTCACCCTTACGAAACCCTGCCGCGAAATAGCCCCTGGCCCACAGTTCATTCTCTCCGAGGTGCGGTTCATAGACCGGTCCGGGGGATATGAATATCCTGTCCGTATTGACATCCGGTGCGCAGAATCCTCCGAAAGGGGGCTCGCTCCGTTCCAGCTCGACCACCTCTTCCCTTGAGATTACGGGCAATTTTTCAAGATCGCCCACGGAAGCGACATCCGACGGTTTCAGCCCAAGCTTGTCCAGCGTTTCGCTGACCCTCTTGGAATGTCTGTAGCCCGAGTCAACCATCGCGGATAATCTCAGATTATTGTCTTCTTCTCTGCGCAGTGTTGATCTGATTTCGCTGTCATCAAAAAAACTGTGCATCACAATCTCCTCTTTTCTTCTTTTAGCTATTAGCGGTTAGCTGTTGGCAACTACAAGCTTTCCAGTTGTCGGTTTTTTCAACCGGTAACCGGTAACTGTAAACCGTAAACCATTTTTTTGTTGGGTTTCGCAAGCTCTACCCAACCTACAGCCTAACAGTCTTCAGCCTGTCACAATCTACAACCACCGTTTGCGTCTCTTATAAGACTTCACGTCTTTGTATGATTTAGCGTCGCCGGACGCCCCCATTCCGAGATAAAACTCCTTTATATCGGGGTTTTCTTTGAGATCGGCAGAAGATCCTTCCATGACGATCCTGCCATTTTCCATGATATAACCATAGTGAGCTATCTGAAGCGCCATACCGGCATTCTGTTCGACGAGGATGATCGTTGTCCCTTGCTCCCGGTTGATCCTCTCGATGATAGCGAATATTTCCTTGACCACCAGGGGGGCAAGTCCCAGAGACGGTTCATCCAGCAGTAGCAATTTTGGGTGCGCCATCAGGGCACGCCCCATGACAAGCATCTGGAGCTCACCTCCGCTGCAATAGCCGGCCAGGGTCTTTCTTCGCTCCTTCAGTGGCGGGAAGTAATCATATATAAGCTCCATATCTTTTTTATAAGGCTTTCCCCAGCGTGTGGCCGTGCCCACTCTCAAATTCTCTTCTATCGTCAGATATTTGAAGGGTTGCCTCCCCTCAAGCACCTGAATGATACCGAGGCGCGTGATGGTCTCCGGCGGAGAATTCTGGATGGAGCTTTCCCTGTATACAATATCGCCATCTGTGACCTTTCCATTCTCCGTTTTGAGAAGCCCTGAGATGGCTTTCAGGGTTGTAGTCTTTCCTGCCCCATTGCTGCCGAGAAGAGATACAATCCGGTTCTCCTCAACAGAAAGTGAAACACCTTTCAGCACCTGGATAACATCTGAATAAACCACGCTTATATTGTTCAATTGAAGCAAAATGCCGCTTTCCATGATTACCTCTTGGTTTTACCCTACCAGCCCCGCTGCGCGGGATAAGTGCGTTAACGAAATTCTTCCCCGCAAAAAACGCAGGAAACAATTTCTAACTTACTAATACGAGAATGGCCAGAGTCTGAAATTAGAACGAATAATGCGCCACACCTCGGCAAGACCCCTCGGTTCCAGCAGGATAAAGAGGACTATGGCCGCTCCGAATGCTATCTCACGCAGCGGCGCCATGGAAAGCCCCATCGAGCTGAGCATATCAACGCTCATGAGAATACCTGTCAGCCACCGCAATCCTTCATTCAACCCCACAATAAACAGGGCGCCATAGATGGAACCGACAATACTCCCCAACCCGCCTATGATAACCATCGCTATATATTCCACGGAAAGACCCAGATTAAAGGGTTCCGTTGTGATGCTGATCATGTAATAGGCCCACAGGGCGCCGGCCACTCCCGCATAAAAGGAACTTATCGCGAACGACAAAAGTTTATAGGAAAGTATGGGAATGCCCATCCCCTCAGCGGCCCGGTCATTATCGCGTATCGCTATGAACGCCCTTCCATAACTCGTCCTCATGAGGTTAACGGCAAGCAATGTCATAACAATCAGGCAGATATAGGCGATATAAAAAAAGCTTCTGTCGCTATCAAGCGCCATGCCGAATATGGATATTCCCGGAAGCACGATCCCCATGGTTCCCTTTGTAAGCCCTTCCCAGTGGACAAGGAGATATTCAATGATAAACTGTCCGGCAAGGGTTGCGATTGTCAGATATAAACCCTTCAACCTCCATGAAGGCAATCCGAAAAGCGTTCCCACCATGGCGGTTATCAGTCCGGCGGAGGGGACGGCAAGGAGAAAGGGGAAGCCCGCATCGGTGGCAAGTATGGCGGCCGCGTAGGCCCCCACACCGAAAAAGGCCCCGTGCCCCAGGGAAAGCAGACCGGTAAAGCCTATCAGTATGTTCAGGCCAATCGCCGCTATTGCTGTAATGGCGACCATGTTGAGGACATAGAGAAGGTATGGTCCACTTGCATAGGGAATCACAGCGAACAGGATCACCAGCCCTACGACAAGGGATGCGCGCCCGAAATCCGTCTCGAAGATCGTCAACTCCTGTTCGTATCTCTCATTGAAATTACCACAGGGGTGAAAGCGTAGTTTTCTCATTAGACCCTTTCAATTTCCACCAGGCCGAAGAGGCCGTAAGGTTTTACCATCAATATAAATACAAGTGCCATGTAAGGAACTACGTCACGCAGTGAAGTGGACAGGTACCCGCCCGTGAAGGTCTCCAGAAGGCCGATTATTATTCCTCCGATAACAGCCCCTCCGATGCTGTCCAGACCTCCCAGTATAACCACCGGGAAGACCTTTAGTCCTATGGAAGAAAGATCATGGACATTAATCCCGTTGATTGTGCCAAGGACAATCCCGCTCATTCCCGCCACGAGGGCCGCGATAGCCCAGGACAGGGCAAAAACCTTTCTTACGTGCACCCCGAGAGAGAGAGCGGCCGGCTGGTTATCCGCGACCGACCGCATATAGATCCCCTGGGAGGAGTACTTGAAAAAGAGGCCGAAGAGCATGAGAAATATCAAGCCGATTGCTATCGACACGACATACACCGGGGGTATGTTGACGCTCCCCCAGTGTATGGCAAGGCCCGCCGGTAAAAAGTCAGGAAAGGTATATAGATTTCCACCCCATATAAACAGCATTATCCCCTTGAATATGGAGGCCAGCCCCACAGTGAGCATGATGACATAGATGAGGGGCTCACCGATCAGCGGACGTAGAAAGAGACGTTCAACGACAAATCCAAGGATAAAACAGCCGATAAGAGCCAGGGGAAAGGCCAGATAGACAGGCAGTCCCGCCCAGCTAATCAGAACCAGGAATACGAACGCCCCCAGCGCCATCAACTCCCCATGCGCAAAATTCAATACACTGGAAGCTTTGAAAATCATAACAAATCCCATGGCTGCCAGGCCATAGAGAAAACCGATGCTCAGTCCGTTTACCAAAAGCTGGATAAAAAATTCCATGCGACAAACCTCTCTGTACAATTTTGTTTAGGGGTCAGGTCTTGCGTTTTGCCTTTTGAGGCTATCTTGCTTGCTTTTCTATATCAGGAAGGCAAAACGCAAGACCTGACCCCTAAACCCCCTAAAGTTTCAATATACGCACCCTGGTCTCCAGTGTGCCCACCTGGCCGTCCCGGTAGCGCACCTTTGTCTTTACATCCAGTTCTTCTCTGCCTTCGTACATGGCAGTAATAAGTTTCAGATAGAGACCGTAAACAAATCTCCTGCGCACCTTCCCCGTCCTCGTCAGCTCTTCATCATCCGCGTCGAGAAGTTTATAGAGGAGTATGCACCTGCGCACCTTCATGGAATCCGGCAGCCGCTTATTAACCTTCTCAATCTCCCCGCGCACCAGCTCTTCCACCTCCGGCCGCTGAGAAAGATCTGTATATGTCGTATAGGGTATCATTCTCTCTTCCGCCCAGTTACCGACATTTCCCATATCAATATTTATCAGCGCGGTTATGTATGGACGCCCCTCGCCGAATGTTACCGCCTCCCTTATGTAGAGACTGAATTTCAGGCGTGTCTCTATAAAATCAGGGGAAAAGGCCTCTCCCTGCTTGTTCCTGATGATCTCCTCCCGGCGTCCTATAATAACGAGGTGACTATCGTCATCGATATATCCGGCATCTCCCGTTCTCAGCCAGCCATCCGTAAACGCGGCCTCCGTGGCCTCAAAATCGTTATAATATCCCCTGAACACCGTCTTGCTTGACAGAAAGACCTCCTGATCCTCCGAAATCTTCACATCCATGCCGGATAAGGATCTGCCAACTGTCTCGGCCTTGATTTCATTATCGGACTGAACCTGGAATATCCCGCCTGATTCTGTAAGCCCGTAACATTGCTTGAGATTCAGGCCCAGCGAGCGAAAAAATCTTATCACATCCGGGCTTATCGGATGCCCCCCCGTATATGCGCTGTAAAACCCGGCGCAACCAATCCGGTCCAGGAGCGGGCGAAAGATAATAACAGAGGCCAGCCATCCGGCAAACCTCAGACCCGGACCGGGTGATTTTCCCTGTGATTCCAGATCAGTGATCCTGCCGCCTATATTCTCCGCCAGATGAAAAAGTTTTCTTCTTATTGGACCGGCATCACCCATCTTTACCCGGATGCTGGAGGCAAGATCTTCCCAGAACCTGGATGATGTAATAAGTATATTGGGACCCAATTCGCGAAAATCTTCCAGAACCGTTTCCCGGGTCTCAGGAAAGTTCATCGTCATACCACCGGCCAGAGCCACGCCTGTTCCCCACATCTGATCGACTATCCATGCCGGGGGGGAGATTGACAGCCAGTTCACCTCCACGCCTGCGGGGATTGTCTCCAGCCAGCTTGCAGCCATTTCGGTGAAATTGATGTGTGACAGCATCGCCAGTTTGGAGATACCGGTTGTACCCGAGGTCATTATCATCAGGGCAATATCATCCGGCCTCCCCTTCCATACCTCCCCGGCAAACATGTCCGGCTGCTTTTTGTCCAGCTCTTCGCCTGCCTCCAGCAGGTCGGCAAAACTCATAAGCCACTCATCGTCGCGATAAGAGCTCATTCCCGTCCGGTCAACGTATATGACCTTTTTTACGTGGGCAAGCCTGTCACGCATTTCCAGCAGCTTATCCGTCTGCTCCTGATCCTCTACAATTACGTACGCGGCTTGAATTCTATTGAGTGTGCCTGCCATCTCATCGCTCACTGCAGAGGTAAACAGGTTGAGGACAACAGCGCCAAGCGCCTCCCCCCCCAGTTGGCTGAACAGCCATTCCGGGTGGTTGTCCATTATAATTCCGACATTATCACCTCTTCTCAGACCGAGAGCGCTGAGGCCCAGCCCCACTTTTTTCGTAAATTCCAGATAGTCGCGCCAGTTGTATGCCTGCCATATGCCATACGCTTTTTCACGAATCGCAACACGATTCCCGAATTTTTCCGCATGCCTCAGCAGGATCTGCGGAAGGGTGAGGCCGGTTTCGGGCGTATTCACTTCCGGGGGTTTCGAGTTTCGAGTTTCGAGTTTTTGGTTCACTGCGTGTCTCCCAGATACGCCATTATAACTTCCGGGGCATTCTGTATCGCCTCAGGCGTTCCCTCGGCCAGTTTATCTCCGAAATTCAGGACCATTATACGTTCCGATATACTCATCACAATAGACATGTCGTGTTCGACAAGTATCATCGTCTGCCCCCAATCCCTGTTCAATTCGGACAGGAATCTCACCATATCTTCCTTCTCTTCAAGATTCATCCCGGCGAAGGGTTCGTCCAGCACCAGGAGTTTCGGCTCCAGCGCCAGCGCGCGGCCAAGCTCAACTC
The DNA here is from genome assembly GCA_019313695.1 of Deltaproteobacteria bacterium. GTDB lineage: Bacteria > Desulfobacterota > Syntrophia > Syntrophales > UBA2210 > UBA2210. The sequence goes on from JAFDAS010000024.1 coordinate 26,831, forward strand.
TCTTCCGCAATCCATAGGGCAATGATCCCACCGGCTTCTTCCGGATTGCCTGCATTTCCAGAAAATCGATCAATTCCTCCACGACAGCCCGGTGCCTGACCTCTTCTCTTTGCACAGAAGGCAGAAAAAGAAGCGCCCCGCCCAGTCCGTAACCGCAATGGGCATGACGCGCCAGTAGCATGTTGGACAGGACCGTCATACCGGGAAACAGCTCAATATTCTGGAACGTTCTCCCGACACCGCTGCTTATAAGTTTGTGCGTCGGGAGGTTTGTTATATCCTGCCCGTTGAACATTATTCTGCCCGCCTGCGGTCTGTAGAACCCGGTAAGACAGTTCAGGAGGCTTGTCTTTCCCGCGCCGTTGGGTCCTATAATCGCGAACAATTCTCCGGTCTTCACCTCGAAGTCGATATCGTTCAAAGCCATAACGCCTCCGAAGCTCAGAGTAAGGCTGGTCACTCCCAGATCAGCGCGTTTCCCGTTACCGGATATCGCCTTGAAGATGTCCGGCTGACCGCGGAAAGCCTTCATTTTGTCTCCAGAATCTTTATCTCTTCTTTCCCGGGAACAAAGAAGTTCGTAATGGGGATATATTTTCCATCTTCAGATACCCTGACTATTCTCCCCTTGAATGAACCCTCGTGGTCTGTTTTTGTATAGGTAATGTCAGGAACAAGTCCCCCGAAATCTTCATTTGAGAAAGATTCCATCGCCATATTTATGGTTTTTCTTGTTATCTTTCCATATTTTTCATTGGCGCGGATGAAGGCCCTTTCCATAATCATTCCTACCACAACTCCCTCCCAGTAAGACGCGTCAAACTTGTCAACGGTCTTATAACGAGTCCACATATCCTCCATAATTTTTATGCCCCCGGTCTTATCAACCGGCAGGCCGCCGGGGAACTGTATTTTAAGACGATCTCTGATTAAGCCCTTGCCCATATTGAAGAAATCTGGGTCGGTAGATGTCCATGTCCCGAAAAATTCCGGCTTGTAATCTATCCTGTCGGCACATTTAAAGGTTGTGATTATCGCCGCGGGAAGCATCTGCATGAAGACGTATTCCGCCCCTCTCTTTTTCAGACGCAACAATTCAGTCGTTAGGTCGAGGGTTCTCGGGGGAAATTCTTCAATCGTGACAATGTCTATATTATGCTTCCCGGCGTATTCTCTGCTCGGTTCGTGTATGGAACGTCCATAGGCGTTATTATACGTCAGAAGACCAACTTTGGGTGCATCTTTGCCCTTGTGTGTTGCACGAATGTATTCCAGAACCGCGTAGCAATCCAGGCGGTAGCTTCCAAAGGGCAGATACATATAATCGACCGGCTCCTTGAGAATCTCCCAGCTTGTGGAGTAATTTATCGCCGGTATCCCGTATCTCTGTATAATGGGCTTCGCCGCGAGTCCTTCACCCGCGCCCCAGGTGGCAATCATATCCACTCTGTCACGAACAGCAAACTTTCTGACCGCCGCCACAGCCTCGGTAACCTTGTACATGGTGTCCACGAGTACCATCTCTATCTTATTTCCATCAACACCACCCTTTACTTCATTTACATAACGGAAATAATCTTGCTGGCCCTTTGCGTGAAACTGCCCCCACGTGGACGCCGGACCAGTCAGGTTAATCGCCGCCCCCACCTTTATCGCCTTTGCGTGCACACCTGAAACCATACCCAGAATGACAATAACACCTGTAATAATACAACATATCCTTCGCATTGTTCCCCCCTCCTTTCAAAATAAAAAAGGCCGTGGAATTGATCCCACAGCCTTTAAACAAAAAAAGCCGTGGACAGTCGCTCGGTCTGCCCACGGCTCATATAACGCCTGTATACGTCAAGAGCTCAGAAGGCAGACCTCCGCAAAAAAACTAAAAACCCCGCCTGTCTGTTTACAAATACTATTTTCCACTTCTCAATCACCCTTACCGATTTTCCGGTCTAATAAAACTAAAACATAATGAAAGTCAAGAAAAAACTCAATTCATGAATTTAAAAAACGGCGCGTCCAGATTGATAATCAGTTTTGTATCCTCTTTGAGGGCTTTCTTGTACGCCTCAAGACTTCTGATAAATTCATAGAATCCCAGATCTTGCTGGTACGCGTCGGCGTATATCTTTACCGCCCCGGCATCTCCCTCACCCTTCAGTTGCTCGGATTCCTTGTAGGCCTTTGCAAGTATGATCGTCCTCTCCATATCCGCTTTTGCCGTAATTTTCTTGGATTCCTCCTCGCCCTCTGAACGGTATTGTTTTGCCTGTCTTTCCCTTTCGGCCTTCATCCGCCCGAATACGTGCTTCTCATTCTGTTCAGGCAGATCAGCCCGTTTT
>JAFDAS010000123.1 GCA_019313695.1 Deltaproteobacteria bacterium
TCAAATTTTTACCGCAATAACAAATCAGATCAGAAGATTATTGGTTGTCAAGGAGTTTGCCGAAAGCCCCTACGGCAAAGAATGGCAGGCAGGTGTTCAGTATAATAAATTCAGAAGCAGTATTATGCCTGCAATACAGGAGCATGACAATGCGCTGTTGAAACAGCTTGAAGACTGGGAGAATGTTATTTCAAAAAATGATGCATCGAATAAAAAAAAGAAAGGAAAATCGAAAAAAAGCAAATTAAATACAGACCTGTTAATCGCCAAAAATCCTAATAATCCTTATCCTGTTTTTCAGTTATTTACTAAATCGGAAAAATTTACAAAAGAAGAACTGCTTGACTCTGTTGAATATATGAACAAAGCCGACCTGTGCCTTAAATCCACAGGTCAGGATCCCAAACTTGTATTGGAAGATGTGATTTTTCGCATTTGCCGGAAAAGAGGGCAGGGCAGAGGGATAAAATGAACATCGAACATCGAACGTCCAACGTCGAATTTTGAATGGGAAAAGATAAAAGAAGAGATGAACGTCGAACATCGAACGTCCAACGTCGAATTTTGAATGGGAAAAGATGAAGAAACAGAAATAATTTAAGAAGCAGAGAAAAAATAAACGTTGAACATTGAATGATGAATGAAGAAAATGAAGAAACAGAAATATGATTTAGAAGAAAGACTGCTCGAGTATTCGGTGAGAATCATAAAAACCGTTAAGCAGCTACCAAAAACCAGAACAGGCAACCATGTCGCGGGCCAATTGTTAAGATCGGGAACTTCAGCCTATCCAAACCATGGTGAAGCTCAGGCAGCGGAGTCTCCAAAGGACTTTATCCATAAGCTTCGTATCTCATTAAAAGAACTCAGGGAGACCCAGCGATGGTTAAAACTTATTCAGCGTATACCTTTGATTAAAAAGCCTGAACTATTAGATGATATTTTACAGGAAACAGACGAATTAATTAAGATTTTCGTTACGAGTATCAAAACGGCTGAAAAGAAACGGAAATAATTTGAGAAAAGAGCAAAAAAAATGAACGTCGAATTTTGAATAAGGTATTCTGCCAATTTATAAACCGGCTGAGCGAAGCGATTTCATTATTCGAAGTTCAACGTTCGATGTTCAATGTTCGACGTTAGTCTTTTAATAGGGAACCAAATGGGTTTTATAAGACGACAGGAAATTCAACTCGCCATAAAATTTTTAGTGTGGCGGTATCAAAAAGCAAATCTTTCCGTACCTGAACATTCAGACCTTGAGCAACAGGCAGGTAACATTGTTGATGAAGCGCATCGCATAGCTCGCGAAAGGGGGAGTAATGTTCTGTCAATTATCAAAGAATTGGCAAGTGATTTTAAAAAGAAATAACCTCACCCTACATCACTTCAAAGGTCATCATATCCAATTGATATCAAAACCATCGAACCTTCTTTTAAAATTTAAGATAAATAGCAGGTATCTTTAACGACGCCCTTAACCAGCGCGGAGCCTCGCGTAGCGGCCGAGTTATGGCCCCATGTTAGCTGCCATTGCCTTCAATCAACTAGATATGCGCATAGAGTAGTCTGACGTCAAACGTATGACCCCATTATTACTTATCCTTCGCCGACTTTTCACGAAGGTTCTCATACTGATATAGATAAACTGTTCCGAGTAGTACCAGGAGACTCGAAATAATCAAGGCAAGAAACTGAATATTCCTAAAAAGTCCTATTCTCTTTCTAATTGTGGCCTTATTTGACTGTAAGTCTTTGACATAACGGTTGACATCTTCAAAATAGTATTTGTCAGCACGCCTAACTCTTTCGTCCACTGATAATCCTTCGAACATTGTGTTTATGCCTTTCCCTTTGGTTGGTTCCGCGAATAGTAGGTATGTCAATTTAAGTATCATTGAAGCATCACTAGCGATCCGGTCATGCATCCATTTTTCATTCTCTTTCATTATCTTTTTTTCATTTTCACTAAACTTGTCCTCTCCCATCTTGTGTAAGAGTCTAAGCTGCCCCAAAAGAGGGACAAGCATAATGTATTCACGCTTCATGTCCAGTAACGCCTGATGGTTCCTATCAAAATCGGCTGATTCGATCATTTTACGGTTATAGCTATCCTCCAACGTAGACAAATAGATTCCCCATATTAATGTGAGGGAGTTGAATACCAAGACAAGAGCCAATATCGTGCGACCTCGTTTTCCCTTCTGCATGAAATTATTATCATAGCTTTTTGATGACATGGAATCTGTCTCCGTTTATAGGAGGAAAACCGCATTCCCTCCTAGGTGCTAACTTTGATGTAGCGGGCCTAAAAGCCCGATTTGTTTTCGTGCATTGATGTGATATAAAAAAGCAAAGTCGCCAATAGCTTGCCTTATGGATTAATTCCCAAAATGGAATTTTTATATTAAGGTCTATTTGCCTAAAACATACTGCCTAATTTCAGCTTCTTGTCGTTCCCACGCTTTTCCACCATAACTAGAGCTGCCAATCGTATATTCTTTTATTATACCATGTTTTAAAATATTATATGCTCTTGTTTTTATAACTGTAGACATTGTTCCTTCTTCACCGTAAAATGTTATTCTACGCACTTTTGAGCTCTCAATATAGATACGAAAGCTTCCATAATCAAGTCCCATAAAATTCCCGCTTTCAAAAAAATCATCCGGTTCTCCTAAAATATATTTAACTTCTTTAGGGGTCATGTCTATCTCGATAAATTTTAAAATCCGTTGAGCCAGTTCAACAGATGCCTTTTTTCTATCATTAAGAGCAAGCATAATATATTTATATCTTGCTTCAATCTGGTCAATATCTGCAAATACAGTAGCTCTTTCTTTTCTCAAGGCCGTGGCTTGTAACGGATTTGAAGATAAAAGTTGCTTTTGAAGCAACGTCACTTTGTTTTCCAACTCCCCAATTTGGTTTTGCTGGTCTTTAATATTTTTCTGTACTGATGTATCTTTCAAAATCTTAGCCAACTGTTTTTCAATAAAACCAGTATCAACATTAGCCTTGACGGTTATAAAGACTGCCATATTCTCACCAACAAATTTCCATTCCTCTTTAACCGTTTCTACCTTCAGCAAAGCCGATGCATACGAATTGATCTCATCTTTGGTCAGTTTGTAATTTTTTGACTGTGTATGGCTCTCGATATAAGTACCAGATTTTTCCAAGACCTTCCGCTTGGCTTCCAGAAAGCACATTCGCCTTGCATCGTTTTTAGAATCGTTATCCCCCATGACATACTTATGATCTGCAAATATTGTTTCTGTCTTTGCATGGGAAATGCATGGGATAAGGATTAGTACGAATAATAAAAGGTAGGTTTTGCGAAACATATTATATCCCCTTTCAGACTATTCAATTTGAGTGATGGCTCTAATGTACGATGTCTTGCCAGCAGAGCAAATATAGAATCAGATTATTTTAATGCAGATAGTGTTTGATATCACAATTATTAAAGCGGTTCAAAATCTCAGTAGTTTTCCCGTTGATGCAATAACCTGATTTCTGCATTTCCAGAAAGTTCCTCAGAAAACATCACCCTGGTGCAGCCGTTTCAGGAAATCCTTCAGGGGTAGAACGTCTAAGCCGTCAAAATGATATGCTCTTTTTCCCATATAAATACCAATCATCTTATCTACATTGATACGGTCAGAGCTGCTCAGCGAACGCATAGGGCGTTCCCATTTCCTGTCCCATTTTTTCGCCATTTTTACTTCCAGGCAAACAATGTGAGCATTAGAGGAGGCTTGCCGTTTCCGAATTTCAATCACAAAATCGATTTCCACTCCGCTGCCTGTCCGATAGAAAGATATGGGCCGGTTCTTGTTTTGGGTAAGATTATAGACCCTTAATTCGTGGTAAATCATGTTTTCCAGTGCCGTACCTTTCCAGAGCCTGTCAACTGGCTCGAAAAGAAGACCCGCGGCTGCTCTTGCAACGCCAGGGTCAAACCAGTAAAACTTTGGATGCGTTTGTTCTCTAACCTTCACATTCGGCCGATAGGCTGGAAGGAAGTGCCCAAGAAGTGTATCCTCCAGAATGGAAAAATATACATCCACACTGCTTCGTGGTACGGCGGCCTCACGGGAAATGTTCTGAGCGTTTACCAATTGACCGTTTAGTTGCCCGGCAATGCTTAAAAAGCGCAGAAATGGAGGAAGACTTCTTACAATACCTTCCTCTTTGATTTCCTCTTTAATGTAAGTGTTGACATAGGAATTCAGAATATCGGGTGCGTTTTTCCGGTCAAGTTGAACGTATGGCAGAAATCCCCATTGGAGTGAAAATTCAGCATCAAAGGCATCCCCAAGTTCTTTATAGGAAAAAGCATCAAGATTACGGGTAATAGCTCGTCCACCGAGGAGATTAACTCCGGCACGGCGCAATTTTCTTGCTGACGAGCCGCACAATGCGAACCTCCATCGCTTCGCTTCTATCAGGCGGTGAACTTCATCAAGGAGGTTGGGTATTTTTTGAATTTCGTCAATAACAACCCAGGAATTCTTCTGGAGATCTCCGACCATTGGTTCTAAGTTGCCGGGTTTTTGAGAAAGCTCCAGATACAAAGAGGAATCAAGCAGGTCAAAATAGGATGCATCAGGCAGAACTTCTCTTAGCCAGGTGGTTTTTCCAACACCACGTGGGCCGAAAAGGAAAAAAGAACGGTTGGGAAGCCTAAGCGATCGTTTTGCGTGAAATTTTTTCATAATGCAATTATACAAGTATTTTGTAAAATTGCAATGCAATATTACAAAATGAATACAAAATTGAACATATTGACAGCAACCGTCGCATCACTGTAATAAAGGGGAGCCTGAGCCGTTTTTTAGCAGCAAAATTGAATGATTAGGAAGAGGAAAAGGTGTATATTGCGTGGTGGGGAAAAGACAGCTTTAAACTATTTATAGAATTTTCCTTATTTTTCCTGACAGCTCGTTTATACTGAATGGTTTCTGAATAAAACCATTACACCCTTGTTCCAATATATCAGTGGCCTCTCCATCAATGCTGTATCCGCTTGAGAGAAGTACTTTTACATTAGGGTTAATCTTCTTTAAACGGTCATAAACTTCACTGCCAGACATATTAGGTGTAATCATATCTAACAGCACTATATCAATCTTTTCCTGCTTCTTTCTG
>JAFDAS010000025.1 GCA_019313695.1 Deltaproteobacteria bacterium
TTCGAGAAAACGCCCATTTTACAGGTACTTGCAAATACAACCTACACAAACCAAGAGGACTGTCTCAGCAACCAACTGAATTTATTCAATTAACCTTGGGACAGTAGTGATTTTGTATATCTTTTAAAAATTCGATACAACTTGCCAATATTATAACTTTTCGAATATCTTATTTGTGAGACTTTCAAGCGATAATAATCGATTTTTTACTGAAACGATTCTGAGTGTTAGGTAGGTGAAGACAACGATTCGGTCTGCTGAGTCATCCCGAAAAGCCTCCAGATGGATTTTCTATCGATGCCTTTCTGAAGTTAGTAAAATTTGATTTGTTGATACCGCACATAAAAAAATGGCTGGACGGCTGATCCGACGGGTTCGGTTTTTTGCGCTCAGATGAAAGAGATTGATATGCGCCTTCCCTTCATTCATTTCCTGATTCAAAATATTGCTCGTTTACCGTGGCACCCCATTGGACTCCACTTTGTTGCCTGATAAGCTCAAAGCCCGCATTTTCATATAAGTGTCTTGCCGCGTCAAGTCCCTCGAAGGTCCAGAGATATGTCTTTTTGTAGCCCTTGCTTTTGCAAAAATCCATGGCCCTGTTGATGAGCTTCCTGCCCGCTCCCGTTCCCTTCAAAGCTTCAGATATGATGAACCATCTTAGATGAGCGCCTTCATTTTCAGCGTGCATACCGTCTATAACAATTGAACCTTCAACACGGCCATCCACTGTAGCAATCCAGATTCCATCCCTGTTTTTATCATATCGCTGGAGAAACTGAGAAAGCTCAGTGGCAACCTTTGCCTCAAAATAGAGCCCAAACTTCCAATGATCGTGGTAAAAAGTGCCATGGAGTTCGACAATCCTGCCGATTGAGCCGGGCCTGTATCCATTTTCTATCTTGAATTCGAGCATAATATTCCTGATTAATTATTCCTTCGCGTAACCCCACTGTTATGCTTTCACAAAAAACTGATGCCCGTCGGTTAAAGTTTCCACTCTTTCTTGAAATACGTGTCTTTGACACTTTTTGCCTTATCCTTCGCCCATGATTCCAGACCCATTTTCCTGATCAGGCACAGGTTGAAAACCTTGGTATTGTGTGGAACGGCCGATGCTTTATCCGCGTATGGATGAAGATGATCACAAGGAAAGTCCGTACACTCACCACAAAACTTGATTCCTTTTTTCTCGGTACACTTATAAACGTTACATGGCTCGGTCATACCCATGAAAGCGATTTTGCCGCTCTCATTCCGGCACCCCTCGCATGATGCCTGTTCAATGGGAATTCCCTGTTTCCGGGATATGATAGCTCGTAATTTGTCATTCTCTTTTGCCAGATACATCGGGCAATTGAAACAATCCAGGCCACAAGGTGCTGTCATTTGGAAATAGTCCATTTTTCCTCCTTTGTCGTTGACATAAATTTCAATTCTTTCTTTGCCCTTGCCTGTGTTTTTCCGTTTTAATGCAAGACTCCCAATTTCACCAGTTCTTTTTAAATGCGTCCCTCCACAGGGAACACATGCAAATCCTTTAACTTTCCAGTACCTCTGCTCTGCTGCTACATCACTAAAAGAACTTTCTATCTTCTGGTTCGCCTGGATAACTTTACGGGCTTCTTCCTCCAGACCAGGAAATATCTTGGAAATATTCTCCTCCCACTTAAAGTCTATCCGCGCCTTATCCTGGGCGATATGAGCGCCAATCTTCTCAATCCCTTTCAGCATCTGAGATACCAGTTCCAGCACCACTTCCGCAGCAAAATGCAACCGCATCAACCGGTAGCGTCTTTCCCAGTCAATAGTCATTTGAACGCGATCTCCAGGCTGCAAATCATGACCATCTTCTACGGTATAAATAATCTCTTTATTGTCTTTACGAGCCCGGATAACCCGATGGCCGTTAATCGATCCATGGTCACTTTCCTGGCCGCCGGACAGTGCGTAAAAAATCGTTCGATCTACCGTAACCTCGTTATCCTTCACGCCTGTTATAATTGTTTCTATCTCAGCCAGATAAGGTTCTTCCCAAAAAATCTTTCTTGTCATATGGCTACTCTCAGAATTCTGCCGGCAGCTGACATTAATTATTAGGCAGGGTGTGCTTTTTGTTGTCCCATATCTTTTTTCTTCAGCTATCGTTCTCAAACAGGAATATAAATAATTCCTCTATGCCTTAGATATTATTGCATAAATAAAAATGGCATTACATCGGAAGTTACATCATCAGGATAATATGTCAAGCAATATCTTTTAATTATGGCAATATTCGTTGATGGGTCCTGGTTGGCTTAATATCTTTTCAAATCAAAGGTACGCATCGACCGGATGAGCCCAGATTTAATTTGACAATAACAAAAATAATGGTATGTTTCCAGCTATGGCAGCGAGAAAAAAAGAAACAGATTTTAATGAATATTTTGATTTTTTGTGGGAATACGCCCGGTCGAAGAAGATAAGCAAGGGCAAGTTCATGAAAGACTCCGGTCTCTCTCCCCAGAGGTTCAGCGAGTTCTCACAGAAGAACCGGAATATAACCGCTGAGTACTTCCTCAAAATGCTGAGCGGGGTCGGACTGTCCCCTGGGGAGATGGAAAAACTCAGCAATATGTCCTTCTCCGAGGAACAGTCAGTCCAGCTGGAATTTGACAGCTTTGTCAAGGGCCAGAAATCCTTTCTGGAAGAATTGATGAAAGATCCGGCAAAATTACAGATCTGCAAGACTGCAATCAGATTCAAGGGCTTCTGGAACAACCCCCGCGTCCAAAAGCTGTTTCTACCTCCCTGCCATAATGAACTTACCATTGCATGTCTCCCCCCGAAAATATCCGGCCATTCGTATGCAGAATTTAGTGAGAAACGAAAAAAGATGACAAAAGAAAAAATCCCCTCAACCCCGGCCATTCGCGTTCTGAGAAAAAACGGCGTCGATTTCACGCCCCGTCCTTACAGATACGAAGACAGAGGGGGCGCAAAGGTGGCCGCCAGAGAGTTGAAATGCGACGAGCACCAGATGGTGAAGACACTCGTCATGGAAGATGAGCACAAAAATTCTTTCATCATACTCATGCATGGAGATATGCATGCATCAACAAAGGAACTGGCCCGGGCAATAGGAGTAAAATCAGTAATTCCCTGCGATCCCAGGACAGCGCAGAAACATACGGGATACATGGTTGGCGGAACTTCCCCCTTTGGAATAAAGAGGGATATGCCGATATATATGGAGGAAAGCATCGTGGATCTGGCAAGCATATTCATAAACGCCGGACGCAGAGGTCTTCTCGTCGAGATGCAACCGGCGGAACTTGTAAGAATCCTTGGCCCCGGACCGGTAAGGGTGGGGACATGAGAGTCCGCTTCAGACCGGAAAAATGTCTCAGACAATAAAGCGTGTCAATAAAGACAAAGTCGTAAAAAGTCAGAAAACACCATTTTTTGTCATTCCGGCGGAAGCCGGAATCCAGTAATTTCAATATGTTCTGGATGCCACCGTATCAAGTACGGGGCAGGCTTATCAAGTCCGGCATGACGTTTTTGGGACTTTTTACGAGTCCATCAATAAACGGCGTTGACAAAATTTCACTTACATATTAGTAATCGTTTATGGTTTACAGTTATTGGTTCACTGTTGGGGAAAATAGAAGGTTTATAAATATTGCACAGGGATCCGCTGAGGAACCGTGAACCGACAACCGTGAACGGTAACTAATATTATTGGTAGTTCGTAGCGGCAACAATGCGCAAGGGCAAAAAGGTATGGAACAATTTTTCAACCTCTACAACCAGGGTTTTATAAGAACCGCCGTATGCGTACCGGAAGTACGGGTGGCAGACCCCTCTTTCAACGCAACGCGCACCGTCGAACTCGCCCGTAAGGCCGCCGAAAATGACTCCATTTTTTCGCTGTTCCCTGAATTGGGCATATCGGCCTATTCCAACGAAGACCTCTTTCATCAGGATGCCCTTCTGGAAGGCACCCTCGCGGCGGTGGAAATCATCCTTGATGCCACAAAAGACCTCAACATGATCATGGCCATCGGCGCGCCCCTGCGGGTTGATTCACTCCTGTTCAACTGCGGACTGGTACTCTACAAGGGGAAAATTCTGGGAGCCGCGGTAAAATCCTATCTCCCCAACTACCGTGAATTCTACGAGGGGCGCCAGTTCAGTCCCGCCGAAGAAGCCATATCAGAAACGGTCAATATATGCGGCCAGCGCGACATCCCCTTCGGCGCCGACCTTATCTTTGAAGTGGAAAACATAAAACACTTCAAACTGTTTATTGAGATATGCGAAGATGTATGGGTCTCCATACCTCCGTCAAGTTTCGCGGCCTTAGCGGGAGCCACCGTTATCGGCAATCTCTCCGCTTCCAATATTACAGTGGGAAAATCCGAATACAGAAACAGCCTCGTTATGAACCAGTCGGCCCGCTCACTGGCCGCCTATCTATACGCCGCGTCGGGCCCCGGCGAATCCACCACCGACCTGGCCTGGGACGGTCACGCCATGATATGTGAGAATGGAAACCTCCTTGCCGAATCGGAAAGATTTTCTCAAAAGTCCCAGATAATCTACGCCGATATCGATCTGGACCGTCTCGTTCAGGACAGGATGCGGATGACAGGTTTCGGGCAGAACGCGCGAACCCACAGAGGCATCGTCTCCCGGTTCCGCACCGTACCCATTCACATCGATGTTCCAAAAAAAAAACTGTACCTGAATAGAGAATACCCCCGTTATCCCTACATCCCGTCAGACCAGACCAAAAGAGATCAGAGATGCTATGAGGTTTACAATATCCAGGTAAACGGCCTCGCCAAAAGGCTGAAGGCATCCGGCATACAAAATCTCGTCATAGGCGTATCCGGAGGCATCGATTCAACGCACGCCCTGATAGTGGCCGCGCGCACCATGGATTTTCTGGATCTTCCCCGGACAAACATCAAGGCATACACAATGCCCGGGTTCGCCACGTCGGACAAGACCTATGCCAGCGCCACCACCCTGATGAAATCACTGGGCGTGGAGGCCAACGTGATCGATATCAGACCAAGCTGCCTGCAGATGTTCAAAGACATCGGGCATCCTTTCGCGCAGGAAGAGAAAATCTACGACATAACATTTGAAAACGTACAGGCCGGAGAACGCACGTCCCATCTGTTCCGCATCGCCAACCTGAGGAACGCCCTGGTCGTCGGAACAGGAGACCTGAGTGAACTGGCCCTGGGCTGGTGCACATACGGGGTGGGCGATCACATGTCCCACTACAACGTCAACGCGAGCGTCCCCAAAACATTGATACAATACCTGATTCGCTGGGTGGCCCGATCGGGTCAATTCGACAGTGAAACATCGGACATTCTCATCGATATTCTTGAGACCGAGATAAGCCCTGAACTGATTCCCGGACAGAATGACGACCAGCCGGCGCAGGCGACGGAAGAGACCATAGGGCCTTACGATCTGCAGGATTTCAACAACTTTTACACTACGCGATTCGGATATTTGCCCTCAAAGATTGCCTTCATGGAGTACTGCGCGTGGAGAGACAGAGAGAAGGGCCTCTGGCCGGATGTCCCGGAACACAAAAAAACGCAATATACGATAGGCGAGATCAAACACTGGCTGCAGGTCTATCTGTACCGCTTTTTCAAGACCAGCCAGTTCAAACGATCCTGCGTGCCAAACAGCCCAAAGGTCGGATCGGGAGGATCACTCTCTCCAAGAGGAGATTACAGGGCGCCCAGCGACAGCGAGGCCACCGTGTGGCTCGAAAACGCTGAAAAAATACCAGATAAGGATGATTAACCGAAGATGACTGGAAGAGCCTACGACGATTTTGACGCAACAGAACTGTACTGCCCCAAATGCAAAAAGGCCGTACCGGTAAGAAAGAGACTGCTCCTCGTCCTGATCGGCGGGGACAGATATGATTATACGTGCGTTTACTGCGGAACATCAATCGGTGACAAAACCGTCTCAAGGGGTCAAGTCTGCTCTTGACTCTTGCTTACCCCCTTAGCTACCCTATCCACACGCCCCTTAAGGGTTGAGTCCGTCAACATCTGTTTCTTCATTCTTTCGATGATGCTGCTTATAGAGCTATACTTTTCCATATGAAACTGGAGGGCTATCTCCTTCAGGCTGTCGTGTCTCAGTTTTCGGTTCAGGAATATGGCTACGTTCCTGGGTTCATTAAACTGTCCTCTTCTTGATCTATACAGTTCATCCCTGGAGATATTATAAAATTTACACACTGCATTTATTATCAACTCTGCTTCAGGGGCAAGATATTGTGCCTGTGGAACCTCCTGATCAGCTTTTACGGCATAGTACTTACCCTTAACCCAGTCAATAAACCTTTCGGGCCCCAGTACCGACGGCCATTTCTCGCTCTCAAGTGCATCGGCCATTTCCTCATCTTTCTCGATAGAAATAAACTTCCGGTATTCTTTCACCCACTCTTTTCTGTTTTTCGTGAGCATCGAAAGAATCAATTCCCTGTAAAGCCATTTCCATTTTTTTGTAACAGACAGGTAGCCCTTATGGCTGCTCCAGAGATAGTCATCAGGCGTGTTTGCAATGCCTGCCTTCACAGGATTGCGGTGTATATATCTGACGAGTTGCAAAAGATAGCTGTCACCGCCAACAAGAATTGACTTGTATCTGCCACGAAAGAGCTGCCCATCACAGAGGTGTCTTCTGTTAAATTTCTGGGTGTATACGCCATTTATGTGACGCATGCTCCGGGCAATATTCGCATCCGGTGTCTGCACAAGAATATGATAGTGGTTTGTCATGAGGCAGTAGGCAGCAACCCGGATATTCCACATCTCTGAGCTTTCTTCGAGAAGCTTGATAAACACCTGGTAGTCATGCCTGTCGCGGAATATTTTTTCGGCACTTCTCCCACGATTCATCACATGGTACCAGGCGCCAGGATATTCTATTCTGAGTGGACGTGCCATGTCATAATCCGTAACATTTTACCGCGCAAGAGTCAAGAGCAGACTTGACCCCACTTTTTCCCTCGATGGCAGGACTCAAGGGGGTGTGATCTTCCCGTTCAAAATGCCCCCTTCTTCTACAGCCAGATTACCGCACTGGATGGATCCCTGGACATTCGCGGTGCCAAGAAGTGTCAACGTCCCGGTAACAATGATGTTTCCTTCAAATCTGCCGGCAATGGTAAGTCTCTCTGATGTAATGTCGGCCTTGATAAAGCTCCCCTCTTCAGTGATAACCGATTCGGCATTCAGGACACCTTCTACAGTGCCTGCCACAATGAGATATCCCTTGAAATCCAGACTTCCATTGAGACTGCAACCCTTGTTAATAATAGAGATATCCTTGTCTTTTTCCTTCACTTCTGATCTCCTCAATCGCCTTCGCTTTGCCTCTCCTCAGTCAACGGGTTTGCAGGTTTGTAATCTACAATGTTAACAGCCATCAAAGCAAGGGGGATTTTACCACGGCTGACTCGGATGCTGCATCCGGCAGGGTTTCCCCCAAGAAGCGTCGCGATCTTTGTGCCGGCAATATGTTCGCCCACTCTTATCGGAATAGACGCGTTCTTTCCCTCGATAACCGTCGTTAGTCCGCTGAGAGCCACGTTGCTCTTTATATCTATAATCTTTATCGAGTCACTCAGCTTCAGCCTTATTGATTCGCTGTTGGAAACCCATTTCTTGTCGGTTCCATTGAAAGATAATAGCATATACTCAAACAGCGGGGGCTTTATATCGAAGAATAGACGTCCGATTATATCTTTACCGTTTCTGGAGACGATTACCTGGTAGACCCTTCCCTTTCTATAAAGAGAATATCTTTCCCAGAGGTCTGTTGCCGTGTTGATTATATATCCCCTGTCTTCTCCGGTATTGACGCGACTGTTTCCCACAAAACCTTTGAAGTTGCATATCACACCTGCAAGAGAACCGGGGCTGGTCTCCACGTTCACCAGTTCCAGAAGATCGCCTTTTACTATATCCACGTGGGAACCGTTGGGATAATATCCTTCTTTCCCGTTGATTTTGATCTTGAAAAAAACAACGCCGGGATCGGCAGTTACAAAATGACCGGAAGGAGGTTTCTCGCTGAATACGATATTGAATGCGCCGCAGAGAATATGGTCTTTCCTGATCAAAACGCGCGTGGACCCGGTCAGGGAAAATGGCTTGTTCACATCATTCACCGATCCATATCCCTCTACGTCGGCGCTGAATCCGCGTGCATAATTCCCCTCTATATGGATGATTTTTACAGTATCATTCGGATAGATATGCAGTGTCTCACCGTTGGCCACAACAACGGGTGAGCTGTTATTAATCTTCACTACGGCATATTTCATCTGCGGCGTACTCAGGCCGATGCCCGGTACCTCCGGTATAATGTTGAACAGTTCCATGAAGGCGTTGATTGCGAGATTGTGATGGTATATCCTCGTTTCCAATGGAAGAGATTTGCTCGATTCAATGCCGAATGCCGGTATGCCGCACTCATACAGGGCATAATACGTTGCCGACTTTCTCTGTTCCGGGTGCAGAGAATCGCTGGCTCTGGTACGATGATTGTTGATGTGAAAAAGGTGGTCGGGATTGTCGATGTGCTCGTTGATTTTTAAAATGGCATCCCTGGCCAGCTTGCCGAGAGCGATTGTGTTTCCCCTGTCCGGATCGCTGTAGTTTTCGCAGTCCATTATTATCGACTGGCCGTACCTCTTGGGGTTTTTCATCTCGTTCTGCCAGGTGTCCCTGTAGAATCCCGACCCGTCATGAAGATTCAGGAGACAATCACTTTCCGATATCAATTGTTTCAATATGGAAACGATCTGTGCCTCGTAATTTTTCCGTGAAGACCCGGAAAACTTGCGATTCATGTCTTCATTTACCTGCCGCCGGTTAAGGATTATGGAGTAGGAATTCGCGCGCGGAACAACGATGAGATTTCCCCGTACAAGTTTCATATCCGCGTAAAGGTCGGCCGACAAAAAACCGCCGGGCTCGTCTCCCTGTATGCCGCCTATTATAAATATTGTTTTACCGGGAATCCTGCCGTTTATCCTGTAAACGTTCAATTCATAGTCTGTATTATTAAAAAAGGATTCCACGGTATTTCTCCCGTGGCAGATTGCCGGCAAACACGCCAGGGCCGCGAGGGGGATAATAAAGAAAAGTATAAACATTGATTTAAATTTTGGAAGAAACCGTGCGAGTGTCATTAATAACATATCCCAATGCTTTTGTCGGATTGTTGGACAGATTTATAACGGCAGCTCTTTTTTCACTCTGAGTGCCCCATCTTTTGCATAGACCAGAATGGAAACCGAACCGTACCTGCTTTTGTCGGATATTGGAGCAAAGATACCTTCCATATGCTTGAAACGGGCAATATAAAAGTATTCTCCCCGCTTATACGTTCCGGGAAGCCCGTTGACAAGCGCCACCTTCGGGTAGATTTTGCATGGGCTGGAAGAATCGGGGGCAGGGTTGAGGATGACAAACACATAACCCGAAATGTAAGCCCCTTTAGCATCCTGATTCTTTATTATAAATCTGACTTTGAGCGTTTTGTCACTCTTATCGTATGTTATCTTTACCTGGTCGAGAGAAGTAAACGGTTTGTTTTTCGCCTCATCATCACTCTTTGCACTGGCTGACGTCAATTCCTTCTTTTTTTCGACTGTCGCCAAGATTACCTGTTCCTTATGAAGTGCCTTAATCTCCGCACTGAGGGTTTCAGCCTCTTCTGAAAGTTCATCTCTCTCCTGGCTGATGAGGGCTATGGACTGCCTGGCGACTGCAAGCTCCCCGGCCAGTTTATCGTTGCTGATAGCGCAGGATCTGCTGTATAGCCAGAAGCCGCCGGTTATTGCGGGAAGAGCTATAAGACATATGGACAACAGGACCAGCACCCTCCTGGTAACCTTAAAAGGTCCGTGGCGTCTCCTGTCTCCGATTATGATGACACGCCAGCTTTTGGTTTTTTTTATCATCTTCCATCATTCGAAATCTATTTCGCTGTCTTTGATCTCCAATTCTCTTTCCATATTTTCCAGGAATTATCAATGTTTTTAAAATATAAAGTCTTGGTCCCCACATCGCTTATACGCGATGATCTATAGCGTTGTTCAAATGTTGCGATCAGTTTATCGGCTGAACGATGTGATATCTTGAGCTTTTTTATACCGATATGAATATTTTTATTTGACCGGTGAAGGTTTGATTTATACGCAAGCCAGCCATCAAGGTCCATTCCCTTGGACTTGGACTTGAAATCCGCGGCATAAAAGGACGCATAACCTTTCATATCTCCCGATTCCCAACTGACAACCCATTTATCAACAAGTTCTATTATGTCATTATGGCTGGCGTAACCGTTATTGGTTTTTTCAAGCACCGCGATGAGATAATGTTCCTTTTCGGGGTTTAATGCCATATCTCCTTCGATGTACCAGTTGTTGCGCCATTTCTTGAGAAACAACCTTCGCGGGCCTGCCTCGTACGGATGTCCGTTTACAGTGAACTCCTGCTGAAACGCAGCCACTGTGTATCTGTCGTGTTTTAACAGCGAAAGATTCTTTGGCGCAAATGTAACGACCCCTCCATATTTTTTTAATGTTCTTATCTGTCTTGCGAGCTGATCCCTCCCCTTTTTATCATAAAGGGAATCTTTCCCATAGAGCTTGCCAAGTTTCTGAACGCTGCCATCGGATACGATATCCGCCCATCTATCGACAAAAGATGTCAGATCTTCTTCAAGAGAGACGCGTATCGAGGCAGGCGCCCATTTAATGTAGTCTTGAATGATGATGGGCGTTTCATTAAGTGTAATGAATTGGGAAACATCTTTAATATCCCCGTTTTCAAGGGCAATGCAGCCGTTTGACTGGTAGGGGCTCAGAGGCTTGTCGGTGCCGTGTATCCATATGTTGTTGCCGTTATTTCCTTCTTTTTTGTCGAGAATATTGGGATAGTTGAGATCAAAAGCCATGGAGCCATAGATGGAGCCGAGGTCCTTATCGGGAAAGAATTTGATTGGAAAGTAAATACCCTCCGGTGTTCTGGCGTCTCCCGATCTTATTTTTGTTCCCTTGTTTTTGCCGGTGGAACAAACCGATTCATACGTACGCTGAAAAGAGACCCCGTCAAAATGATATACAAAGAGTCGCTGCATCGTCTTATCTATGACGATGGCATGTCCAACCGGCAGAGAAACCAGAGAATCAGGAATGAAGGACATCGTTTCATCAGTCGTGTTCGCTCCGAATCCTTTGACTGGATTCATCGCAATGATGAAAAAGAAAACGCCGGCAAGAAAGAGGGTCGCAAATTTTGATTGGTACCGCACCACCCTCTGTTTTTTTATAAAACAGTAGTCACTGATCTTATAGAATGCCATATATAGCTACGCCTTAATGGTGTAATAAATGCCACCGGCAAAACTGACTGGGCTGATTGTTTTACCTGGCCCCTGCTGAAACGCGTCATTTGTAAACTTTAATAAAAGAAAAATCAAGGAATTTCAAGGTAAGTCTCCATCCTCGATTAGCCCCAGAATCAAGAAATAAGTATAGAGAATCCACATCCTCCGTTAAAGCATCTCTTCCAGGTTTTCAATTAAAGCAGCCTGTCCCCTTTTATGCTTCAATTTTGTCATTCCCGTGAAGCTTGTCCTCGACACCAATCAGGAATCCAGTTTTTTGTTCATTTCCCTCTGGACTCCGGCCGGAGTTTACCCTCGCTAAGGCGGGGCCGGAATGACAGACTTTTTACGATTGTATCAAGTATACCTTCCCCGGAATTCCGATTACTTTTTCTTTTCCCTTTTCAGCACGCGGACATAAAATCCCGACAGATCACTCTTGAGCTTTCTATGTGCAATCGGGTACGTATACATCATGTGTCCCGCCGGGTACGTAAAAATATGGATGTTGTCTAAGCGCTCCCGGGGAATATCGAGATGATTGAGTGCGTAAATGGTGGCATCATGGATACATGCCAGGTCAAACATGCCGATACCCACAAATACTTGAAGCAGCTCATTGTTCCGCAACGCCCGGGCAAGATCGGTCACCGTCTCGGGATATCCCATCTTCGGATCTTCGGCCCCCTCGCTGCGCGCGCCTGAACCCCAGTCCCACAAAGGTTCCGCTTTCACATTAATCCTGTCGTACTCCGCCAGGGTTGTGAACTTGAGTTCGCCCTTCAGGTACGCGTTGAAGGCGGTCGCCACCGGCCCGTCGATATTATTCATCAGGGGGTCATCCGCAAAGACACTGTTAATACAGGGGCCTGTCACCCTGCTGTCATAGTAGCTGACAGCCTTCCGTTCGTCCTGGAGCAGGTGGGCCATGAATGTGAGCATCGGTACCCGCAGGTTGTATGACAGGATGAGATCAACTGGCATACTTGTATACTGTGACAACTGCCGTACGATATCGCGCCTCTTGCCGGGAGACAGGGTATTGCCCTTCCAGAGCGCCCGGGCATATTCGCCCGAACTCCATGCACGAACCTTCACCAGAAGATCATCCAGGGGCATCTTTTGAAATCGCGGATCGATTTTGTGGTGATACCACGCCGCCGTTGCCATTTCGGAAATGCTCAGAATATGAGGAACGTCCAATCCGACCTGAGACATCATGGTGGCATAGGTAAGGGCCGGTGAAATAAAAACAAGTCCAGCCGGATACAATCCCATATCCTGGACATACGATGAGAGACCTGCAGTCCTGATACCGCCGTAACTCTCGCCGGCAATAAAAACCGGCGACTCCCACCGTTCGTTCTCGGTAATATAAGTCCTGATAAACTGGCCGACACTTTCCACATCCTGGGCAACACCCCAGAACTCTTTAAAACCGTCCCGCGGTATAGCCCGGCTGAACCCGGTTCCAACAGGATCGATGAAAACAAGATCGGTAAGGTCCAGCAGTGTATTCGGGTTGTCTTTCACGCCATAGGGAGGATCGGGAATGTGGATGCCGTCACCCAGCGAAACTGTTCTGGGGCCAAAGGCAGCAATGTGAAGCCAGATAGAAGATGATCCGGGACCACCGTTATAACAAAACGTAAGCGGCCTGCGAGCCTGGTTGGAAACCCCCTCTTTCACGTAGGCAACATAGAAAAAGCTGGCCTTCTGCTCGCCCTTCTTGTCGTAAAAAGGCAGGAAACCCGCTGTGGCGGTATAGGCGATCTTTTTCCCGTTCACCGTCACGTGATGCTTCGTGACCGACGGTTTTTCCGGGATGGACACATACCGCGCTTTTTGCTGTTCCGCCGACGGAGGTGAAGACTGTTTGCCTGCCGGCACCGGTTGTTCCGCACCTGCTGTGGTAACCGCAGCTATACAGAATATAAAAACAAAGGCCAGAACCGGAAAAACTCTCATTGATTTACGTTTTTTCATCCTATCCTCCTATTTCCCGTTTTTCTTGTATGTTCCTTATCATTATTGATGGTTTTGTGGAAAGCCAAAACCGGACCCTTTTGTCATTTATGCGAGAGCAGAAATCCAGTGGAAAGGGGAATCTAAATACTACCTTCCCCCTACATCTCAACTCCCAGCAGATTCATAACACCAAGGCCTTCCCTGCATTGAGGACAGAGATCATTAATATCCTCAACACCGATATTTTGTTAATTACCGGCATAGTAGAGTTTTTTACGAAGGTATCCAGGTTAAATCTTTCTTGTGACAACATATGACGGCAATTACATTGACAAAAATAAATAGATATGAAATATAAGTGACGAATATATAACAACATTATATTGACAAAATAAAAGGAGATACAAATAATGACTGATTATTTTGATGTTATTCTTTACAGTGGCGGGCATAAGGGAGCCGAGGCCGAGTTCGGAAAGCTCGCAGAGCGCTGGGGGATTAAGGAAATTAATTTTTCGTTCGAGGGACACAATATCGAACGTACCAGAGGTGTCCGGGTACTGAGTCCGGAAGAACTTGACGATGGGGATGTCAGCATGGAAATAGTCTCTGCCCGTATGGGGCGAAATTATTCAAAGGCTGAAACAATACGGAAGGTTATACAGTCTATTTTTCACATGGTCAACGGTGGCTACCACGTAATAGCGGTCGGATGGATACAGCCGGATGACACCGTCAAAGGAGGAACTGGTTGGGGCGTTGAGCTTGCAAAGCTCTTTAACCGTCCAGTCAACATATATGACCAAGACCGCAAAGCGTGGTTTTCATGGAAGGATAACAAATGGGTTACTGAAACTCCAGTTATCATCGACAAAACATTTGTTGGAACAGGAACCCGAAATCTTAGTGACGAAGGCCGTAAAGCAATTCACGAACTTTTCGAAAACTCCTTTGTACCCGCAAAAGAGAAATAAAAATCTGAAAAGGGAACATGTCTGAAAAATTCTGGTTTTAGTGACAACAGATGTGGCATAGCAGGGTCAATCCGGTCGAAAACGATCATCATCTGTCCCTGTCCTGCATCAGTTAATCTCCCGTGTCTTAAAAAACTCTATCTCCGGCCACTCTTTCATACAATAGTTAAGCTGCCATTCACTGGTTGTCAAAAAGGAGAGACAACCTTCGGCATCTCTTGCCAGGTTGGCCATATTCTTTTCTTCAAATTCAGCCATTTTTTTGCGATCATCACACCTGACCCAGCGTGCCACATTAAAATTCACAGGTTCATATATGGCATCCACACCATATTCCGCCTTGAGACGGGCCATGGTCACCTCAAACTGAAGAACACCGACCGCACCCAGGATATAGCCTCTGCCCGCGACAGGCCTTAAAACCTGGACAGCCCCTTCCTCCGCTAACTGGAGCAATCCTTTCTCAAGATGCTTGGCCTTTAACGGGTTATTCAGACGCACACGCCTGAAATGCTCAGGCGCAAAATTGGGAATCCCGCTGAATTTTAAAGGTTCTTTTACGGTAAATGTATCGCCGATCTTTATGGTCCCGTGGTTATGGATACCAATAATATCCCCGGGGAAAGCCTCCTCCACATTCTCCCTGTCCTGTGCCATAAAGATTGTCGCATTGGCAAGAGTCACATCTTTTCCGATCCTGTGGTGAACAACTCTCATTCCTCTTGTAAATTTCCCCGAACAGATCCTGATAAACGCGATCCTGTCCCGGTGGGCAGGGTTCATATTGGCCTGTATTTTAAAAGCAAAGCCTGAAAACTCTTTTTCGTATGGCGAAACCTCACGAGAAACAGCCGGCCGCGCGCCCGGATGGGGGGCCAACTCCACAAACGCATCCAGCATCTCTTTAACACCGAAATTATTAATAGCGCTTCCGAAAAAGACCGGCGTCTGGCTTCCTTTTAAAAAATGCCGGCGTTCAAACGGATTGACAGCGCCTTCAAGCAGCGCGATATCTTCCCGCAATTCATCGGCCTGCCCGCCTAAAAGCTCATCCAGAGCAGGATCAGACAGATCATTAATAACGACCCCCTCCTGCCCGAGGGTTTCCCTGCCCGGTTTAAAAATATGCAGTTGTCTGTTAAAGAGATTATATACGCCTTTAAAGCGCTGGCCCATGCCAACAGGCCAGGAAAGCGGCGTACATTCGATCTGCAGCTTATTCTCAATATCATCGAGGATATCAATAGGCGCCATGCCTTCACGATCAAGCTTGTTTATGAATGTGATGATCGGGGTGTTGCGCATCCTGCAGACCTCCATGAGCTTTTCGGTCTGAGGCTCCACCCCCTTTGCGCTGTCGATCACCATCAGCGCGCTGTCGACGGCAGTCAACACCCTGTATGTATCTTCTGAAAAGTCCTGGTGGCCCGGTGTGTCTAACAGATTAATCTCAAAATCCCTGTAATTAAACTTCATTACAGAAGTTGTAACTGAAATGCCTCTTTCCTGCTCAATCGACATCCAGTCACTGGTAGCATGCCTGGAAGCCTTCCTTGCCTTAACAGCCCCGGCCTGCTGGATCGCCCCGCCAAAAAGTAGAAGCTTTTCCGTCAGCGTGGTTTTGCCTGCATCAGGATGGCTGATAATTCCGAATGTTCGTCTCCGGTCAACCTCTTTTTGATTAAAACCATCCATATCCTTTTAAACAGCCTCTTGAACCTGAACGGTTCGACCGCCAAGTTTGGCATAATTTAAAGAATTATGCACTCTTCCGGCTGCCTGTTTTTCAACTTCAAAAAATGAGAACTCTCTGTTAAGACTGATCTCTCTGATCATGTCTGAGTCAATTCCGGATTTATCGCAGATCAGGCGCACAATAGCGCCTTTATTAACCTTATCCAGCCTGCCCACATTAATAAAAAATCTCCGGGTTTTCTCTGACCCAAGGCGCTTTTTTCTCTTTACAGGTTTGGTCTTTGCCCTGGACTCATGCATGTTTTTGGATTCAGGCCTGGTTTTGACCCTGGGTTTAGTATTTGCATTAATACTATCTGCATATTGTTTTTCACAAACAGGTTTGCCGGCAGACACCTTATCAAATTCAAAACGTATATTAAGTCTTTTTTCCAGCATATGAATACGGCTGATTTCTTTTGAATTGACAAGTGCAATTGAAAGACCTGATTTCCCTACACGCCCCGTTCTTCCGCTTCTGTGGGTATAAATCTCTATTCCCTCCGACAGGTTGTAATGAATTACATGGGTAATATCATTCACATCCAGACCCCTTGCCGCGACATCAGTTGCCACAAGAACTCTGACCGAACCCCGGCGAAACTTCCGCATCACAGAATCTCTCTGAGCCTGGGACAGGGCGCCGTGAAGCGCTTCAGACTGATAACCATCCCGCATCAGCGATTCAGCCAAAGCCTGGGTATCTCTTCTGGTCCTGCAAAAAACCAGGGCCAGAATATCAGGTGAAGAATCTATAATCCGCTTTAATTCCGGATATTTGTTTTTTTGTTGAATTGTATGGCATATATGCCTGATATTTTTCGGACCCTGGTGCTTACTCCCCACCCGCACTTCTACCGGATCAGTCAGATAATTGCGGGCAATCGCGGCAACCCCCGGGGGCATGGTTGCGGAAAAAAGCCATGTTTTTTTATGATCCGGCATTCTTTTTAAGATATTATCGATATCTTCTTTAAATCCCATATTAAGCATCTCATCAGCTTCATCCAAAATTGTATATGAAACCTGCGACAGATCGGCAGCCCTGCGGTTAATCATATCAATAAGCCTGCCCGGAGTAGCTACAATAATCTGAGGCCTGCCCTTAAGCCGTTTAATCTGGGTTGAAATGCTGGCCCCGCCATATATCGCGACAATTTTAATCTTGCGCATATATCTGGCAAATTTTTTCAGATCCTCTGTAATTTGAAGACATAATTCACGGGTCGGGCATATAACGATTCCCTGAGTATGGAATTTATCCGTATCGATCAGTTGAAGAAGCGGCAGGCCAAATGCACCCGTTTTCCCGGTTCCCGTCTGGGCAAGTCCCACAAAATCTTTTTCACCTGAAAGCAGTGCGGGCATTGCTTTTTCTTGAACCGGCATGGGAGACTGAAAGCCCAGACTTTCAGTTGCCCTGACCAGTTCGTCCCTGAGTCCTAATAGTTTAAAGCTCATTAAGTTCATTCCTTCAAAAAAAATTTCGGAAACAGATAAATCTACTGCTCCCGAATGCTGTTATACATAAAAAAAAGCTGCTCAGACGAATCTGAACAGCCTTCAGACCAGTTTTGCTGCCGCTTATACTCGCATCATCAACAATTATCAACCTTTTTATTGGTAATTTAATAATGATGGACTCGTAAAAAGTCCCAAAAACGTCATACCGGACTTGATAAGCCTGCCCCGGACTTGATCCGGCATCCAGAACATATTGAAATTACGGGATTACGGCTTCCGCCGGAATGACAAAAAATGGTGTTTTCTGACTTTTTACGGCTTTGTCAATAATAAATAGCGGGAGCATAAAGGGAGCAGGTTACTTTTTGGAGAATTGAATGATTCCAGAAGCGCGAGAGTAGTAGTCGACAAAAGAAAAGTAGCCTGTCCTCTTTTGCACCCAAATAACAGAGACTGGTATCGGCTTTCTCATTAATGACACTCCGGAGTACTGTATGAAAACGAATCGATCACCGTCCAGGTATCCCCGCCGTCCCATCGCTTGAATACCACAGAAACGCTACGACCGCTAATCGTTACCACGTTGTATCCGTATACCTTGTTCGCGACGAATTCTGATTGTACGCGGGGATCCTCATATCTGCCGCCCCAGTCTTTCAAAGGGGCCCCGCCCGTTCCGTTGAGTACCTGGCGGATCTCATGTCCCGCGTCATCCTTCACCATGCATCGCGCGTAAAAGTGATCGTGTCCGCAAAAATAAACACGCGCCCCGACATTGCCGATACCATTCCAGAATGCGTCACGGGCTTTGCCATAATAAGCGAGGCAGTCGGGATGCTTCGTCCTGAAGGCGGGCTCGTGACCATAAACAAAAATATGGGGCACGGTGGCTCCGGCCAACTGCTTATCCAGCCATTCCTGGTTCACCCGGTGGGGGGTGGCGTACTCGTCGAGCCCTAAGAAGCAGGCATTCTTGTGCACAACACGGTATGTCAGGTCTTTTTCCCCCGGCGGGCCGTTATCGGGGTTGTCGTCGCCAAACGCCTCGATGTATGCCCTTTTGAGGCCCGGCGCGTCAACAGGATCATAGGGTGGTTCGGGAGGATACACGGTGTCCCACCCGTATTCGTGATTTCCCCGTATTGTGTACACTTTAATACCGCCCCCGTAACAGGGAGCCATGGCTTTTTTCCAGTTTGCAAACTGGCGTTTATAAGACGTGCTTCCTTTACTGATCCCGTATATTTTTTCACCGCCATTTGCCCACCAGCCATTGACCATATCGCCCGGCACGATCACGAGTTCACATCCCTCCCGCTTTATATCGCGCGCAGTAGCCCTGACCACCTCGTCATTCAGACATGTCTTCCCCGGAGTACTGGTGTTATCGCCACGGGTATCGCACATAACCGCGAATTTCCAGTTTTCGGCAATGGGTGCAAGATCACGATGAGAGCAACCGATGATACAGATTACAGACAATACGACAATACAGACAATTTTCAGAAACCGTTTTCCATTCACACTCATAACACTAACCTCCTTCATTCCTGCAGCCCTACAGCCCAAATCCCGGCAGATCCATCACACCCAGTTCTTCTCTGCATTGGGGGCAAAGATCATTGATATCTTCAACGCCAATGTTCCCCCCCTCTGTCATTCCAGCGATCCTCTTTGTCATTCCCGCGAAGGCGGGAATCCACATCCGTTACCGGACTGACATCCACAACATCAACCTCAGATTCCTCATTAAAGTAGCCTGTCCCCTTTTACCTCAAGAGTCAAGAGCAGACTTGACCCCTTGCCTCCTTGCCTCCCCTTGATTACGCGCTACCCGATCTTTTCCAGATTGATCCCCGTTGTCTCGACGCGAAAGACCCAGGTCACCACGGCGCCCAGCAACGAGGTCCCCATGAGGCCGTACAAAAGCGTTTCCGTACCAATACTCCGCAGCAGCAGGGGGAAGAAAAAGACCGTCAGGACGGCACCGACCTTGGCAAAGGATGCGGCAAAACCCGCGCCCTTCCCGCGAATATGCGTGGGAAACACCTCCCCGGCGATCAGATAGGTCATGGCATTGGGTCCCAGGTTGGTCATAAAGCTGAAGAGCATAAACCCGGCAAAGATAAAGAACATCTTTGTTCCACCCTCGGCACCAACCGACAGGGAAGCAAGAAAGAGACCGGCGGCACAGCCGATAAACCCGAGTACCTGCAACCGTATCCGCCCTGCCCTGTCGGCAAACAGAACGGCGCCCACGATTCCGACGAGCAGTAGAGCGTCGATAAAGGCTGCTCCCTTTGCCGCAAGCATATCATTATGGATGAGGCTGGCGATGCTATGGACGTGGGTGGTCTGGGCGCCGATAACGGTGGCAAGAATGGTGGGTGTAAAGATGCCGATACCGTAAGTCCCCAGATCCTGGAGAAACCAGGGGACGGAGGCAAAGATGGTCGCCCGGATATACCGCCGCGAGAAGAGCAGCCTGAAGCCCCCCGCCTTTGCAGGTTCGTTCCCCGCTAAACGGCCATCCGGTGAGGGCACTGTAAGTTTCACTCGCCGGGGATAGGAGGGATTGCGGGCAAGCAGCCGTTCAGTTTCCCTCTCCGCCTCGTCGATCCTGCCCCGGGAAACCAGCCAGTGACCGCTATCGGGAATAAAAAACCGCGCGAAGACCACCAGGATCGCCGGAATGACCCCGGTGGCATACATCCAGCGCCATGCCCCGATATCGGGGTTTTCATACAGGATAAGGTACCCCACGCCAGTCCCCACCAGTGCCCCCACTGCCTGGAACCCGAAGGCGCTCAGAACCAGTTTGCCGCGCGCGACGCTGGGAATACTCTCAGAGATCACCATATGAGCCGTGGGGTAGTCGCAGCCCAGAGCCGCCCCCATGATAAAGAGAAAAACCAGAAGCCACGGATAGTTGGGACTGACAACCAGCAAGAGCAGACTGATTGCAAAGAGTATCATCTCGACAATAAACATCCGTTTTCTGCCGACACGGTCGGAGAGCCCTCCCAGGGCAGTGGCGCCGATGAGGATTCCGAAAAGCGGCGCCGCTCCCACGGCCCCCTTCTCCATGGCACCCAGACCAAACTCTCTCACAATCAGCGGAAGCGCCACACCGGTCATAAAAACCACCAGCCCTTCAAAAAACTTACCCGCCGATGCCAGTATCCAGATTCGCCACTGCATGGCGGTCATGGGTGAGGACGAAACAACAGTTCCGTCCGACCAGATCGGGGTCTCGTCGATATACTCCTGGACGGTTTTTCTCCCGTCCTTATCCCGATCGTCTCTGTCGGCGGATGCGCCAGCCACTGATGTAGCGTCACTCGAAATATTCACAATGCTGTTTCTCCTTTTTAAATAAGATTCTACTCCACAAATCCCAGCAGATCCATCACACCCAGTTCTTCTCTGCATTGGGGGCAAAGATCATTGATATCTTCAACGCCAATGCTCCCCCCCCCTTTTTTTTTGTCATTCCCGCAATCCTCTTTGTCATTCCCGTGGAGAGACTGTGTCGTAATTCCTTTTTTTGTCATTTCGAGCAAAGCGAGAAATCTTAATGCTTAATGAATTTAACATGTTGAGATTCCTCAAATTCTCGAAAACACCTTCCTCATTAAAACAGCATGCCCCTTTTAGTCTCCATGAGTCAAGAGCAGACTTGACCCCTTGCCAGTCCTTGCCAGTATTTTATTGACATACGGATTCGTTCTGCTTATGCTTTCCCCCGCGAGAAGGCAGTATCGTATCAGACATACCACAGCGCACACGAAAGGTGAAACAATCGAACGGAAAAATAATTTTCGCATCAATCGCCGGCTTGAGCCCGGCCAATACCCCCTGGTGGACGTGTTTGCGGATATCCGCGCCTGTGAGATCCTGTCCGCCATCTTTACCGATGCGGGCGAGATCGATGCGGTCATAGCGCGCACCACGGTATCCGTCGTGGATCTCCCCTATGAAATGTTCGTGGACAACGACGACGGCTCTATCACCATCTGCCTGAAGCATCTGCGCGACGCCTCGGACGAGATCCTGTATCTGGACATCATCCACGAGCTGTGCCACGTCAAACAACACATGCAGGGACGGGACTTGTACGACATGAGCAAGGCTTACGTCGACCGGGATACCGAGATCGAGGCCTACCGAGTCACCGTACAGGAGGCCCGCCGGATCGGCCTGAACGACGACGCCATTCTCGATTATCTGCGCGTGTCGTGGATCACGCCCGAAGAACACAAACGGCTCGCCCGCAGACTGGATGTAAACTGAGTCATCCAGGAAGATTATTTGCACTGATCGCGGGCATCAACCCCGGACTCCTCAAATTCCCGGAACCGCCCTCTTCATTTTTAGATTCCTCCTGACCAGTCCAACTCGTTAAGCTACAATCATCTATGTTAAATACAACTCCCCGCTGACGCAAGCTTGCCGGCAAGTGCTATCAGCGGCCTGCAGCGTCAATCCTCTTTTAAAACCGTACGGCAAACATTGCGACGAAGCGCGTTCAGGTCAGGATAATATCCCGACTCCCCCATACCTTCATTCTGTCTGTTCGTAAGTAATATGATGACGGTTTCTTTTGCCGGTATGACAGCAACATTACATCCCGTGAATCCGGTATGGCCGAATGTCCCCTCGGGCGCGCCCTCCGCTTTTATGGATTTCAGATTTAATGACCAGCCGAGTCCATTATCAAACTCATCTTTTTTGAGAAAAGTCTTCACCGTTTCAGGCCTCATATAGACCTTTCCGTTAAGCAATCCTTTTTTCATGAGCAGATCCGCGAGAATTTTCAGATCATCAGAGGTGGAAAAAAGCCCGGCGTGGCCGGCGACGCCCCCATGGGCATAAAACGCGTTTCCGTCATTGACCTCCCCCTTCAGCGTATAATCGCGCCATTTATTAAAATCATCCGGACCTTCATCACATCTGTAACCGAAGTTGTCGTCTGTTACCATTTTTTGTTCAAATGGATTCCCGTGCGATGTCGCCGCTATCTTCTTATAATGAAGGCTAAGGGGGCAAAACGTCGTATTAGACAGTCCCAGCGGTGCATAGAGGTTTTCCTTGAGATACGAATCGAGTGTTTTCCCCGTCACCCCTTCTATAATATACCCCAGGATCATGAAACTGAGGTCGCTGTAATGCCGTTCCGTGCCAACCGGATATTTCAGTGGAATGGAGGCTATGTAGTCAAGCGATTGATCCTTATTTGAGGCATGGCAGTAGACCGGTTTCCATGGAGCGAGCCCCGCCCTGTGGCTTAGTAAATGGCGGATTGTGATCTTACTCTTTTCTCCATCATTTAATAGGGGAATGTAGTCGTACGCGAAATCGTCGAGCTTAATTTCTCCTCTGTCGACGAGGAGCATAACGGCAAAGGTAGTCGCGAAAACCTTCGTCATGGAAGCGACATCGAAGAGATGCTCAGTCGACATCAATTCCGGGTTTTCCAGCGCTATACGGCCAAATGAATGTTTTTGCGCATATCCATAGGCCTTTCTGTGCCTTATTTCGCCATCTTTTACAACGAGCAAAACGGCCCCAGGAAACAATTCTTCCTTCAACCCGTCTTCTATGAGCGCATTCAGTTTGTTTGAAAGTTCGGAATCACCAATCGGAGTTTTCAGAATCCTGATGCCCGAATAAACTGTTATAAGGATAACGCATGCAATTATCAGAAAATAGAGATTCTTCCTTTTCATTCGCCCTGCCCTTCTCGGATTGTGTTGCCTTCACCTGACATTATCTGGCAGTTCTATCACGGGCAGTTGTCCGGAATTTCCAGACAACTGAACTTTCCTGCAATTCACCTTCTTTAAAAATATTGTGAACGGGTGACCCCTCTATTGTTTGAACTGTTCAACGATATCACGGCATTCGGAAACAAAGGTGCGCAGGTCCTGCGGCTTCATCAGTATGTCAAACCTGTAGATAAGCAAGTGTCTGCCGCCACCCTCGATATGCCATCCCGGATTGTTCGAAAAGAAATTCAGGAGCGAATCGTCGAAAAGACGTTTGACGCTGTCGGAATTCTCCGGCGAACGCAGATCATAACGGGACGGCAGTGAGGGAAGATCAATTTTTTTGAAACCGGTCATCATATCCGATACTTTAAGGCCAATACGCCGGAGGGTCTTCCCGGAAATTCGATCCTTTGCTTTGGCATAGAGGGTGAAAGGCAAAAGGTCGGCTCCCGCAAGCTCAAAAACACCCACAGTTTGCCGCACATCCGTATCGGGGTGCATCGAATATCCATAGTCGAAGATATGGAACGGAACCCCAGTCGGCAGCTCCCCCTTGATCGTATTAATCATGGTCTTCGATCCGCTGGCCATCTTAAAAAGTTGATGGGGGCCGAAAAAATCACGAGGATTTTTCGCAAGCTCTTTCTCGAAGGGAAATCCCATGAGACCGGCTTCCTTTGTGAGTCCCGATGCACGTTTACGGGTTCGGGGAACTTCCCATAAGTAATGATACCCCCCGATCAGTATGACGAGACCACCGCCGATAACAGCAAAAACGATAAGATAATCTTGATGAACCCGTAAAAAGTCAGCCGGCCGATCTCCCGGAAAAACCGGCTGAAAATGTAGATTCGTAAAATATCTTACCCAAATTGTTCAAAAGAGCGCAGTATTGTTCTTTCACATAGAAACATAGACGAAAAACACACCGATATGTCCCTTCCTGGATGGGTTTTGGAGTGATTTTCGCCCTCCTGACCACCGTTGCCCTGAAGATGTTGATACCAACTGCCTTCAAGGTCGCGCAGAATCGCACAGCCTCCATACCCCGGACACGAAGGTTTTTAACGCCTGTTTTTCTGTCATACTCAGACATGGTCGCCTCTACACCTGCTCGCCACCGGTATTTGTCTTTGAATTCATCGGTCTTCTCGTATGCCCTGCGCATGGCAATTCGCCAGACCTTGTCTTCGTAGCGAAGATAATAATGTTTTTCCCCTGCCTTGACCGGACACTTGCCTCTCTTTGGACAATTACCGCAATGGTCGATTTTAAATGCCGCTATATGTCTGTTTTTCTTGTGTTTTGTTTTTACAGGGGCATGACCCTCCGGGCAGGAAATCACCTTACCCTTTTCTGAAAAGGTGAAGTCGGAAAGAGCTATGACATCCTCCTTCTGTGAACCCATCGCGGGAGCAATAACCTCTGTTCCACTTTCCTTTGTCCCGACGTGTCGGGATTTTCATCGCTGCCATAGAGGGAATCAGCCAGAAGTTCTTCAGGTAACAGATTGCGCTCATCTACAGATTCAATGGCGGGAATCAGGGCATTGGCATCGCTCTCACAGGCAGTCTGAACATCAACGTGGGTTATCAGATTGAGTGTCGGCACAGCGTCATTCTCCTGTACACTTTCTGACTTGTCCTCTGCTTCTTCGTTCGCTTTCTTTTTCTTCTCGGTATATGTCTCCATTATCTGCACCTGATACCCTTGCCCTTTATGACCATCATATGTGGCATCGGGATCAGAGGGATTCTGAAGGGAATCGGAGGAGATGTCTTTGGGCTTTTTCAGTGTTACCGTTTTGTCATTATCTGTATCCGTTATTATGCACTGTTCTTTGAGAACCCTCTCCATCAGCTTGTAACTGGTCATGGATACGATATCGGTATTGTCCTTAAATATCTGGACAAGTTCAAAAAGATCAGAGCTTACAGTCTCCAGGGTTTTCGCTGATTCTGAAGGTTTTACCCCAAGTTTAACCCCATTTTCACAAAAAGCAACAAAATAAGGGCATTTTTAGTGATTATGTGTGCGCAACCTGTTGATAACATTGCATGCAGCTTCTGAGGGATTGAATGTAGT
>JAFDAS010000124.1 GCA_019313695.1 Deltaproteobacteria bacterium
CTGATTATATATAAAATATCCTGGTGCTGTAAAAACTGCATAATCTGCCCCTGATTCTTTCATCACTTTTGCATTTTCAAGCATATCATTAAAGCTTGGTGACATACAGCCTGCAAAAATTTTAACATCTTTAGAAACATTTTTAGCAACGCACTCACATATCTGACTTCTTTGTTTAATTGAAAACCAAGGGCCTCTTCCACTACTACCTGAAAGAAATATACTATGGCAACCTGCATCTAAAACATAAGAAACAACATTTTTTAAACCTACAAAATCAACATCACCTTTCAGATTGCATGGTGTAACGATTGGAACCAAAATCCCCAATTTCTGCATTTTATTCTCTCCTTTTATTCAATCTATATTGATACCATTTATATTTTATAGACTCCCACGCCTTTACAGACGTGGTACTCACCTAAACAGACATTGTCTGTCCCGGTTTACCGGGAATTTGCTCTCATCCATCCCCGCCTTTACAGGTGGGGATTTCCCGCTATATTAAAAACCCGACATTTTCTCTATTACCTCTATAGCCCGAATAGCACTTTCCAAGGATCCAGGATGCGACTCTTTTCCGAGTAGTTCATTGACAATTGCTTGAATATAAGGTTGCTCTACATGTTTTTGTACAGGGAATGTGTAATTCTCCGTTTGGTCAGGAGCAATAAAACGGATCGGGCTGTTGCCAAATAAGCTCAGGGTTATCTCGCCGCAGTCTCCTGAAATTGTCAACATATCGTGAGATTCATCAGCACAGAAGGACCACTCACCATACCCGCGAACTCCCAGGGGGTGTTTCCAGTGAGCGGTAACGGTATCGATGGTTTCACTAATTCCAGATAGGCTTTTTGCAATACTGGAAACAACAGAGATTGGACCCAGGAGGAAATCAAGAATATCGATTGCATGGACGGCTACATCAAGAAACATGCCACTGGGAGAGATGCTCGAATCCAGCCGCCAGAGAAGCTTGTTCTGCAGCGCATCAATGGGGAGCGGCTGAGAAAACGAGATTTTAACCTCCTTCAATTTGCCCAGGGAATTATTATCAAGAAGCTCTTTCACTTTTTGAAACCGGGGCAATCCGCGACGGTAGAAGGCAGTGAAAACGGGGACCTGAGCCTGTGCAGCAGACAAGGCAATTTGTCGACACTCGGCACTGGTTGGAGCCAGAGGTTTTTCAATGTAGACAGGTTTACCCGCAGCGATGACCTTTCGGGCGTAATCCAGATGTGAGTCGGGGGGAGTCGCTATATAAACTGCATCAATGATACGAGCATTAATGAGGTCATCGGCAGAGATGTACACTTTACTCACGTTGTGGCGCCGGGCATAATCTTGCGCTTTGGCTAGAGTTCGATTGTAGACACCCAGAAGCGATGAACCAGCGGATTTATAGAGAGCCGGACCGCTTTTGATTTCGGTTACATCTCCTGTACCAATCATACCCCATCGTATACTCGTCTTTGAAGCAATGTCATCTCTGCTCAATGAGCAGGATACTTTCATGAGAACTTTTCGGACAGGGGCAGGTCTCTCATCACAGCATAATGTTTTATGGAGATCCCGTGGGAAGAAAATGGCGAAATCACCGGGAAGTAATCGATGAAGAGACTCGGCAAGGTTGTTCTTGAAGAATACTATGTCATTCTTCTCATCATAGGGGCTTTCTATCTCTGAATCATCACCAAGAACACAAAAACCGATGTTTTCTGATCCCTGAAGTACAAGATGTATATCGATATATCTCCTGTGAGCCTCCAGCTTGCGGTCTGCAGTCGGTTCCGTGTTCAGCTCACAGACCAAAAGATAGATGTCATCCCCACCCTCAACCTCGTATCTTCCTGGTTCCATTTTGGAGAAATCGTACTGTTGAAGCAGGCGGAGTGCGTGCAGAACAGCCGGCGGGTAGGCCCCGGTCTCATCAATGTAGTTAATATTTCCTGAAATCAAAGAGCACCTCCAGTAGGTTGATCAAAGCGAGAGTCGTTCAATTTTCATTTCATCTTTCCGAAACACTATCCGATGTCTCTCATTATTACCAGACAAGTCAATTTCCACGCTGTCCGGAGCAGTTTTCATGGTGTGTTCCACACTGCCGGTCGGACAAAACAGAGTGTAGTTATTATAGGGCATTTTACTGTTGATACTATAGACGAGCTGGGGTATAGGTTCTTTTTTAGAGTACGCATACGATACCCAGCCTGCTTTTGGATTTTCAGACCCCTGCCAGATACGGGAAGAGAGTCCGCGGGGCTGCAATGGCCGACAGACCATATCCTGAAGCTTTCCACGTTGGTAATGATACACTTGCTTTTCGTTGCTGTCAATTACCAGATTTCCAGGTGCGAAATTGAAATAGAAATCTATATCATGCTCACCGGCTCCTGTCAGTCGATCCTCTATCAGCAGCACACCGGATTTTCGGAAAAAGACGACTCTGCGGCGATGAAAAACGGGTTGAAGAAGAAACGAGTAGCCGTTATGGGAGAGGTCGGCAGCAAAAAAATCGGGTTCGGAGATGGTTTGATGTACCATAGTCCGTATATTTCGAATGGTTGAGAAGCCGGTTGCACTGTCGGGCTGATTGGGGATATGCCCCATAGGAAACTTATCTATTCCCACGGTGTTGTGGGCAGGGGTAGAGGCAAAGTACTGCCACCAGTCCAGTTTCCCGCAGTTGCCGTAAAGGTAACGACCGGTGTCAATCAGAACATCTTCTCCACGGCACATGTACTCCACATGGCCTGCATCACGATGTGAGTGGGCACAGTTGCTTCCCCTATCCAGCTGAACGCCCGTAAGCAGTAAGTATGAGTCATCAGCATTCCAACCACTTCGGGTGGCAAGGAATCCAGCCTCAGGAAGCAGATAGTCCAGCTTCCTGGGGGAGGTCCCTGATCTGCGCAGAGAGGCAAAATAGGAGAAATCGTTTCGCCCACAGTGGATGGCGATTTTTCGAAAATGGGCACGAAGTTCGTTGAGATCATAGGGATCGGTGGTCAGGTTCATTCCTTCAAAAACGGCGGTATCGGTACGGCGGCTGTGTAAGGTGATCCGATCGGCATCACCAATCATGGGGAGAGAGAGGTCGGGTTTGATGAGTCCCATGAGATAATCAGTGCCCCGCTCGACAGTTTTTAGCATATACGGAGGGGTTTCAATGTTATTTAACGTGGCCAGCTCCCAGGCCTGGTACACAGCGGTAAGTGACACCAGGTGATAGACAGGGGTTCGTTCTGTATGTACGCCATTTTGATCGAATTGATAGCAGCTTTCCTGGCAGATGTTCTGCCACCCTTCATTCAGCCATTGCGTGGAATTTGCAAGTTCTGGAAAAAGGAGCCCCAGTTGAAAGAGTGATGAGCTCTCCATTGCCATCCAGTTCGGGCATCGGGTAAAGCGGGTCAGATGGGAACTTATATAGGCTGCGTGATCATTAATTCCATTGAGATAGCTGATCCAACCCTCGCTATCCCATGAGGGTGAGTCTCTAAAATAGTAATAAAAGGGGAGCCACACGGTATAGATTCTGATTGCTGCCTCAATGGAGCGCCACGCGTCTCCGGGAAAGAACATATTTGCTGTCGTGGTTTTCAGAAATGGTTCCATCGGCCACGCTTCCCGAAAACTCTTCAGTTGGGATATTGCCTCCCGGGCATATTTCTCATCCTTTGTCTGTCGATAGGCCCGGCCTAAGACAATCCACCATTGATGGCGGCTCAAGGACCATAACCACTCACCATCACGGGTGGTGCTCTCGGTGGCATTGTATTTCCAGTCGATCTTCCCGGTAAATTGATGTCCTAAAATCCACCCATCACAGACTGCATCGGCCTCAATAAGAATTTCTTTGTCCTGGAACGTCTCCGTCTCTTTCTCAGAAAAGAAGTAAACGGGATTGGTTCGACTACGAAAATGGCTAATAATATGATCCAGAGCCTCATTTTCACGTCCGGTCTGTTTGATTGCAACTGCTTCTTTTACCGTTGGATGATCCGAGTTCAGTTTGGTCCAAAACTTGGTTTTTTCCTCTTCCCGATACCCCATTATCCCCACCTCTCATTTGTCAGCTCATTTTGATAATCAGGATCCCATTCAGGATCAGCAATCACTTTTGCCAGTTCAATATCGCCACTTTGCTGTAGTGATACTATATGAGTTTTCGGTTTTGTGGTGAGATTCGGCCCGGGGAAATCTTCACGATAGAATCCTCCCCGACTCTCGTCCCGGGAACTAGCGGCAAGCCAGAGTGCACGGCTAAGCAAGAGCATGTTTTCAAGTTCAATCGGGAGCTGTTTCGGGGATCCGGCTACTGCCGCTGCTTTTGCTGTGAGGTCATCCAGCTGCTGCCGTGTCTTCTCTAATCCTTCTCTGCTTTTGATCAGCAGCAGTTGATCCTGTGCCATTTCACGAATTTCCTGAATCATTTGCTGGTATCTTCCCCTTTGATCCGGGGTTATATGAGGTTGATTTCCGAGCAGCGAGACTATTTTTGGTTTTTCTATTGAGGAAAGCATGGTCGCTTTTCTGCTGTAGGCCACCGCCGCTTGCCCCGCCAATTTTCCAGAGATTACGCAGCCGGAGAGCATATTACCCCCAAGGCGGTCAGCTCCATGAAGTCCCCCGGCGTTTTCTCCTGCTGCATATAATCCCGCCGTTTCCGTAGCCATATCATCATCAACAACTAAACCACCATTACAGCATTGGAATCCCATGCTGACCTCCAATGGGATTCTGGCCGCATCAATTCCCCGGTACCGTAAGAAATAGTACTGTCGGCTTGCTATAAATGAGGGACAATTTCGCAAGTCAATATATACGCCGCCGACAGGCGATCCTCTACCAGCTTGAATCTCTTTGGCAATGCCGATTCCCAGATACCTGGAGGCTTCATCCCGCACGCTAAAGGGGGCATGCAGCATGTTTTCCTGAATACATTGCTCCAAAGAGATGCCCTGAGGCAGATAATTTTCAATAAACGCTTCACCATGGGCATTTTTGACTGAATGGAGAAATTCCGGTTTCCAAAAAACGATCAGATTCCTGGTTGGTGCGATGGTCATGCTGAATATTTGCATGAATTCGAGATTGACCAGCTTCGCCCCTGCCAATAGTCCCAATACATAGCCGTCACCGGAGACACAATCAGGATGTACGTGGGTGGAAAAAAGCCCTGCGCTTCCGCCGGCAGCCAGAATAACCGCTTTGGCCCGGAGAGAAAAGGTTTCTCCACTCTTTTCGTGTATGCAGCAGACACCTCCGCATACACCATCATGTACCAAAATTCGTGCCAGGCTTGCCACTTCTTTTGCCTGTGGCTGTAACTTTATAAACTCCTCTACAAAGAGTCTGACTTTTTCCCGGGATATAAGCCCTAATCCGGCGTTAATGATCTTCTGCTGAAATTCGTCGGGATCAAAGCTGCGGTCTGTCAGACGGTTGAGAGAGAGAGCGCCGTGTTCAGTGGTGCCGCAAGATGATGCTCCGCTTCCTCTCACACCAATAGATCCCAGCCAGCCCCGGGTTACCAACGCAACGTTGGCACCACTCTCAACAGCCCATTTGGCAGCGGAGACTGCGGCTAATCCACCGCCTACAACAACTACATCATAATCATCATTCATTCACTTCCACCTCTTTTACTGTACTTTAACTTCTTTTCCTGTTCGAGATGACTCCATCGCGGCAAAGATTACCGCCATAACATGACGGGCCGACTCCAATGAAACAGGTGATTGTTCATTATGCGTAACAGCATGGACAAACTGCCGCCACTCTTCGTCCATTGCATCCTGCATCCAATCATCGGTCAAGGCATAGGGGAGATGCTTCCATTGGTCATCCTGACCCAGCCAAACACCTTTTCCATACTCAATATTCAACATTCCTTTAGTACAAATCAACTCGGTGAGATGTTTTGGGCCGCCTTGCGCATAGCCGGTACTTGTCACCACTCCTGCAGCTCCACTCTTATAGGAGAGAAAGAGTAAACCGTTGTCATCTGCTTTTTGGTCATGAAAATCCGTTGATAATCGGGCTGATACCCGTTCTACCGGGCTATCCAGCAACCAGTTCAATCGATCAAGCGCATGAATCCCCAGATTCAGTAAAACCCCGCCGCCCGTTTCGTAATCAAGATGCCAGGGTTGACGGTTGGAGGTCATCCAGAAGCGGGACATAGTGCTTATTCCCTGAACCGGCTTACCTACCTCTCCATCATCCAGCTGCCGTTTTGCTAACTGATAGGATTGTGTAAAACGATTGACAAATCCTACCATCCCCAGAACTCCCGCCTTATCCACAGCCTCAACGATTTCATCACACTCGGTCAAGGTTGGTGCGAGTGGTTTCTCCAGCAAGAAGGGTTTACCTGCCTGAGCTGCGGCCAATGCTACCGGAATATGCAAATGATTCGGGGTGGCTATTACCACAGCATCTACCTGCGAATGATTCACTACATCCTGATACTCAGTAAATCCAGTGCAGTGATGCCGTTTACAAAAATCATCCAATGCCGATTTATTGGTTCGGCAGGCAGCTATCAATGTCACCCCGTCAAGATTTTTTATCGCAGCGGCATGGCGTTCACCCCACCCTCCTGCGCCAATTATTCCAATTCCTATCATAGTTATCTCCTCTTTGTCATTTTAGTGTTGTTTGGTAAATCGGTCTATAAGGGTAACCGCATTTTCAATCGGCACTCCCGGGAGAATCGGTTTTGCCGGAGCCATTATATAGCCTCCCCCTTTAGCCATCACCGAAAGACACACATTAACCTCATCAAGGACATCCCTGGAAGAACCGAAAGGGAGGGTCTTCTGGGTACTTATGCCGCCGGCCAGACAGATATCCCTGCCGTACGCGCTTTTCAATGCGAAGATATCGTTGGATTCGGGCTGAATGGGCTGGAGGATGTCTATACCTATCTCTATGAGATCGGGAACTATAGGTTCGATGTATCCACAACTGTGAAAATAAGCAAATTTTCCTTTAGCCTTAACACGGCCGAATATTTTTTTCAGTTTTGGTTTTATGAATTCCCTCCACATATTCGGATCCATGAGTAATGCGTGCTCACTCCCTGTATCTTCGGTCATGCCAATGGCATCAATCTTATCACCAAAACGAGTCACCAATGCATCTACAACCCGCAAACA
>JAFDAS010000125.1 GCA_019313695.1 Deltaproteobacteria bacterium
TGTCCGGACATGTCTGTCCTTCCTAAAGGTGACGGTCACTTCGGGTATGAATTTGACTACGATTACTGCAAGGGCTGTGGCATATGTTTCACTGAATGTCCGCGGCACGCCATAGTTATGGTAAGTGAAGAGGAGGGTGACAAGTGAGACAGCTACTGAAGGGAAATTACGCTGTGGCCGAGGGGGCGAAACTGTGCCGTGTCAAAGTTATTTCGGCCTACCCTATTACACCGCAGACCACCATTGTGGAGAGATTGTCCGAGATATGCGCTAACGGTGAGCTGGACGCGAAATTTATAAAGGTGGAAAGCGAACATTCAGCGATGGCGACACTTGTAGGCGCGTCTTCAGCCGGCATTCGGGCGTTCACAGCCACAAGCAGCAACGGCCTGCTGTTGATGCATGAAGTTCTCCACTGGGTAGCCGGCGCCCGGCTGCCCATTGTAATGTCGAATGTCAACAGGGCTGTCAGCGGCGGATGGAATATCTGGGCGGATCAGACCGATTCAATATCTCAGCGGGATACCGGCTGGCTACAGATCTATTGCGAGTCCAGTCAGGAAGTGTTGGACAGCGTGATAATGGCCTACAGGCTGGCTGAAAAAATAATGATGCCCGTCATGCTCACCTATGACGCGTTCTTCCTGAGTCATACCACCGAGGTTGTTGATGTGCCTGACATCGAACGCGTTGATGAATTTCTGCCCCCATTCCAGCCGGAATACAAGCTCGACATCGACAATCCCCGGATGTTCGGCGGACTGATTTCCCCGGACTACTTCTATGAGCATCGATACACTATTCACAAGGCATCCCTGGAGGCGCTGGAATATTACCCGGAGGTGTGCAGGGAGTTCAGGGATATCTTCGGCAGAGAGTATGATATCACCGAAGAGTATCGAACCGATGACGCGGAGGTTGTCGTGGTTACCGCGGGGACAATCACATCCGTTGTTCGTATCACTGTGGACAAGATGAGGGAAGCGGGCAAAAAAATCGGTTTGATGAAACTGCGCGTGTTCAGGCCTGTGCCGATTGACCGATGGCGAAACGTTCTCGGAAATGTCGCGAAGGTGGTGGTGATCGACAGAAACCTGTCACCGGGCCTGGGGGGAGTGTTTGCCGATGAGATCCAGTCCGCCCTGTATCCGCTTGAAAACAGACCGTCAATCTATCCGGTTGTCGCCGGCCTTGGTGGCCGGGATGTCACACCGGCAGATATTGAAGGCATTATCAACCATGCCCTGTCCAGCGATGACCCGGCGGGAGCTCCCCTGTTCTGGGGTTTGAAACAATAAGAGGTGAGTTATGGAAAGAACTACTCAGAGGATGATAGAAATACCACGCGATGTGATGACCGATGAGGAATTGTGGCAGCCCGGCGTGCTCTCGTGTCAGGGGTGTGGCGCTTCACTGGCGCTGAAACTTGCATTGAAGGGCCTTGGCCGACGCACGGTTGTCGTTGTGCCCGCCTGCTGCATGTCAATCATTGCCGGCCCTTATCCCTATTCGGCCTCGCAGGTGCCGTTTCTCCATGTTCCCTTTGAAACGGCCGCGGCCGGGGCATCCGGTGTCCGCGCCGCCCTTGATATCAGGGGAGAGGAGGATGTGGTTGTCATGGCGTGGGCCGGAGACGGCGGCACTTTTGATATCGGTCTGCAGGCCCTCTCAGGGGCCGCTGAGCGGAATGACGATATCCTCTATGTCTGTTATGACAATGAGGCATACATGAACACCGGCATACAGCGTTCCGGCGCGACACCCGCGGGCGCCTGGACAACCACTACACCTGGTGAAGCAGTCAAAGAGGAACCGAAAAAAGATATTGAAAAGATTATGCTGAGCCACGGCATTCCCTATATGGCCACAGCGTCGGTGGCCTATCCGGCTGATATATACACGAAGTTCAGGAAAATCCGTTCTATTAAAGGCACAAAGTTCATCCATATCTTGTCACCATGCCCTCCCGGCTGGCAGATCGATTCCGCCGATTCAATCAGGGTCTCCCGCATGGCCACACAGGCAAAGGTCTTTCCGATTTACGAAGTTGAAGACGGCAGATATACAATCAACGTCTATCCGGAAAGAGAAGTTACCGTGAAAGACTATGTAAAAGCTCAGGGACGGTTCCGCTATATAACCGATGATGTCGTCAATGCGGCCCAGGAATTGGCCGATCGCAAATGGGAAGAACTCACGGGAATGGTTGAGTAAGATGGGGTCAGGTCTTGCAATAACACATTTTAAATGGGTTGTTCGATGTCGTACAGATGGAATGAATGTGTTATTGCAAGACCTGACCCCCGAATTTTTTTTGTTCCATATACAGAGAATGCGCCGTTTCCAAGGTTACTTTCTCGAACCGGACGACATTTCCGGGGATGGCCTGGGCAATCTTGGGAATATCGGTGGAGATGACGGTGGCAATTTTAGTATATCCTCCCATGGTTTGTTCGGCCAGCAGGATAATCGGTTGCCCGTCGGCTGGAATTTGAACGTTGCCCGAAATGCTCGGCTCGGAAATGATGCTTCCGGGCATGTCCTCTTTATGCGGGATTGAAGGCCCCTGGAGCCTGTAGCCCATGCGGTTAGCATCGGTGCCGATCGTAAACTCTGACTGGAAGAACGTAACGAGACCTTCTTCATGGAAAAAGTCGTCCTGGGGTCCTGGAACGGCTCGGAGAACGATTTCCGGAGAATGCCGGGGAATCCACGCCGAAGGAAGACGCCGCGGCACATCCAGGAGTGTGCCTTCGCCACAGCTCAGGATGTCCCCTTTCTTCAGAGGACGGCCCTGGCAACCCCCCAGTTTGCCGCCCACACAGGTAGAACGACTTCCCAGGACTTCAGGAACCTCGATGCCGCCGCTGATGGCCAGATAAGCGCGGCAGCCGCTCTTCACCTGCTGCATTCTCAAGATGTCACCGGGAGAGACCCTGAAGGACTCCCAGCAATTAACCGGCTGATTGTTCAACGTTGCTCCCATCTCAGCGCCAGCCAGGGCGACGTCGATTTCTCTCAGGAATGCAAGGCGGGGTCCAACAACGGTAATTTCCAAAACGGCGCTTTCTTCGGGATTCCCCACTAACATGTTGGCCACACTGCCGGCAAACGAATCAAGAACTCCTGACACGGGGATTCCCATCTTTTGATAGCCGAAACGCCCCTTATCTTGAACCGTGGTGTATGAACCCGGGGCCTGCACTAAGAACGCGTCCATTATTTTATCCCCTTTTCCGCCAACCGGCGGTACTCTTCCAGGGATATGGGATTGAATTTGATCCGGTCCCCGGCTTGATAAAGGAATGGATTAGGACGTTCCAGATCGAACAACTTTACTGGGGTTCGGCCGATCAACTGCCAGCCTCCGGGGCTGGTCACGGGATAAATCCCCGTTTGCTCGTTGGCAATTCCCACCGACCCCGCGAGGACTTGAGCGCGTGGTG
Source organism: Deltaproteobacteria bacterium (assembly GCA_019313695.1). Taxonomy (GTDB): domain Bacteria; phylum Desulfobacterota; class Syntrophia; order Syntrophales; family UBA2210; genus UBA2210. The sequence goes on from JAFDAS010000125.1 coordinate 3,447, forward strand.
TTTTCTTCCTTGGAGTATGAAGTTCTTTGGGAAGTCCACCAAGGTAAGGAAATCCCGGCGTGAACCCGATCATGAATATCTGGTATTCAGGTTCCGAATGGATACGGATAACCTCATCCACCGTCAGGCCGTGATTTTCGGCAACGAACTGTATGTCGGGGCCAAATTCTCCTCCGTAACAGACAGGAATCTCGACCGTTTGCGGGGTCGGAATTTCGATTTCCGGGAGACGCTTTTCCAGAGAACTCAAAGATTCCTGCAAGACGGAAGTGGTTGTTACTGAAGGATCGTAAACGATCATGAGAGACCGGTAGGAGGGAATGATCTCTATCACCCCCGCTGGAGCGTCGTGTTCCAGGCCGATGGCTATGGATATGACTTTTTGGTTAACAACGGGATCTATCCTGTCGCCGTATTCCACCAGGAGACCCCGGTCACCCACAACGCGAATCTTGGGCGTTTCGTACAAACCGTTGCTCATTTTGGCTTATTTCCAATCCGGTTTTCTGTCAATTTGTTACAATCAATTACAACTCTCCCATGGGCTTCACCACCATTCCATCCGCTTCCAGCTCTTCCCGAATAGCCCTCACCAGTTCCACCGCCATCGGTGTATCACCATGAACACAAAGGGTTTGAATATCTAAATCAATTGGAGTTCCATCCACGGCAATCACTTTGCCCTCTTTCGCCATCATCAAAGCACGTTCGGCAACGTCCCGAGCATCACTGACAACCGCCCCCGGCAGGCGCCGGGACAGCAGTGTCCCCTCAGGTGTGTAAGCCCGGTCAGGAAACGCTTCGTAAACCACTTTGAGACCCACATCACGGGCAATTTTGATCATAAATTTTTCCTTTGCGCCGGCCAAAGCCACGCATATGAGTTCAGAATCCACACTGACGATGGCCTCTGCAATTACCCGGGCAACTCCCTCGTTCTCAGCGGCCGTATTATACAGGCTACCGTGAGGTTTCACGTGGCGCAGCCTGGTCCCGTGAATGGCACAGAATGCCTGAAGAGCGCCGATCTGATACACCACATACTTGCGAATTTCCTCCAGTGTACAATCCATATTTCTGCGTCCAAATCCCTGCAGATCGGGATATCCCGGATGTGCGCCAACAGCGACATTGTGTTCAACCGCCAGTTTTACCGTTCTGTCCAGTACCAGTGGGTCCCCGGCATGAAAACCACAGGCAACGTTGGCCGATGTAATATACTTGATAACCTCATCATCCATACCTATCGTATAGGCGCCAAAACTCTCACCCATGTCACAGTTCAGGTCTATTTCTTTCACAAAGACTCCTTTCTGTCATTTTTGCAGGCCGCCCAATCGGTGGGGTCACCCATTCAAGGTGAGGTCAAGTAAAAAACACACCTCTCCATTACAAAAATAGTTCTTCTTTTTTGCTTGTCCATCAAGTGGGCACATCGGCACAGTTTCGCTTTATC
>JAFDAS010000126.1 GCA_019313695.1 Deltaproteobacteria bacterium
TTCGCCCGTGAGTGTGCCGCCTAACTCGCAGGTAAGCCTGAAGATCTCATCAACTGCCTTGCCAGCCCGCTTTACCTGGTCCGGGTCAGAGCTGTCATACATGACCTTGGGATGTAGGTTGCCGTCGCCCGCGTGTCCAAATATAACAAAGGGTAGATGATAGTTGTGGACAATGGTAGAAATTCCGGTCAACAGATGGGGCACCTTGGAGATGGGAACGGCCACATCTTCTGACACGTTGTTGGTCCGAAGCTGTGCAGCAACACTCCCGGCAGACCTGCGGGCCAGCCACAATTCCTCTGCCTCTTCCACAGAGTTGGCTGTCCGGATATGGGTTGCCCTGTTTTCATTGAAAATCTTTGTGATCTTGTCCATTTGAGCAGAGACCTCCACCTCGGTATAACCATCAGTCTCAACCAAAATAATTGCCATGGCATCAGGAAGCTCCATATTTGCGTGCTCCCGAAGAACCTTAATGGTATTATCGTCAAGCACCTCCAATACGCTTGGGATAATGCCGGAGTGCATAATATCTGTGACGGCCTGGCCTGCATCCTTGAGGCTGGTAAAACGGGCCAGGCCGGTCTTGAAGGCCGATGGCTTCGGGTTAATTTTTAAAGTGATCTCAGTGACCACGCCAAGGGTACCCTCTGATCCAACAAAGAGCCGGGTCAAATCATAGCCCGAGACCGACTTCATGCAGGATGATCCTGTCCGCATGATCCGGCCGCCGGGGAGGACAACCTCCAGCCCCAAGACATAGTCCCTTGTCACCCCGTATTTTGCACCCCTGATCCCCCCGGCATTGGTAGCCACGTTGCCGCCAACCGTGCATACCTTGCCACTGGCAGGGTCAGGCGGGAAGAAAAAACCATCAGGGGCTAAGGCCTTCTGCAGGTCGGCATAGACTACGCCCGGCTGGACCACGGCAAGCCGATCAGCAATCCTGATCTCAATTATACTGTTCATCCTGCACATATCCATAACAAGGCCCGCGCGCACCGGAACTGCAGCACCGGCTAACCCGGTTCCAGCGCCCCGGGGAATGACAGGGATACGGTGCTTTTCAGCCATGTTAAGAATCAGAGAAACCTGCTCCACGTCAGTCGGCCACACTGCCGCGTCAGGGCGGTGATCGTGGTCAGAAGCGTCATAGGAATAAGAGACCAGATCTATCAATAGATCAGTGAAATTCTGTTGACCGACAATGTCAATCAAGGTCTCTTTGATATCCTTATTCATCGCCCGCCTTTGATATAATAGCTTGGGTTATTCAGTAATTTCATAATGATATAATGAATACATTAACTATTTATTTAATAAATTGAGAAAAGGGCCTGAGTGCTTTTCCTTTCCATCAAGCCCCATTCAGCCACCTCCTGGAAAACATGGATACCCTACCGAGTCTAAAATTTCAACTTCCAAATTTGATGGCCTCGTAAAAAGTCATTTTTCACGTCACTCCCTCGAAAGCGAGAAGCTATAACTGCTTGAACTTACTGGATTCCCGCTTTCGCAGGAATGACAATAATCGGGCATTTCCGACTTTTTACGAATTCATCAAATTTCTCTCAGGGATGATCCCTTTGAAGCTCTGGCGTTGACATTTTCCTTGACTTCAAATGCAAAAACAGTCTTGACTAAAATTGTTAGCAATCCAATTAATGTGAAGAGCTTTCAGGAAAAAATGCGCTTTGTGTAAAAGCCGGAAAGGAATCAAGGGGGTTCCAGGTTTACTCGGCTGACGCTGAACCTGTGAACGCCTGCGAATAATAGGACTGAATGGAACAACAAGATTACTATGAAATATTGGGGATAGAGAAATCCGCGAACCAGAAGCAGCTCAAAGATGCCTATCGCAGTCTGGCCTTGAGATATCATCCAGACAGGAACAAGGGGAATCCCGGTGCGGCAGCCAAGATGAAAGAGATAAACGAATCATACGCGGTCCTCTCCCACCCGGAAAAAAGAAAACAATACGATACACTGCAACAGACCTACGGGTCTTCCGCCTACGGCCAGTTCAGGCAAACCTATTCCGAGCAGGATATCTTCAGGGGTTCAGACATCCAGCAGATCTTTGAAGAGTTGAGCCGGGCATTCGGGTTCCGAGGCTTTGATGACGTTTTCAAGGAGTCTTATGGCTCTGGATATCAGACCTTTGAATTCAGGAGACCGGGGGCTTTTGGCAGGATCTTTGTGGGGGGTTCGAGAGATGGGGAGGGCCGTGTGGCAAACCCTCTTCTTGGCGGCCATCTGGGCAGGTTAATCAGGTATGGCTTGAAAAAGAAGTGGGGGATAGAATTACCCGAAAGAGGGAAAGACCTACGAGATATAATTACGATTTCGCCCGCATTAATTCAGACAGGGGGTAAGATAAGCTATCTTTGCAGGCAAACCGCCAAGGAACTGTTAGTCACAATTCCTCCCAACATAAGAGCGGGTCAGCAAATACGTCTGAAAGGGATGGGAGAAAAGGGTAAAGGCGGGGGAGAGCCTGGGGACCTTTATATAGAGGTTCGGGTGAGAAATCCGATACTCCAAAAAGTGAGAGAGTTGGTAAAGGCACTCTGGTCTTCTATGAGGGGAACAGGACGTAGATGAACGCAGATTACGCGGATTTTTTCTATAATATCTACGAAAGATACTGCCCCCATTGTTTGGCCGTCTCAAGGATATAGCCTGGTGGAAGGGCTCCAACAATCCGGTTGTGACCCGGCAGAAGGATATCCACCTCTAATTCGGCCAGTGTCATAAGGGATTCTTTGAGTTGCGCCCCATTCGCTCCATGGAGATCAAACCGGCCAATGGCATAATCCGCATAGACAGTATCCCCTGGGATAAGGATCTTCCCCTTGCGATCATAGAGTGCGATGCTTCCCGCGGAATGCCCAGGAATGTGTAGGACCTCCCACTTCGTATCCCCAAGCTCCAGGGTTTCTCCCCCGTCGAGTTTACGATCCACCTCGAACTTAAATGCTCCCGGTTTAATCCCGTACTGGGCCTGACACATGCTCTCGAACATATTCATCCCGTATACTGCCTTCTCATCTCCCTGTTCCAGGGCCTCGGCCTCAATGGTATGCACCCACAATTCAGCATGGGGAATCGCTTCCAGGATTTCACCGAGACATCCAATATGGTCCAGATGGGTGTGGGTCATAATCACCCTTTTGATATCGCTAAGCTCGAATCCCAATTCCTGAATAGCTCCAACCTTGTAATTTCCCTTACCCATCAACCCGGCATCAACAAGGCTTATGTCTTTGGAAGATGGACTGCCGATCAGATAGCAATGGGAATCGGGGATCATCTCGTCCTGCCCCTGGATAAAATAGACATCTTCTCTGATTTGCTTCATGCTTTTCTCCTTGGATAAATTTTCAGCCCACCATAACCGATCATCCATCTATATTCAAGGACTCTTGTTGATCATATTTTAGACTGAGTGATATAGTAACTACTCACGTAGTCAGGCTGAAGCTGTTTAGACTGAAGGCTGAAGGGATCATAAGAGCACGATTGCCGTACTTTGGCGGAAATATCTGATTCTTGCACCAAACATGGCTTCAAAATGCGCTTTTTCCTAACAGTCTTCAGCCTTCAGCCTATCCACCTGAGTAGTTACGCGATATAATATCAAAATGCTACTTGATTCAAACCGGTTTCAGCAATAATATGGATGGGGCTGTAAGGGATGAACGTTGAACTCGCCAGAGGCGAGCAAGCATTTGTCCGCCTCCGGCGGATCGAACGTCCAGGTAAGCGAAGACTCCGATCACGCCAAGGCGTGAAAAAAACAAACATCAACTCGCCAGAGGCGAGCAAGCTTTAGGCATCTCAGTTAAATACGGCTTCGCATTTAACTGGATAAACTTTAGCTCACTTCCCCGCTACAAACGGGATAAATAGGCACTTTTCCGGTTTATCAGGGTTAAGGGGTCGCGCAAAAATAAGTTTGCAGGATTGGCGCTCAGATTTAGGTTAGATTCGGAGTCTCGCAAGCTCGCTTACCTGGCTGCGCCGATTGAGTAAAACCATAGGAATAGCTTTACTATTTCGAGGATTTCGGAGTCTCAAAAGTTCGCTTACCTGCGATTGAGGCGCTGCCGAAGATGACCTGAAGATGGGATGTGAAAATGTGAAGTTATTTTTTTGAGCGAGCCCTAAGGTAACCATGTGTTTTTTCATTGCCGGGATACAGCCAAAGACCGTGACCCTGGAAGAACATCCCAGGATGTGCCAGGCGTGTGGGCTTTATCAGGCGCGCCTCAAAAGGGTTGACCACTACCTATCCCTCTTCTTCCTGCCTATTTTCAGGGTCAAGAAAGGGGAGTCGTTCTTACAGTGTCAGAGTTGCGGGAGTCTCGCAGGTGAATCAGGAGATGTCTGGGATCACCGATCTAAGGATACAGGTCGCACATGTCCCTATTGCAGCCAGCCTCTAAAACCGGAATTCCGCTTCTGCCCATCTTGCGGGAGAAAGCTGTGACCATGGATTTACAGTGACCTTTTTAGGCAAAAATAGAAACGCCACTATCGACACCCTGTGGAACAGGCCCTTTGCCTTTCTCAACCTCTGCTGTTTTCTCATCTTCACCAACCTGGGACTCCTCTACCTCTATCCTCTGGCACTTGATGCCATGGGAAGCGATAAGCACGCCACAGGATGGATTATGGGCATTTTTTCCATCGCTGCGGTCCTTTCCAGACCTTTTCTCGGTAAATTGGCCATACGAAAAGGGGAATACTGGGTCATTTCCTTAGGGCTGCTCCTGAGTTTTGTTGCGTCTTTGAGCTACAACCTGATAACGGCATTTAGCCCTCTATTGCTATTTGTAAGGGTGGTTCACGGGGTCGGATTTTCGGCCTTTATTGCC
>JAFDAS010000127.1 GCA_019313695.1 Deltaproteobacteria bacterium
GGAAAGACCGAGATAGCGGAATACCTGAGGTATCTTCTAAGGAGTGAAAAGATACAGGGCGTCACGATAGCGGGGGATTCCTTCTTCAAACTGGCGCCGGAGACAAACCACCGGGCGCGTCTTGAGGCGTATTCAAAGGGAGAATTAAAAAAGTATGTGGGCCCGGGCGAAGTGGATCTGGAACGTCTGGATTCCATACTGGGAAATGCCGCCGACAGGAGTGTAAGTGAGGTCTTCGTGCCATCAGACTGCAGGCGGCTCGGCTCGAGAAGATATGCGCGCGTACCGGTCGCGCTTGCCGGGGCGGATGTTGTTCTTATTGATCTGACCTATGGCCTGGCCCTGAAAAACGAAACCCTGAAGGTGTTTCTTGAATCGGATTACCGGAAAAGAATAGCTGCTGTGAAGAAAAGAAATCTGGCCCGCGATCCTGATCAGGATTTTGACTTCATTCTGAGAGTCCTGGAGATAGAACATGGGATCATACAGGGATTGAGAGAGCAGGCCGATATTATTGTTACGAGTGATTACGAGGCAAGGCCGCGATAAATGGCATCAAAAATACACAAGAAATCCCCGAAGGATCGGCGCGGGGACATGCAGGTCATACTGGGCACGGCAGTGCGGCATCACAAGGCCGGAAGGTTTAAAGAGGCGGAGCGGGATTACCGCCGGATCCTTACGCTGACGTCGGACGCGGATGTGTACTGCAATCTCGGCGTTGTCCTGAAGGAACAGAACCGGCTTGACGAGGCCGCCGCTGCACTGCAAAGCGCGATTGCACTCAATCCGGGGCACGCCGTGGCGCATTACAATCTCGGCAACGTGCTCAGGGATCGGGGGATGTTTGAAGAAGCCGCGGCCTCCTACCGGCGCGCGATTGCCGCCAATCCGGGCTATGCCGCCGCGCACTTCAATCTTGGGAACCTGCTGAGAGACCGGGGCATGACGGATGACGCGGGTGCCTCCTACAAACAGGCCATCGCAATCAATCCGGCGCATGCCGGAGCATATAACAACCTTGGCAAGATGCTCAAGGATCTGGGCAGATTCGACGAAGCCATTGAGTGCTTCCGCCATGTCACAACCATACACCCCGATTACGCCGACGCGCATTACAACCTGGGCGTGGCTCTCAAAAGCACAGGCGATGTAAGGGAAGCCACAGAGTCCTACCGGCGCGCGATTTCCATTGATTCGAATCATGCCCTCGCGCATTATAACCTTGGCAACGTGCTTCGGGATCAGGGAATGTCTGAAGAGGCCGCGGCCTCCTACCGGCGCGTGATTGAGCTGGACGGCAACAATCTGTCCGCGAAACATCTCCTGGCCGCCCTGACGGGACATACCACGCAGGCCGCTCCCAGGCAGTACATCGTGGATATGTACGACGTATATTCAAAGACCTTTGACAACCATCTTGTCGATAAACTTGGCTACAAGATTCCCGGGGTGCTCCGGGGGATGTTCTCGAACCTTTTTGAAGGCAGACCGCATTTCCGGAATGTTGTAGATCTGGGATGCGGCACAGGCCTGTCCGGAGCGGAATTCCGTTCCGTCTCGGACCGTCTCAGCGGAGTAGATCTCTCTTCCGGAATGATAGAGATGGCGAAGGGCAGGGATGTGTACGATGCCCTGCATGTTGGTGATATTGTGGAATTTCTGGATGAGACCGCCGAACAGTACGACCTGTTCGTGGCAACCGATGTCTGCATATACATCGGCGATATGGAGCCTTTCTTCGCGTCGGTTGACAGGCGCTCCGCAAAGGGCGCCTTGCTTGCCTTTTCAACGGAAACCCTGAATGGAGATGGATATGTGCTGCGCTCCACCGGACGCTATGCCCACAGCAGAGATTATATTCTGTCGTCAGCCGGAAGATATAATTTTGTGGGGGAAATGTCCCGACCGGAAATCATAAGAAAAGAAGGCGACGAAGAAATATGGGGATATGTCTTTATAATGCGGCATGTATCGTAAACAGGAACAGCACTCTCTTTTGAGAGATTATCAAATGTTATCCCATTCTTCTTTTTTCGTTAAATATCCTGTCTTCGCAGATTGTATTTTGCCATTTTCAGATGAAGGCCTTTTCTGCTGATGCCTAACTGCAGAGCGGCCTTGGTGACATTCCCACCGCATTCTTTCAGTACCTTTATAATCATGTCCTTTTCGATCCTCTCCGTTCTGCCTTTAAGAATATTTTTAAAAGACCTTTTGGGCTCGGCGGGACTGCCGGTCGTTTCAGCCGCGGTGGAAAATCGAATTTCAGCAGGAATATCTTCAAGGGTTATAGTATCGCCTGCGACCAGCAACACAAGTCTTTCCATCAGATTTTCCAGTTCCCTGATATTTCCCGGCCAGTCGTAGTTTGCAAAGAACTCTCCTGCCTTCGGATCGACATGCTCTATCCCGCGGTTAATCTTTTTGTTGAATTTGCTGAGGAAATAATCGGCAAGTGGACCTATATCCTCTTTTCTCTCTCTCAGCGGGGGAAGTTTTACGGGAAATACATTCAATCTGTAATACAGGTCCTCCCTGAATCGTCCCTCCTCTACTTCCTCCAGAAGGTTTTTGTTTGTAGCCGCAATGAGCCTTACATCAACTTTTATTGTCCTCAGGCCGCCCACCCTTTCAAATTCCTGATCCTGGATGACGCTGAGGATTTTTACCTGCATATCCTTCGGCAGATCTCCGATTTCATCAAGAAACAGGGTGCCCGTATGGGCCAGTTCAAACCTGCCGGGTTTTCTGTGAACGGCACCCGTAAAGGCCCCCTTCTCAAAGCCGAAGAGCTCACTCTCCAGTAAATTTTCCGCGATAGCGGCGCAATTGATTTTAATAAAGGGACTGTCTTTGCGGGGGCTGTTTCTGTGAATTGCGCGGGCGAAGAGCTCCTTTCCCGTGCCTGTTTCTCCTGTAATCAGGACTGTTGTGGCGGTAGGAGCTACTTTCCCAATAAGATCATACATCTCCACCATGCATTTGCTGGAGCCTATAATATCATGACGGTCTATTTCATCGGATGAGAATACCGGTTCATTTTCATTCAAGGCTTTGGTTTTAAAGGCCTTGCTGATAACGTTTTTCAGGTCGTCCTGATCAAAGGGTTTTGTAATATAGTCAAATGCCCCCTTTTTCAGTGCTTCTACCGCTGTTGCCACGGTGCCGTGGGCGGTAATGATAATCACAGGAATTGAGGGGTAATCTTTCTCTATTTCACTCAAAAGGCCGAGTCCGTCAAGTTTAGGCATCTTGAGATCTGTAACAACGACAGCCACATCATCATCTTTAAGGACTTCGAGTGCTTCAAGACCATCGGATGCCATGACAACCTCGTATTTTTCCTTCTTAAGCATGGCCTCTAAAACAAGAAGCATGTTTAATTCATCGTCAACTACCAGTATCTTTTTCATGGATGATTCGTTTAACCCCGGGTTTTTTATAGTTCAAAATAATTATTACGGGAGTTGTTCCCTGTCAAGATATTTGAGCAAATCAGATTCTTATAAAGACTACCGTTCCGATGCCGGGGGTTGATTCCACATCTATGCGGCCGCCATGGTTCTTTACAATCCTCTGACATACGGAGAGACCAAGCCCTGTCCCCTTTTTCTTTGTTGTAAAAAAGGGCTTGAAAATGTTTCTTAGATCATCCCTGCTTATTCCGCAACCCGTGTCACGAACGGCAATTTCTATGGTTTTTCCTCCACCATTTTCAATGCTGGCAGTTGCAAGGCCCAGGGTGCCGCCTTCGGGCATTGCCTCGATGGCATTAAGCGCTATATTCAGGACAACCTGTATCATCTGTTCCCCATCCATTTTCACGTCCGGGAGGTTATTGTCCAGATTTTTTTCAATAACTATATTTTCCGGTCTTCCGGCTGTCTTGATGAGAGATATGACCTTATCTATGATACGGTTTACGTCCTGCATCTCCGCATTCATTGAATAAGGTCTGGCATAGTCAAGAAACTGCGACACTACGCCGTTCAATCTGTCTGTTTCCTCTACTATAATACCGAGAAGTTTGTGGTTTTGCGTGGATTCCGTCTCTGACTTAAGGTATTGAGCGGCGCACTTTATGGAGCTCAGGGGATTCCGTATTTCATGGGCAAGGCCGGTTGACATTTCTTCCAGAAGCACTGATTTTTCTTTTTCTATCTCTTCATCAATGGCATAAAGCGATACGAACACGTCCTTGCCTTCAAAGAAAAACCGGCTTGCAATTTTCTTCAGGACCAGTTTGGCCGGATCTATGGAAATGACGATTACAAAAGATGCCATCAGAACACTGTTTAATGGAAGGATTGTATTTTCTCCGAACAAGCCTGTAATAAGGTAAACGATGATGGTTACAAACAACACAAGGGCAAGGACAATAAACGCCCTGACCATAATTTCGTGAAGCTCCGGCAGACGGGGATGGGTTATAATTATCAGAGTGAAGTAGATCAGAATGGCTATCGCGATGTTGGACATGGAGGGAATTCCGTAGCCATAGTAGTGAAATATATCTGAAACGCTTAAAGCTGCTGCCAGGGCGCAGGCGATGGCTATGTAAATCAGACGCTTCTTTTCTACGTCCGGCTCCTTTGTTTTAATGGAATCGACGAGGGCCACATAGCAGTAAATCATTGCAAAACCGATATACAGGTAAAAGACGAGATTCAGATAAGGCCACCCGTAACATGGCGTTAGACAAACGACCGCAAGCAGGAAGCTGCCAACTGCAGCTGATATTATAATTTTCCTTGGAGGGAGATCTTGCCGGTTTAAAAAGGAACGGCAAAAGGCGATCAGCAATGGCGGAAATGATAATGCCCCCAGATAGCCGATGGATTTCCAGAAATTGGCGCCAAAAATCCCGTAGAAAAA
>JAFDAS010000128.1 GCA_019313695.1 Deltaproteobacteria bacterium
GGAATTTACAGCAGGTGTCTCTTCGACCATCGGTGTCAGGAAATACAAAATTCTCCGAAGTCTTGAGGAATTCAAAAAAAGCAGTATGGAGTATTTTTAGATGGATATGTCAAGGTCGCTTTTTCAGGAGGCGCAGAAATACATACCGGGTGGTGTGAACAGCCCTGTGCGCGCCTGCGGGGCGGTAGGATATGATCCGACCTTTATAGACAGGGCCTCCGGTTCGAAGGTATACGATGTTGATGGAAGAGAATATATAGACTACATCGGCTCGTGGGGACCGATGATCCTCGGACACGCCTGCCCGGCAGTGGTGAGCGCGATAAGACAGGCCGCGGAGAAGGGCACAAGTTATGGCGCTCCGACGGAAATGGAGATCGAGATGGCAAGACTTGTTGTCGATGCAATCCCGTCGATCGATATGGTGCGGATGGTCAGTTCCGGAACCGAAGCCGCAATGAGTGCGATCAGGCTTGCCCGTGGATACACAAAGAAAAACAGGATTATAAAGTTCGAGGGGTGTTACCACGGTCATGCCGATTCGCTCCTGGTAAAGGCGGGATCGGGCGTCGCGACACTGGGTATACCAGGCAGTCCCGGTGTGCCTGAAGAGCTCGCGAAATTAACGATTACTGTTCCCTATAACGATATCGAAGCGGTAAAGTCCGCGATGGATCGGTATAGTGATGAGATCGCGTGTGTCATCGTTGAGCCGGTTGCCGGGAATATGGGTGTTGTTCCACCGGCTCACGGGTTTCTCGAAGGGTTGCGTAAGATTACCGCCGAGAGGGACATCCTCCTGATATTTGACGAGGTGATCACCGGTTTCAGACTGGTATATGGCGGTTTTCAGAATATTGCCGGCATCGAGCCGGATCTGACGTGTCTCGGGAAGATTATCGGTGGCGGTCTCCCGGTTGGCGCCTTCGGGGGCAGGAGGGAAATAATGGAACAGCTGGCGCCGATGGGGCCGGTTTATCAGGCCGGCACACTCTCGGGAAATCCCCTCGCCATGGCGGCGGGCATCGCGACCCTCAACTGCCTGCAAAAACCCGGCGTGTATGATGCGCTTGAGGAAAAAACCGCGCGCCTGTGCGCCGGAATCAAAAAAACGTTTGAAGAAAAGGGGATATCACACCGGATAAACCGGGTGGGTTCCATGTTTACACTCTTTTTCGCCCCGGAAGATGTTATCGATTTTGCCTCGGCCGCGAAGAGCGACACGGAGCTATTTTCACGCCATTTCGGAAAAATGCTGGCAGGAGGAATAATGATTGCCCCTTCGCAGTTCGAGACTTCTTTTGTCTCTCTTGAGCACACTGATGAAGACATAGACGCAACTCTGACGGCATTTTCGTAGCGTGAGAAAAAAGGGGACAGGCTGCTTTTCCCTTGACTTTAACCTTTGGCACATTTAAGTCCCGACTTGTCGGGAACAAGTAATAAGAGTAGTAAGGGGACCAGATCTTAATTCTTGACACCATTTTTCCTCCTGATGTAATCCAGGGGGCAGAGCTGTATCACACGGAGCTTTCCAATTAAAAATTCAAGAAAAAATAATTCAAGGCCTGGTCGCATTTTAGTCACGGGCGCGGCCGGGTTCATAGGTTTTCACCTGTGCAGACGTCTCCTCGATGACGGTTACAGCGTCGTCGGCCTTGACAATCTTAACAATTACTACGATGTGCGCCTGAAAGAAGCGCGCCTTGAACAGCTTAACCCATTCGACAAATTTTGCTTTGTTCACCTTGATCTGGCAGATAGCGACGGCATGAAAAGCCTTTTTGCCGATCACGCATTTGGCAGGGTCGTCCATCTGGCCGCCCAGGCCGGTGTGCGCTACAGCCTTGAGAATCCGCACGCGTATGTGAAGAGCAACCTTGTCGGCTTCATAAATATCCTTGAAGGATGCCGCCATGCAAAAGTCCCGCACCTCGTATTCGCCTCGTCCAGCTCCGTTTATGGTGCGAATACCGCGATGCCCTTTTCAGTGCACCACAATGTCGATCATCCGGTAAGCCTCTACGCCGCCACGAAAAAAGCTAACGAACTCATGGCGCACTCCTACGCGGCCCTCTACAAAACCCCCTGCACCGGCCTTCGATTCTTTACCGTGTATGGCCCCTGGGGGAGACCCGACATGGCGCTGTTCCTCTTCACCGAAGCCATTCTCAACAAGAGACCGATAGATGTCTATAATCATGGGAAGATGAAGAGGGACTTCACCTATATTGACGACATAATAGAAGGCGTTGTAAGGGTGATGAACCTGATCCCCGAATCGGATGCAAACTGGAGCGGCGACAGGCCGGACCCCGGAACGAGCTTTGCGCCATACAGGATATACAACATCGGGAACAACAATCCTGTTGAACTCATGAAGTTCATCGAGACAGTTGAAGATGCCCTTGGGATTAAGGCGGAGAAGAACATGCTTCCGATTCAGCCTGGAGATGTCCCCGCGACCTTCGCCGACATAGACGACCTGGTGGATGACACAGGATTCAAACCCTCAACGCCGATAGAAGAGGGAATAAAAAAATTCATAACATGGTATAAAGAGTGGAAAAAACTATCTTAAGGAAAGATGATATGAAAAAAGCGTTTATTACCGGCATTACCGGACAGGATGGATCATACCTTGCCGAGCTTCTTCTGGACAAGGGGTACGAGGTACACGGTCTCATCAGAAGAGCGAGCACTTTCAACACGGAGCGTATCGATCACCTTTACAGGGATTTTCACGATCCGGACGCGCGCATGTATCTGCATTACGGGGACCTCTCGGTGTCCGCGCACCTGACGAATCTCCTGTCCGAGATTCAGCCCGATGAGATATACCACCTCGGCGCCCAGAGCCATGTCCGTGTTAGCTTCGACACCCCCGAATATACCGGAGACATTACGGGACTCGGGACGATCCGGCTCCTCGAAGCGATCAGAAAAACAGGCAGCAAGGCGCGTTTCTACCAGGCCTCGTCCAGTGAGATGTTCGGGGCGGCGCCACCGCCGCAGAGCGAACACACCCCCTTTCAGCCGCGAAGCCCCTACGCCGCCGCCAAGGTATACTCTTACTACGTGGTCAAAAACTACCGTGATGCCTACAATATATTTGCATGCAACGGTATCCTGTTCAATCATGAATCACCCCGCAGAGGCGAGACATTCGTCACAAGGAAGATCACGCGCGCTGCGACCAGAATCAAACTGGGCATGCAGGACAAACTCTATCTGGGGAACCTGGACGCGAAGAGAGACTGGGGTTTTGCCGGCGATTACGTGGAAGCCATGTGGATGATGCTGCAGCAAGACAAGCCGGATGATTTTGTCATAGCCACAGGCGAGACATACTCCGTGCGTGAATTTGTAGAAAGGGTCTTTGAAAAACTCGACCTCGATTACCACCGTTACGTGGAAATTGACGAACGCTACTTCAGACCGACCGAGGTTGACGTGCTCCTCGGCGATTCCACAAAGGCGCAGAAAACCCTCGGATGGAAGCCCGGAACAAGCTTTGACCAGCTTATCGACATGATGATCAAAACGGACCTCGAACTTGCCGAAAAGGAAAAGATACTGAACGACGCCGGTTATTAGCAGAAGAGGGGTCTGACCCCTCTTTCTCTCTATCTTGACATTTACCAGTTCTTACGCTAATAGTGTTTTGTAAGAATTAGCGTAAAGCTCCGTCCAAAAAACAAGAAAAGAGGGATCAGGTTATGCGAACAACTATAACTTCCAAATATCAGACAACCATACCCAAAACCATCCGGGAAGACCTCAACATATCCATCAATGATACGCTCGAATGGAACGTTGAAAATGGAAAGATCGTGGTTTTGCCCATGCAGAAAAACTTTTTAAAGTTTAGAAACGCTGTAAAAACAGGCAGCGGGGATATCGAAAACGACATCAAATTATCCAGAAAACGACGAACAGAAAGATACCTGTGAAAAGACATACTATTGTTATAGATACCAATGCGCTGATATCCTTTGTGACGGATAGAAACAAGGACCAGCAGGGCAAAATAGCCGGGCTTTTTGAAAACGCTGCCGGGCTGCGGTTGTCGGTTTTGTGCCCACAGAATGTCATAACCGAGTTTGTCTATGTGCTGGACAGGGTCTATAATGTCCCGCAAGCGGTAATAAAAGACATGATCGACGATTTCGTTATTATGCCCGGGATAGAAATTGTCCACGAAGTAAACCTGAAAATCCTTTTTTCGTACTGGCCCGACAAGATTCAGGATTATGGTGATGCTGTTGTCGCGGCCGTCTGCCGCGCCAGAAAAGGGGCCATGGTCGCAACATTTGATCGTAAATTCAGCGCAACCCTGAAAAAACTTGGTCTTTCTGTCTGGCAACCGGTGCCGTCGACAGAGTAAAAAGACGGGAAAAGGGGTCTGGCCCCTTTTCCCTTACCCCATTCCCCCGCTGGTTTAAGATGTGACCCAACAAACCACAAGGGGTGGGGGAACATAACCCTTCATAGATTTTAAAAGGCGGATATCATTACAAAGGTGATGATATCCATATCCGCTCAATAACTTGTTAGCTAAGAATTATGGATACAGAAATTAATACTCCAGTTTCGAGATTCTTAAAGAAGATTTCCCTTTTCTTAGATAATTGTGGGCTTGACCCTTTGCCTGGTTCGCCAGCAGAAAAAGAAATAAGGTCCTTTGCACGCACAGAATCGATTCAAACAGCCTTTTTCACTGCCTCTCAGTCTCTTATAGCTGCAAATGATTATTTAAAGGCTCTAGCGTGAGTTTATTAAGCACATGGGCATAAACGTGTATAACATAATGAAAATATAAGCATAAACAGGCAGATTATTTGTATACACTGAAAGGTATTCTGGTTCTCAATTTC
>JAFDAS010000129.1 GCA_019313695.1 Deltaproteobacteria bacterium
GGCAATGCTTTGGGTCCACTTGCTTTCCCGAACAATCTTGAATGGGGTCAAGTCTACGTTTGACCCATGTGAGATAAAAGATAATGCTGAAATAAAAGCAAATGCTGGGATTTATTTATTAGCTTGTACAAGTTTTAGATCTATTCTGCTGTTTACAGCCGCAGCATATCTGATTACACTTTTGAGGCTGGGTAAAGGTTTACCCGATTCTATCCTGGCAACAACAGATTGGGTTGTTCCCATACGTTCTGCGATCTGTTTTTGAGTCAGGTTTGCCTTTGTTCTGGCCTGGATAAGCGCCTTTGCAACAGTAAATTCATCTTCAAGTTTCATATAGGCTTTTCTATATTCAGGATCACTTAGCAATTTTTTATGCTTATCTTGTAATCTTTTACCCATGATCAAATTCCTTCATTCTTTGCAGAGCAAGTTCTATTTCCCGTTTTGGGGTTTTGCGTGTCTTTTTGACAAAAGTTCTGAGAATAACGACACGTTTTCCTGTTATAGTAGTATAGAGCGATCTGGCAAGTTTTTCTTTAGCTCTGGCACGTATTTCCCAAATCTTGTCATGTACATGCCGAACATAAGGCTCTTTAACAGACAAAAGTCCAACTTGTTCAATCAATTGTGAAATTCGGACAATTTTCGCTTTAATTTCTGTTGGAAGTTGGTCGAACTCAGCCTCGGCAGTGTCATTAAGAAATTCTACCTTCCATTCCGTATCCATAATAATTTATAGCAATTTTGCTATTTATTGTCAAGAAAAGAATTGGAGACGTTATGTTAACATTTTAACTTGAACGGGCTTGCTACCCATGGGATAGCGAAACTCGAAACCTCCGTTCATTGTTTTTTTAGTTCCTTTTGAATTAGGCCCCAGTACCATCTACCAGAGCTACGGGGCCCCGATATACGGGATCTACGCTTCGCTTCGACAGGCAGGATTTACCCCGGTGAAATGGTTTTTAATTTCACCCCAGTATCATCTGCCGTTTTTAATCCCGGCTTTTCACGGGGAGCTACCCCGATGAAATAGGCATTGCCCCGGTTGAATAGGCTGCGCCCCGGTTGAATAGGCTGCGCATTCCACTGGGTAAACATTCCACTGGGTAAACATTTCATTGGGCCCCGATATACGGGATCTACGCTTCGCTTCGACAGGCGGGACAGGCGGGGCACCGCGCGTCGGCATCTTCGACAGGCGGGATAAATCTTAAATATTAACTTTGAAAATAAAGAACATAGGGGCTTTCATTTCTGACAGATAGGCTTTTTTGATGATTAAAAGCCATAATATCGTTTGATAACAAAGGTACGATCGTGGCGAGACCATTGAGAATAGCCTATCCTGGAGCATTTTATCATATAACATCACGGGGAAACGAAAGAAAAGATATCTTCAAAAGTCAAAGGGACAGCGAAAAGTTTATTTCATATCTGGAAAACAAGATCGGAGACGTTAGTGCAGAACGTGCAGAGGAAGAAGGAAATAGAAAGGCAGAAGGCGCAGAGGATATCTTCGGATGAGGTGAATACGAGTTATAAGGTGATTTATTGTGCGGCAACTCTTGTATGAATTAGCCACAGTCATTGCTTCGCGAAAAGAACCCAATGTTGTTTCGTCCGTGTGTTTCTGTGTGGGCTTGCCGGGTCGACTTGTCGCGCCATAGTCTTGACGAAGGCTGAAGCCTCGTGCGAAGCCTTGTCTGTTGCTGATAAAGATGAAATATCCAATTCTTTACATAGCCTCTTTTGCCTTTGGTGGAGTTGGCGCCCGGTCTGTTGTTTGGCCTGTTTTATTGTGAAAGCCGTGGGACTGCGGCTGTTTATCAGGTTCATTTCAAGGAGTACATAGTAAACAAGGGAAACGACTCTGTCTTTCATCTGCGGAACATTAGAGATGAAAGGATGTATTGGATTTTTGGATACGTTAGGGAAACAATTTTACAGCTTGACAATGCACCATAATGGTGTATTATTAGGAAAAGAATGACCCAGAAGCGGAAACCAACATATGACATCGAAGCCTTTAAGTTCGCTTTTGCCAGTGTGGAGAGACTTTCCGTCACCGGCACAGCGCTACGAAGCGCCGCCGCATTGGGATTTGGACGCGCCGAGATTGTGGCGACTATCCAGTCCATGCAGCGAGAGCACTTCTATAAGTCTATGACCGCTTATGCCAACCCTCGGCTTTGGCAGGATGTCTACCATATTCCTTCACCTGCCGGTGAGTTGTATGTAAAGTTCACTGCCGATGCCGTTACAGAGTTTTTGTTGCTATCGTTTAAGGAGAAAGGCGATGACTAATCCTATTTGTCCAAAAACCGGGACTGCGATGCACCGCGACGTGCGACCGATGACCCTCACATACAAGGGTAAAAAGATAACCTTTGATATGCCAGGGTGGTACTGCGACCAGTCTGATGAGAGCATTCATACCAGCAAGGACATGAAGGTATCCGACCGAATGTTAAATCGTCTTAAAGCCCGCAGCGAAGGGCTGCTTGAACCGGAGGCAATCCGCCGTATCCGCAAGAAGCTTCATCTTACGCAGAAGCTCGCAGGTCGGGTTGTCGGCGGTGGACCGCGTGCCTTCCAAAAATACGAATGCGGAGACCTGTTACCGAGTCGTGCCATCAGCAGTGCCTTGATTTTGCTCGATCACAACCCAGTGGCGTTGGCCGTGCTCAAAGCACGGCATGGCAATGGAGGAGAGGCCCTGCCTTACAACACGACGAACCAAGGTAATAACCAGAGCGCCGCTTTTTAATCCGCAAACCGCCTGCTACTGCGAGGCACAAGCGGGCACTTGGAAAAACAACGAGGTCACATCCCATTGGTGAATTTTTTTGTACAACAGTCATTATTCAACCGTCCGGATGTCATCACCTATGATCTTCCTGTCTGCGGGGGCCAACTTTTTCAACCATTCCCTAACCGGGACAGTACCTGTAGTAAACGATTGGTAAAATTATCATAATAAATTCTGCGTCAAAAAACTCTTACTGTGACATAGTATTGCCTGTTTACAACAGCCTTTCATTAGTAACGGAGTGTATTGAATCTATCCTGCAATGTACCCTACCGGATGATTATCACCATGTAATTGATGACTTCAGCGATACCGTAACCGGTAACTATTTAGCTGCTCAGGCTGAAAAATATCCGCAGATATCTGTTTATCGTAACTCACAGAATCTTGGCTTCGTAAAATCTTGCAACATTGGCATCAAATTGTGGGTACCATAGGGGACATTCCATTGGAATATTGGTTGACATCTGATAAGGTGGAAAGAGGGTGAGAAGATAAGTAGGTGAGAAAAGGGGTTCCGCCACAGCGAAAATTGAACGAGGTAAAGATTGAGGCCCCTGTGGAATTTCCCTGGGGGAGCTTTATTCCACTGGGTAAAGATTTTGGACGTAGAAGAGTTATAAACTGATTTTTGTGCTTTCGTGATAAATTTAGTTTTTTGGTTCCGGCTTGTCCGGGTTAGGAAAGGAGATAAAGATGCTTTGGTCTGAAATACGCAAAGTGCACCCCAATCAATGGCTTATCATTGAAGCCTTAGAAGCACATACAGAGCCTGGCAACCTAAGGCAACTTGACCGTCTGGCTGTTGTTGAAAGGTGCTCGGACGGTAGCATGGCAATGCAACGATATCGTCATCTTCACCGACAATATCCGCACCGTGAGTTCTACTTTGTGCATACCAGCCGTGCAGAACTCGCCATTATAGAACAACAATGGCTGGGAATTCGGAGAAGCAATGCAATTATGGCTGCAAGATAAACTTCCTTTTACGACGGTCAGAATTGCTTATAGGGGTTCGGCGATTGATATCCCAAATGTGCTCATTGATACCGGGTCTGCCGGCACCATTATGGCGGCCGATATTATTGCAGACATTCAAATTGTCCCCTTGCCGCAGGATACCCTGCGCGTCATACGCGGCGTGAAATGGGGGTCAAGTCTACGTTTGACCCATGTGAGATAAAAGATAATGCTGAAATAAAAGCAAATGCTGGGATTTATCAGCTTGTACAAGTTTTAGATCTATTCTGCTGTTTACAGCTGCAGCATATCTGATTACACTTTTGAGGCTGGGTAAAGGTTTACCCGATTCTATATTTTTAGCCCGGGGAAACTCTATGGTGGTCTCACCATCGAAGAAATCAAAACTGATTCCTATCAATCGCATATTCGTAACAAGTTAATCGCTGAAGCGTTTTATCTGACAAAAAATATCGAAAAATATGGCAGTGGATTTATCCATATTCGTAAAGAGCTTGAAGCATACCCTGAGGTTAGTTTTGATGTAGATGAGGCTGGCGGTGGTATCCTGGTGACTTTCAGCACCCTCGTGTCGATTAGTGAGGGAGTAAGTGAGGGAGTAAACAGCTTGCTTGGTTGTATTAGAAATAAACCCGGCTTGAGAATAGCAGAGCTTTCCGAACAGCTTCATGTTACTGCAAAGACCATTGAACGGTGGATTAAAAAACTACGGGACCCAAACAAGATTATTTTTAAGGGCGCTCCTAAGACCGGTGGCTATTTTATTAATAAGTGAAGAGGATAGAGGGGAAACCTCCGGCACGTCCATTTTTTTATTACTTTCGTTATTCTTTTTCATACCGGTTTATTAAGATTTTCCGGACGTTGTTTACAAATTA
This sequence comes from Deltaproteobacteria bacterium, assembly GCA_019313695.1. Taxonomy (GTDB): domain Bacteria; phylum Desulfobacterota; class Syntrophia; order Syntrophales; family UBA2210; genus UBA2210. The sequence continues at coordinate 4,672 of JAFDAS010000129.1, forward strand.
TTTTTTTGTCTCGTACCCGTTTTGCGAGACCTTTAAAAATGCCTCTTTTATCTTAGACATAATGATTAACAGTTTGATTCCGAGCAGGGCGTAAATCATAGTCTATAAACCCGCAGAAAATGATCATGGGTTCCGACGAGCAATTGTGGGCCCATTCTCACCCAT
>JAFDAS010000130.1 GCA_019313695.1 Deltaproteobacteria bacterium
CGAGGTGAAGAACAACTTAAATGATTGTATTGAAAATCTTTCGCGTTTTGCGATTGACGCGCAAACCGCCGCGGAACAGGTTGCATCCGGCAGTGAAGAGCTCAGCAGCGCTGCCGAGCAATTATCCCAGGGGGCCACAGAACAATCTTCGAGTGTTGAGGAGGTCTCAAGCTCCATGGAGGAGATGAACAGCTCAATCAACCAGAACGCTGACAATGCAAAACAGACAGCATCGATTGCAGAGAAAGCGGCTGTTGATGGCCAGGAAGGCGGAAAAGCTGTGGCAGAGACTGTAAAAGCTATGAAGAGTATCGCGGACAAGATAAGTATTATTGAAGAGATTGCGAGACAGACCAACATGCTTGCTCTTAACGCGGCTATTGAGGGGGCAAGGGCCGGTGAGCACGGCAAGGGATTTTCCGTGGTAGCTGCTGAGATACGCAAGCTTGCCGAACGAAGCCAGACCGCTGCCAAGGAGATAAGTGATGTTTCAGGCAGCAGTGTGGAGATTGCCGAAAAGGCAGGCAAGCTACTCGAAGATATTGTGCCGGGTATTCAGAAGACATCCGAGCTGGTACAGGAGATCAACGCATCAAGCGCGGAGCAGGCATCAGGGATTGACCAGGTAACAAAGGCGGTTCAGCAGTTAGACCAGGTGATCCAGCAGAGCGCAAGCGCTACAGAGGAGATGTCATCGACCAGTGAGGAACTCTCAGGTCAGGCCGAACAGCTCAGGGAGACCGCAGGATTCTTCAAGGTAGAGGGCAGAGACTCCGGAAATATTCAACAGGCACAGCCGAGGTCTATACAGCATGTCGTTGCCGGAGCGCCAAAAAGAAAGCGCCTTAAAGCCACAGTCCATGCCAAATCAGCGCCCAAACAAAAGGCCAAAGGTGTAGCTTTAGAGATGAGTGACGCTGATGACAGCGGATTTGAGAGGTATTAGAGATAGGCTGCAGGCTATTAGGTTGAAGGTAGTTAGTTTTTTGCTAAATGCCTTCAGCCTTCAGCCTAAACAACCTGTAAAACGTAAAGGAGAATATACCATGAGTGCAGATGTAATAACAGAAGCTACTCAGTATCTCACATTCAGCCTGGGCGAGGAGGATTTTGCTCTCGAAATTGCAAAGGTGCGTGAGGTGCTGGATTATACTAACATTACAAAAGTGCCGCGGATGCCGGAGTTCCTCAGAGGTGTAATCAATCTGCGCGGCAACGTGGTGCCTGTGACTGATCTTCGTTTAAAGTTGGGGATGTCGGCCACTGAAAGAACAGTAAACACCTGTATCGTGATCGTAGAGATAGATGTTGACGGTGATCTGATGGATATGGGCGTTTTGACCGATTCGGTGCAGGCAGTTCTCGATCTTGACCCGGATCAGATCGAACCACCACCAAAGTTAGGCACAAAACTCAACACCGAGTTCATTCGCGGCATGGGCAAGAGAGATGATAGATTCCTGATCATTCTTGACATTGATAAAGTGCTCTCCAGCGATGAACTGGCCGCAGTGCAAAGTACAGGCAGCGGCCTGGCTTTTGACCCGAAAGAGCTGTCTGAAACTGAGGCTATTTTAGAGGTTGGCGGTCAGGAGCCAATCGAGAAGGCAGAGGCATAGTTAAATAGTCGAGTGGTCGAGTAGTCGACCACTCGACCACTTGTGAAGGAAACTAAATCCATATGCAACAAAACAATAGAGTAACGTTTCACTCTCCCACCATGTCAAATCGGGAGTTTAAGCGCTTTAGCGAGTTTGTCTACGCCCGGTGCGGCATCAAGATGCCGCCTGCCAAGAAGACCATGCTCACAGCCAGGCTTCTCAAGCGATTGCGTGATCTTGAACTGACCTCTTACAAAGAGTACTACGAGTATATCAATACCCCCGAGGGCCGCTCTAAAGAACTTGTCAAGATGATAGACGTGGTTACTACCAACAAGACTGAATTTTTTCGTGAAGCAGAGCATTTCGATTTTCTGGCGAAGTCTGCCTTGCCGGCGCTCGTCGGATCGAGACAAGCACGCAGCCGAAGGAGGCTGAACATCTGGAGCGCCGGCTGTTCCAGTGGGGAAGAATCTTACACCCTGGCCATGGTCCTGGCAGAGTTCTTTTCAATCACTCAACCACTCAACCGGTTTTCCATACTTGCCACGGACATATCCACCCAGATACTTGCCACGGCAAAAAAAGCGATCTATCGAAAAGAAACGGTTGAACCGGTTCCCGTCATGTTGCAACAGAAATACCTGTTGCGCGGCAAGGACTCTCAAAAAGATCTCTGTCGTGTTGTCCCGGAATTGCGTCATTGTATTACCTTCCGTCATCTTAACTTCATGGACAAAGATTTTGGTATCAGGCCGAAGATGGATATCATATTCTGCCGCAATGTAGTCATATATTTTGACAGGCAGACTCAGATAAAATTGTTCGAAAAGTTCTACAACCAGCTCGTTCCAGGCGGATATCTATTTATCGGTCATTCTGAATCATTGCATGGCATTAACGAAAGATTCCAAAACGTCGCCACAACTGTGTACAGGAAACCTATGTGAAAAAGATGAACATCGAACATCGAACGTCCAACATCGAATGTTGAATAGGAAAAATAAAGAAACAGAGGTCAGAAGCCAGAAGTCGGAGGTCGGAAAAACAGCAACCAAATATCCTTGAACCGCTGAACCCTGAACCTTTGTTTTTCATTGGATGTTTGTTTTTTTATTTGATTTTAAAATAATTTGAGGAGCGAAGCGACATCCTTATTCGATGTTGGACGTTCGATGTTCGATGTTGGACGTTCATCTTTTAATCGGTATTGGATGGAATTTAGGTGTTTAGCCAAAACGAAATGAAAAAGGAAGTCAGTATTCATATCGGCGAGTTATATGCAAGCAAAAAACCGGCAGTGGTACATACACTTCTTGGTTCCTGTGTCGCCGTTTGTCTCTTTGACCCGATACGGCGAATCGGTGGAATGAACCATATTCTTCTTCCCGGGAATGGGGACGCGAAACCCTTTAGTGAAAGTATCCGTTATGGAATCAATGCCATGGAGCTTCTTATCAACATGATTATGAACCTGGGCGGAAAGCGCAGCCGGCTGTTAGCCAAGGCTTTTGGCGGAGGGCACATTCTTTCCGGCATTTTGGAAGAAGATGGACCAGGACAAAAGAATATCAAGTTTGTCCTTGAGTTCCTGAAGGTCGAAGGAATCAATCTTATTAGCCGGAACCTCGGAGGTTATGATTCCCGAAGGATCTATTTTCACACAGACACGGGTGATGTGTTTCTGAAACGTATTGCTCCTGTTAACTTGGAGAGGATCGCTGCCGAGGAACAAAAACGTCTCAGGCAGATCGAGAAGGAACTCAAAAAGCCGACAGATGTAACTTTCTTCTGATTGGAAGATTGGTCGGGTAGAGAGCAAAGAGCAGAGAGCTGAGAGCGGAGAGCAACCAGCAAAGAGAAGCTCAAAGCAACCAGCAACGAGAAACGAGTAACGAGTAACCAGTAATGAAAAAGATTAAAGTTCTGATAGTAGATGATTCAGCGGTGGTGCGTCAGACGCTTAAAGAGATTCTTGAGTCGGACCCTTCTATTGAGGTTATAGCCAGTGCCGCAGATCCTTTCATAGCGGCCGGTAAAATGAAGGATGAAGCCCCTGATGTCATAACTCTTGATGTGGAAATGCCCCGGATGGACGGGATTACCTTTTTGCATAAAATCATGACCCAGCATCCTATCCCCGTGGTCATGTGCTCCAGCCTGACAGGGAAGGGGTGTGAGACCACACTCAAGGCTCTGGAATACGGGGCTGTTGATATTATTACAAAACCGAGGATTGGAACCAAAAAGTTTTTTGAGGAATCACAGATAAGAATCTGTGATTCCGTGAAGGCAGCAGCCCTGGCACGCGTCAAAGCTGTTTCTGCAAAACAAAAGAAAGTAGAGAGCAAACTTACAGCCGATGTTGTTATTGCTCCTCCGACTGGCAGAGCAATGATCAGCACTACCGAGAAGATAGTTGTTGTGGGAGCTTCTACCGGAGGAACCGAAGCCCTGCGTATTTTTTTGGAAGCCCTTCCCGTTGATAGCCCCGGGATCGTCATTGTCCAGCATATGCCGGAACATTTTACCACGGCCTTCTCAAAACGGCTCAATACTCTTTGTCGTATTGAAGTAAAAGAGGCTGTTGATGGGGATAGTCTCCTGCGCGGCAGGACATTGATAGCACCAGGAAACCGGCACCTTATTCTGAAAAGAAGCGGAGCCCGGTACTACGTCCAAGTCAAAGACGGCCCCCTGGTCTGCCGGCACCGTCCATCGGTTGACGTGTTGTTCCGCTCTGCCGCCCGTTATGCGGGGAACAATGCGATTGCTGTCATCATGACAGGTATGGGCGACGACGGCGCCAGAGGCATGCTTGAAATGAAGAATGCCGGCGCCTCTACCATTGCTCAGGACGAAGCTTCCTGTGTAGTATTCGGCATGCCCCATGAGGCAATCAAGCGGGGAGCGGCTGACAGGGTTCTTCCCCTGGAAGCTATTGCCGGCGCAGTGTTGCGAGAGCATTCAACGTGAAAACAATCAATATCAAAGGCTGTAGCAAAATTTTGATAGAATGAAGATGGTAAAGTCATGATAGAAGATTTTAAAATGTTCCAACTGGCTTATATGAAAGGCCGTAAAAACTACTTAACACCTGTTAAAGTGGCACAATATTTGCTCTCTCTCTCTCTCTCTCTCTCTCTCTCTCTCTCTCT
>JAFDAS010000026.1 GCA_019313695.1 Deltaproteobacteria bacterium
AGAAAAAGATCGAGTTGAGGCAGATTAGCAAAATAACCGCCGGGAATCCATCAATCCGGAAGGTCAAGGGAAATCTCCGTTTTCCCCTTGACAAAACTTATCATGGATGTCCCCGGTTTATTGATCCTTTCCCCTGATGCCGATACACTGCTTCAGGGCTTTTTGAAACGTCATGGCCGCCAGCAGGGCGCAGTGCTCATGGTCCTTCGGCATTTTCTCCAGACGGCCCAGGATAGCGCTTTGGTTTATACCGATACACTCGGGCACGGTTTTCCCCTCTGCCATTTCGGCTGCAATAGAGCAGGCGGCGATGCTGAATATGCACCCATCCGTGTTGAACTTTGATTCCTCAATCTTTTTATCCTTCATCCGAAGGAACATCTCGACTGTATCCCCGCAGGGCCCGGTTATCTTCGCGTAACCGTCCGGATGATCTATGGTGCCGTGGTTGCGTGGATTGGTTCCATGTTCTATCAGCGCCTCTGAATAGATTTCCATGGCCTTCTCATAGACCATCCCCATCATTATCTCTTCGATCTCTCTGTTGTTTTCCATGTGTCATCTCAGTGGTCGCAGATATTGCCGCCCAGTTCAAGGGTGTCCTCCATGTAAGCCATAATCAGTTTTTCGGGATCGTCGGAGGAGGCACCCACGGAAACGGTGATGCCCCTTTCGGCAAAGAGCTGCTGAGCGCGCGTTCCCATCCCTCCCGCTATGATGACATTCACACCCTTTTCGCCAAGCCACCGGGGTAGAAGGCCGGGTTCATGGGGAGGGGAGGGGGCCCTTTCCTGCCCAATAATCTTTTTGGTTTCGAGATCAACGTCAAAGATGGCGAATTCTTCACAATGGCCGAAGTGCGCGGAAAGATGTCCTTCTACGATCGGTATGGCTATTTTATGCATGCCTTTTTTCTCCTCTTTTTTGGATACAACAGTTTTGGTTTCAGGTTCGGCTTTGTCGTTCATTACCAGAAGCGGCCCGACCACCCCGGCGAATGCCTTCGCGGCATCTGTATCCCCGTGGTGATAGACAAAAGGCATCCCGCTGTCGGAGGCCTCGACGATCTGCGGGTCCATGGGGATTCTGCCCAGGAAGGGTACACCCATCTCCCCGGCCATCTTTTCTCCTCCCCCTGCCTTGAATACATTAATTATCGTTTTGCAGTTGGGGCATACAAGACCGCTCATATTTTCCACAACTCCCAGGACGGGAACGCTGACCTGCCCGCAGAAACTGATACATTTTCGCACATCGTTGAGAGACAGATTCTGGGGTGTGGTTACAATAACGGCGCCGTCCATACCCGGAATAAGCTGGGCCACTGAAAGGGGCTCGTCCCCCGTTCCGGGAGGAAAATCTATAATCAGATAATCCAGCTCTCCCCAGTTCACCTCGGTAAGGAGCTGCTTGATGACACCCATCTTCATCGGGCCTCTCCAGATAACCGCGTCATCCTGGTTCTGGAGGAGAAAGCCTATGGACATCACCTTGAGTCCCTCGCTGAATTCCACGGGGAGGATGGCTGCGCCGTCACTTCCCGGCCGTTTTCCCTCGAGGTTGAGGAGTGTCGGGATGCTCGGGCCGTGAAAATCGGTGTCCAGGATTCCGACCTTGTTCCCATCCATCGCCAGCGATACCGCGATATTGGCGGCCACAGTGCTCTTTCCCACGCCCCCCTTGCCGGAGAGTACCATAATCTTGTGTCGTATCCTGCCCATGCGGTCGGCAAGGGCTTTCTGCTCCTGTTCTTCCTTGGTCTTCTTGTTCTCCGCGAAGGTCTCCAGACCGTCGGCAGACTTATTTTTCTCTTCACTCATTTTTTCTATTCTTCCCTTCGATTATTGATTTTTTCTGGTTCAGTGTCCGGAGTAGAGCCGTTTCCCATGGCGTCTCTCCATGCTTATCAGTTTTTTGTCCACAAGTTCCTGTACGTATTTGACTGCTTCATTCCGGTGGAGCTCCAGACCGGCGGATATGTCATCTATGGAACAGGGGCGCAGTCTTAACAATTCGAGGACATTTTCTTCGGTGGAAGAAAATTCGCCAAGGCTGTGTACCTTGCCGTAGTCCGCGATAACCTCGCAATTCGAGCCGAAAAAGGTCGAGATTTCCTCCATTCTTTCCCTATCCACCAAGCCTACGTATTCTTCAGCCGGTGTCCTTACCGCCGTATTAAGTTGGATACGCTCCGGCGCGATGCGATCCACCAGACTCTTTATTTTCGAAATTTCGTCTTCCGTGTCGGTCACACCACCCGTTATAAAGACCTCCAGCCATACAGGTTCCATAAAATCTTCCCGTAACGAACACAGCCCATCTACCATTTCTTTAAAAAGAATTCCACTGTGGGGACGATTTACATGCAAAAAAGTTTCTTCACTGCCGGCGTCCAGTGACGGAATGATAAGGTCCGCACCGGAGATTGCATCGCGCACCTCATCGATCCAGAGCAGAGATCCGTTCGTGAGAACCGCCACGGGAATATCCGAAAATTCCTTGATGCCTGAGATAATATCACTGATGCGGCTGTAAAGCGTGGGCTCCCCTGATCCTGACAGGGTAATATAATCCGGGCGCGAAACCCTTTTCAGTTTTTCCTCTATCTCTCTCAACACGGCGCCGACGGGAAAGTATTCCTGTCTGTCCATTGTCTTTGTGGTTGTCTTCCCAAGCTGACAATAGATACAGTCATAAGTGCAGGTCTTAAAGGGAACAAAGTCAATCCCCAGAGACCTGCCCAGGCGCCTCGATGGCACAGGCCCAAACGTGTATATCTTTTCTGCATCCATGGTTCCCGGACCTGACTCCGACTTCCAGGCAACTTGTCATTCCCGACCTGATCGGGAATCCAGTGTTTTGCTCATTTCCCTTTGGATTCCCGCCTTCGAGACTGTGTCGCAACAGAATAAAATGTCATTCCGAATCCCGATTTATCGGGATGAGGAATCTTAACACGTTAAATTTATTAAGCATTAAGATTTCTCGCTTTGCTCGAAATGACAAAACGCGATTTCAGGACTATGTCTCCGACCCCGCATCCTATCTTATTGGCGATAACGGGACACTTTGTCTGGAGCAGGAAGAATATATTTTTGTCCTCTTCGCTGAGCGATTCATAGTTCCCCTGGCCCTTCGAAAGGATCATGTCCGCTCCGCTGTAATGATCGAGAAATTCTCCGGAACATGTCTCCGGTACTACGCCGGGAAAGTCAACTCCCGTATCGATTACCTTGACTATATCGGTCATGCCGACAAATTTTGCGTCTTCCATAGTGGCATCATTGATAACGGGTCCGCCCCTCACGGCATAGGTTATATCAAGACTTGTCTCTCTCAGGAGGAGTCCTATAAGTATCTTGTCCAGCACGATCTCTCCGGCATTGTCGCCCAGATAGAGGAGCGTGCCGGCTTTTTTGAGAGACTCTTCAAATGACGCGTAATCAAAGTGCGTCGGATCCTTCTGTGCGAAATCCCGGAATATATCCTGCATGCTGTTCCATTTTCGCTCGGGTCCCATGTCGATGAGATTTCCCGCGGCAGCGAGCTTTAATGCGTCAGACAGGGGCGAGGATGATCCGTCAATAAGACCGGCAAGATTTTCTTCCATGTCCAGCACCTGCTCATTATGGAGACGTTTTATCTCCCTGTATGGGTCACTCCTACCGGTTGCCTCTCTGATAGTGCTGTGAATCATACTGCCGATCTGCGGGGGTGTCTCTTCCCTGTTAATCTCAAGCAGTTTTGCCATCACACGGTTTAAAACATCTCTCTGAGTCTCTTCGTCGGCGCCTGAAATTCTGCTTGCCTCCAGCGCCTGCCTCAGAAAGCAGGGAAAGCAGTCTAGAAATATTTTCAAATTGTAAATCCTTTCTACCCAAGTGCGTAAAGCACGTTCTGCCAGACGGTCTTTATGTCTTCAGAAACGGCTCCACCGGTATATTCAACAACGCTGGTCTTCATGATCTGTGCCTTTGTAATGGCATTATCGTATCGGATTCTTCCCGCTGGTTTAACGCCGCGTTCTTTCGCTTCTTCCTCAATCTGTTCCGTAATATCGGGGTTCAGGTCCCACTTATTGACGCACACAATCGCAGGGATTCTGAAATGAGCGGTGAGCTGGGCTACCCGCAACAAGTCGTGCTGACCTGAAAGAGTAGGTTCGGTTACAACCAGCACGAGGTCGGAACCCGTTATGGATGCAATAACAGGGCACCCGATGCCCGGTGAGCCGTCAATAATTATATAGTCGAGGTTATCTCTCTCCGCGATATCGCGGGCTTCCTGACGAATCTGCGTTACCAGTTTTCCCGAATTTCCCTCAGCCATGCCTAATCTTGCATGTACCATAGGCCCATGATTTGTTGAGGAGATATACCGCTCACCGTTTATAGCCGGTTCAAAGGATATTGCCTCGGCCGGGCATACGCGCACACAAACGCCGCACCCTTCGCAGAATATGGGGTTTATGTAAGGTGTATCTGCTGTTTTCCCATTGCCCAGAACCGGGTAATGTATCGCATCGAAGCGGCATTCTTCCAGGCATCGATCACAGGCTATACATTCGTCTTCCAATATCCTTGCTTTCTTGCCGCCGCTGAAATCTTCCCTGTGTTCTATCCTGGGGTTTAAAACGAGATGCAGATCAGCTGCGTCCACATCACAATCCGCTAAGACTTTCTTCCCCGCCAAGGCAGCAAAGGCTGCCACAATGCTTGTTTTCCCGGTGCCGCCTTTTCCGCTTATTACAACAATTTCTTTCATAATATTAACTTTCCGTTGCTGTTTTTCCTTGTTGTTCTACTTGTAGCGCATCCTCATGTAGATCTGTGATTTTTGTCCAGCAGGCTTCAAATGTTTTTTGATATTCCGGCAGCGCGTGTATCACCATCTCCCCTCGCGAATAGGCTTCGGCGATTCCGCGATCATCCGGTATCTCCAGGACAATCTCGATTCCTTCTCTTTTGCAGTATTCTTTTACGTCCTCGTTGCCCACATCGGAACGGTTGATGGCCACGGCAAATGGTATATTCAGTTCTCTGACCATCCCAACAGCGAGCTCTAAATCATTCAAACCGAAAGGGGTAGGTTCCGTAACCAGGAGGACAAACTCTGCATCTTTTACAGCTTCAATAACCGGGCAGGATGTCCCCGGAGGAGAATCGAGGATCAATATCTCGGGATCTCCGGCGGCTTTCTTAACTCCGCTGATAACAGCCGGGGACATTAGTTCGCCGATATTGAGTAATCCATGGACAAAACGGATTCCATTTGTTTTTCCTTCTTCGACAATGCCTAACTCTCTCGGTACCTCTATGAATGCATCCTCAGGGCAAAACAGTTTGCATGCCCCGCAACCATGACAAAGTTCAGGGAATATCAGCACCTTGCCTTTTATGACTGCAATAGCGCTGAACTCGCAGACATCCGCGCAAATACCGCATCCCGTGCACTTTTCCTCGATGACCCTTGGGATGGGTACCGTAACAGCGGAAGATGATTCAATCTCCGGTTTCAGAAAGATATGGCAGTTCGGTTCTTCAACGTCACAGTCTAACAGTTGAACTGTTTTCCCTTTATCGGCAAGACCTAAAGCGAGGTTTGTCGCTATCGTTGTCTTACCGGTGCCGCCCTTTCCGCTTGCAATAGCTATTTTCAAAGCGTGTTGTTCCTTTCTTCTTGCAAATTGTAATGGCTTAGATTACTTTCCTTCTTTCTTGTCAATCGCGCCAATTTGCCGTTCGATGTGATTGAGCTGTTCCTGAAGTATACGCGCCTGCTCTTTGAGTACATCTAATCCTTCTTCATCCGTCACTTCACCTTGGGGAGAGAAAATTCCGGGACCACTGGTTTGACCCGCGCCCATGCCGCGTCCCATACCCTGACCGCCGCCGCCCATACCGCGACCGCCACCCATGCCCATGCCACGGCCACCACCCATACCAAAATGGCTTGCCACATTGGGCTGGCTCGATGCAACAAAAGTGCCTGCCTTGAATTGTTCAATTGCCTGACGGATAATTCCGGTAACGCCAACAACAACCTGGATACCTGCAGCTCCAAACACCTGGGATGCATTAGGGCCACAATTTCCCGTGAGAACATATTTGACACCATGGTCCACCATCAATTGCGCTGACTGGATGCCAGCACCGCCTCCCGCCGCGACATTGGGATTCTGTATGGCCTCAAATTTCATTGTCTCTGAATCTATAAACAAATAATATGGAGTTCGTCCAAAACGAGCTTCAACCTGATCATCCAGAGACGGACCTGTTGCTGTCACTGCTATCTTCATTCTTAACCCCTTTCCTGAAAAATTCCGGTTTAATGTTTCAAGTTTGACGCATTCTCAAACAACCGGAAAATTTCTGCTTTTATTTTCTGTTTTTATATCACTCCTGTGAAATTTGCAGTTTAACATAAGCATCTTATATTCAAAATGCAAACTTAATGGTCTCGTAAAAAGTCGAAATATGCACAATTTTGTCATTCCCGTGAAAACGGGAATCCAGTTTTTCCAAGCACTTAGACCTCCATGGATTCCCGCCTACGCGGGAATGACAGACTTTTTACGAATTCGTCAAACTTGACAAATAAAAAAACCGCCGGCAACAAGGAATTTCATATCCTTACCGTACCAGCGCTTTTTCTTTTTTATTCTCCTTTGCTTTCTTCTTCCAGTTCTGCCATACGATTTTTAACACCTTCCAGGGCATCTTCAAAGTACTCCACCTGGCCTTTCAACGCATTAAGTTCATCTTCTTTTGAAAAACCCGCAGTATATGGCGGCATATTGGGAGCCGCGGAATATGGCATATTGTACGGCATACCCCCCCCGTAAGCCGGATAACCGTAAGCGCCTCGCTGCCATCCGGGCAGACCGGTCGCGTAAAACCAGTTACGACGACCCCTTCCACCTCCACGACCAAAGCCTCCTCCTCTTCCCAAACCCCAACCGAAACCTCTTCCCGAGACAGAGTTAGCAAATCCGGGTGCTCCATATCCTGCACAGTAACCAGCTGCTCTGCCTGTCATTGATCCCATTCCTGCGGGCCCTGTTCTATCTCCACCTGGCATGATAAATACCTCCTTATATGATTTAGTTTTTAAGCGCTCAGCTTTGAGATAAACGTTTTTATTAGCGATTACGGCCTCGGCCCATTCCACGACTCTGGCCCTGTCCCATTCCACGGCCCTGTTCGGATCGGCCAAAACCTAAACCCCTTCCCAGTCTGCGAAAGAATCCAATATTCTCCTCAGGCACGGGCATTTCTTCTGTTCCTGTTCCACAAGGTCCCAGGCCACGACCAGTTTTTGATCCCTGTCCCTGCGGTCCGGTTCTGTCTCCTCTTGGCATGATATATCCTCCTTTACAATGAGCACTATCTTGTTAAATGCAAATCAGGAAACACAAGATTAAACCCAGTGTCCCTCAATCGTCGATTCGCTTGTCTCCTGAAGTTTTCCTTCCTTCCATTCGGAAAGGGCCTGCTGAACAGTAACATCTCCCTTGATAATAAATATTCTGATAGATGCGGCGTTCAATGTCCTGAAGGCATTAGGTCCCACGTTTCCGGTCAGGACGATTTCGGCCCCCAGGTTTGCAACGTTCTGGGCAGCCTGAATTCCCGCGCCCTGCGCCGCGTTTACATTCTGCTTATTGGAATGAGCCTCAAACGCGCCTGTTTCCGTATCCACCAGAATAAACCACTTTGCCCTGCCAAAGCTCTTGTCTGCCTTACTTGAAAGGTCTTCTTCGTAAGATGTGATCACTATCTTCATATATTCCATTCCTTCCTGTTATTATTCCAGCCGGAGCGGCCGTAGCCATGCCTCCTCCGTCCCATGCCTTTCCCAAAGCCCGGTCCCCGCCGGCAACCGGGCAACATGAAGCCCGGCCCAAACAGACGTCCTGAAAAATAGGCATTGAGCACATCGTCCACCCTTCCCCTGAGAAACGGGATAACTTCTATTCCCGACGCCATGATCATCCGTTCCATGGGCCTTGAAACCGCCCCGCAGAGCAGCACCTGTATGTCAAGTCCTCTCAGTCTTGCCACCTTTTCCACCATTGTGGCTCCGGCAAAACCGACCATAGACCGGTTGTTTATAACACCGGATTCAGAGTCAATGACCAAGAGACAGTCGGAGAAATCCAGAACCGTTGAAATACAATCATCCCATACAGGCATGGCAAGTTTCATCTTCTCAAGCTCCCCTTACAGTATAAACATACTACAAATACCGTGCCACGTGATCGGGTTTACTTATGAAAGAAAAAATACAATCATTACAGATAATTGCGCTGGGGGGATGTTCGGGAGGGATTGACGAGAGTGCATAATTGCTACTACATATATAGAATCAAGTCGCACTAATGCGACCTATGGATGCATGGGGAATGGGTGACTCCTTCGAAATGACAGGGTATTGTTGACATGACGGTAGGGAGTTTCCGTCTCAGAGGAAACTATACTGAAATTTCATGCAATCGCGCGCGGGCAAATATGGGGTGCAGACAAGTCTATGCCTTCGGTATATCCAGGCCCAGGGATTTGATTTTTCGAAAGAGGGTGCTTTTGTGAATGCCGAGCTCTTTCGCCGTCTTCAGGCGGTTCCAATTGTTTTTCCTCAGCGCGTTTGTCAGGAAAACTGCCTCCATATCTTTGAGGTTTGTTATGCCCATACTTTCCGGACGATCAAGACCACCGGGTCCGCAGACCGGTTCGGGAAGATGGGAAGGCATAATCATCTTTGACTTGCACAGTATAAAAGAGCGTTCGATAATATTTTCCAGCTCCCTTATGTTGCCGGGATAATCGTATGACATCAGACAGGCAAGAGCCTCGTCGGTGATTCCGTCGATGGCCTTGTTCTGGACGGAGCAGAAGGTCTTGATAAAGTGATCGACCAGGAGGGGGATGTCCTCCTTCCTCTCGCGCAGGGGCGGAAGTTCCAGCCTGATCACGTTGATTCGATAGTAGAGGTCTTCTCTGAATTTCCCCTGTTTCACCATTTCGAAGAGGTTGTGGTTCGTGGCGGCGATGATGCGGACATCCGCCCGCTCGCTTTTCACCGAGCCGAGGGGTTCGTAGGTCCTCTCCTGCAGCACGCGCAGCAACCGTACCTGCAGGGCCGGCGAGATATCGCCGATCTCGTCGAGGAATATCGTGCTCCCCTCGGCGAGCTTGAACCGGCCGGGCTTATCCCGCTTCGCGTCCGTGAACGCCCCGGCCTTGTAACCGAACAGCTCCGATTCCAGCAGCGTGTCCGGCATGGCGCCGCAGTTTACCACGACAGGCAGCCTGTTTTTTCTCGGGCTCAGGTTATGTATCGCCCTTGCGAAGAGCTCCTTTCCCGTTCCACTTTCCCCCTCGATCAGGACGGTGCTCAGGCTGTCCGCCACATCCGGAAGTATATCGAACAGCTCATACATCCTGTGGTTTTTTGATATTATATCTTCGAAGGTATATTTCTGCTCGATCTTCCTGCGCAGCTTTTCGACAAGGCTGATATCTCTGAAAGTCTCCACAGCGCCAATTATCTTTCCATCCTCACCTTTTAGCAGTGCGGTGGATATGCTGATTGGTGTCTGTTCCCCTCCGGCATTTACGATATTGACAACCTTGTCCCTTATAGACTCGCCCGTTTCCAGTGTCTGCCTGAGGGCGCAGTTTCCCTCGCATATATTGGCCTTCAGGACATCTTTGCACAGTTGACCTATGGCATCTTCACGCGGCACGCCCGTTATGTCTTCGGCCGACCTGTTGAACGACGTGATGCGCCAGTCGTGATCCACAGTAAAGACGCCGTCGGTGATCGAGTCAAGTATGATATCCTGCCCTTTGATGTTGCTCATGGATAAGACTCTCCTTTACCCTTAACAAATGCACCTGTTCATAGATAAAAGCTACTACATCGGTACATGCATACACAAGAAGATAATTGCATATTGCATCCGTAAACGGCGTCTGTTCGTAATTTGCAGTGTATCCGGCTTTCGGGGGAATTGCGCCAGTGTCCTGATCGATCTGACTGATGATCTTATAATTGTCGTCCGGAAGCAGGGAAGGAAACAGAGCATAACAGGGGATATCCATGAAAGGTCAAGGAGGAGGGCGCTATTTCCCTTTCTTCTTTTGGATACCCCCTGATTTTTTGATTACAAATGTATCAGCGGTTCACGCGCCGTGAACCCTTATTTTGTTATCGCCAGGGCGATGAATCCGGCCCTTCCCCGGCGGAGCAGCAGCTTTACCTTTTTACCCTCATCCACTCTGTTTACTTCTTTAAGATAATCGTCGACGGTTTTGACTTTAACATGATTGACCGCTACGACGAGGTCTCCCTGGCGCACACCGGATTTTTCAGCCTTACTCCCTTTTTTTACTTCCAGGACAACCACCCCTTTCATGTCTCCACCATAACCGAGGCGGTCTGCGATTTCAGGTGTTATGTCGGCGGCTTTGATTCCGAGATTATCACTCTCCTTCATCGGTTTCTTCGCGACCATCTCTTCATCGGTCCGTTTTGCCAGTTCGACAGAGAGATCTTTTCTCTCGCCGTTTCTTTGGATCGTTATCCTGGTGCGCTTTCCGACAGGAAGATTTGCTACAATCCCGGAGAGCTTGCGGCCCGAGTCAATGTCCTCTCCGTCGATGGAAACAATCACGTCTTCGGCTTTGATGCCCCCCTTATCGGCAGGACTGTTCTCAAAGACCTCCGTGACGAGTACACCCTTTTTATCTTTAATATTATAGTAGTCTCCCAGCTCTTCCGTTAAGTCCTGAATGCCCACACCCAGCCAGGCACGCGTGACTTCACCGTTGTTCTTCAGCTGTTCAACGATCCCCTGGGCGAGATTAATGGGAATAGCGAAACCGATTCCCTGACCCCTGGCAACGATTGCCGTATTGATGCCGATGACCTCTCCCTTCATGTTGATGAGAGGTCCACCGCTGTTTCCCGGGTTGATCGAAGCGTCTGTCTGGATGAAATCATCATAGGGACCAGCGCCGATGACACGTCCCTTTGCGCTGACTATTCCAGCCGTTACCGTCTGCTCCAGTCCGAAGGGACTGCCGATTGCAACAACCCACTCGCCTACTGTGAGCGCGTCGGAATCACCTAAAGCAAGTGGTGTAAGGCCCTTTGAATGCTCTATCCTCAGGAGGGCCATATCTGTTTTGGGATCCCTGCCGATCAGTTCCGCTTCATATTCCTTTTTGTTGCTCAAGGTAACGATTATTGTATCGGCGCCTTCAATAACATGATTATTTGTCACAATATATCCGCTACGGTCTATGATAAACCCGGAACCAAGACCACGCTGTTTGGGGGCGGGGCGGTTATCTCCGCGGGGAAAAGGACCGAAAAAGTCCTCAAAAGGGGTTTTCCCCCGGAAGGGATTCCCTCGTGAGAAATGGGATATTTCTTCGTTTTCCTTTACAACCTTTTCGACACGGATGTTTACCACGCCGCCCTTCACCTGCTCCGCGAGAGCGCTGAAATTAGCCGGGGCCAGGTAGCTTCCCGTATCCTGCGAGGCAGCCGAGAGTTGTGTGGCAACACCTGCAATAATCCCAGCCGAGAAAATTATTGCGATGGCAATTACTATTTTCCTGAATGATTTCATGTTGTACCTCCCTGTATGTATTGTCGTAAGCCGGATGAATGATTCATTTCGTCTTCGGCCTTACAATACACACGGAAGTTAACGACAAGATGACCTGAAGATTACCAATTTGTAATGTGGGGGATACCAATAAAGATAAAATGACAACAACTGTGAGATGTTTACAAACCTTGTAAACGTCTCAAAATCCATCGCAGATGGATTTCATGCTAATTGTAAAATAAAGTTCGAGGGGAGTTTGAGGAGGCCTCACAGCGTAACGGTAAAGATGCTGCCTTTCCCCGGTTCGCTTTTCACGGTTATGTCACCACCGTGAGCCCTGGCTATGGCCCTGGCGAGGCTTAGCCCCAGGCCTGTTCCTTCCGTAGATCTGCTCTCATCGCCCCGATAAAAGCGTTCGAAGATATGAACAAGCTCCGTTTCCGCGATTCCCGCACCCGTGTCACCTACCGTCAGAACCATTACGTTATCATTCTGTTTTTCCAGAACGATGGTTACATCTCCACCGGAAGGAGTGTACTTGATGGCGTTATCAAGGAGGTTCGAAATCAACCGCTGGAGCATACCTGCGTCACCGGTGTAATCCAGAAATTCGGCCGCGCGATAATCAATTGAGAGTTTTTTGTCTTCCGCAATGGGACGGAAGAGTTCACAGGCATTCTTAACAATCCCGGCAAGGTCTGTCTCCTCCTTCTTAAGGTCGCCCACACCTGCTTCAAACCGCGAGATGACAAGCATTGTGCTGATTATGTCGAGAAGACGGTCGCACTCCTCGATTATACTTGCCGTCATGGTCTCGTATTCTGCCTGGCCGGTTTCCGTCGTAAGGGTGATTTCAGCGATACCTCGAATTCTGGTAACCGGCGTTCTCAGATCGTGGGCGATGCTGTCGCTCATTTCTTTCATACCCGTGACTAACTTTTCGATACGACCCAGCATTTCGTTGAAAGTGTTTGCCAGCGCATCTATCTCGTCCCCCCGCGGTTTAACGGGAACCCGCATGTCCAGGGCATCTCTCGATATCATCTGAGCTGTCTTCGTTACCGCCTCAACACCGGAGAGGGCGTGCCTCGCCATAAACCACCCCACCAGGGCGGCGAGAACAATAAGAAAGGTCACCGCCCCGATAAATATCCTCTTGAATATGGAGATTATCCTGCCGTATTCCTCCATTGACTGACCCACCTGGAGTATGACGCCCGGACCTATGACGCCATACAGGACTCTTATTTCGTGATCGCGTTCGGGTAGAATAATCGTCTCGAAGACCGGAACACCTCCGTGAATCAGACGCCGCATTGTCCCGTAGTTGATATCGATGTCCTGCCAGTAATCCATGTTCGACGATGAAAAGACCTGCCCGCTACTGTGGAGGAAACGAAAGAACACCTTCTTGACGCCGCCTGCCTGGGATTCAATGATGGCCACACGTTGACCCGCGTTGACACCCTCTGCGGCTATCAGTGACGAAAATTTTCTCATCTGGTTCAGGAGGTCTCCGTCAGTCTGGCGCTGGATGACGTTTGTGGCGAAAAAATAAAAAAGTGAAATTGTTAAGAAGGCGATAACGGTAAAAACGCCCGTATACCAGATGGTCAGGCGGAAGGCCAGGGTGTGGCGGAGATTAATCATTTTTTTTAAGGACATAACCGACTCCGCGTATGGTATGAATCAGTTTCTCCGGAAAGTCCCTGTCTATTTTGTCCCTGAGACGACTTATACGAGCCTCCACCACATTCGTCATGGGATCGAAATTGTAATCCCACACGTGCTCCATAATCATGGTCTTTGAAACCACCCTCTCGGCATTGCGCATAAGATACTCCAGGAGGGAAAATTCAAGGGGCTGGAGTTCTATCTTTTTCCCGCTGCGTTCAACTTCTCTCGTGATCATATTCATGGAAAGACCTCTGAAAACGAGTCGTGTCGGCTCTGTCGCTCCGCTGGCTCTTCTAATGAGAGCCTGGATACGGGCGAGAAGTTCAGAGAAGGCGAAAGGTTTCGTAAGATAGTCGTCACTCCCCTTCTGCAGGCCTTTGATCCTGTCGTCTACGGAACTCCTGGCGCTCAGTATGATGACGGGGGTGGCTACCCGTGCATCCCTCATCTTCTCTATAAGGGTAAGACCGTCCAGTTTCGGAAGCATGATGTCGACAATGGCGGCATCATATGGTTCGGAAAGTGCCAGATGGAGTCCTTCCTCACCGTCTGCGGCATGGTCGATGGCATATCCCCCCGCTTCGAAACCCTTTATAACGAAGGAGGCTATTTTGATGTCATCTTCAACAAGAAGCAGCCGCATAATTTTTCTCTTAAATCACGCTATGTTGACGGGATTCTCTCTATAATTTCTCGTCTCAGTTCATTCGGGGCGGCAATTCTGTGAAATGCGTCCCTTGTTCCACCGGCACCGAAAATGACAACGGTTCCATAATCGAAGTGTCTTCCCATTATACCCTGCTCGACCTTGACGTCAACAATCTTCGAAAGGGACATTTCAAAACTTAGACGGTACAGAACACCGGTTTGAACGGCAATCCATTTTTCACCCACAATATAGCAGGCAGTCTTTATCTTAAAAAAAGTGAATATTCCTGTGATGATTGCCAGGAGAAGAAACATCCCTCCCGGCGTCTTGTAGGCATCTCCTCCCCTGAGAATGAATACACCGAAAACTAACCACAGAAGACTGCCCGTGTAGGCAATCCAGTGCATCGAACCCTGGTACAGGATTTTTTCTTCAGTTGTAGATCTCTCGAATAGTTTCATGGTGTTTTTATCCCCTGGCCTCATAACCAGATGACACTAATATCTAAAAAATGCCGGCATTTCTACGATTCATTTCACCCTTCCCGGATCGGACAGGCAAGAGCGTTAATGTGGTTACGCGTTTTGCAGTACCTTGATGGTCAGTCCTTCCGTCATATCTTTTGTTTTCTCTTTATAGGCCAGCATGTGTGGAGTCTTGAGATGGCTTTCGAGCGCTTGCAGGTCGTTCCACTTCTCGATAATAGTGATCACATTCCCGTCCATCTCCTGCACCGGCAGTCCTGTGTCAAAATCGACGGTGGGATAGTACTCTATGCAACCCTCTTCCTTTAAGACATCCTGGACATTTGCTTTAAATATCTCTAAAAACGCGTCCCGATTTCCAGACTTTACCCTTATCGATGCAACAACGGTTATCACAGTTTTTCTCCTTTCTTCGTGGGGACAATACCCCCTTTTCGTATCATTCTTTTATAACGATCCCCCAAAGTTCTTTTCTAAAGCCAATTCACGCGTGCCGGGTTCCTGGAAACAAGGCTCCGGTACTTGACGGCCGGATAGCCCGCAACGAAGGAGACGGGAACGATATGCTTTTCCGGAATATTAAGGGTCTTCTTGAATTCCGCTGACTCATTTACAGCGAAAACGAAGAATCCGCAAAAGCAAGTCCCCAGTTTCAGTGTCTCCGCCATGAGGGCCATCTGCATGGCTGCCAGCCCCGCGTCGACCATGGCTGATGTGCTCTCCGCCGGGTTTATGTGAAGTACGACAAGGGCGGGGGCATGGTAGAAGAGTTTGTCGACCCCTTTTTCCATGAGGTCTTTCATTTCCTTCCAGCGGTCCGCGTAGAACTTCCTCACTTGATAGACCTGCGGAACGGGCTCTCCGGTTTGACTATTTCGCTCAAAGGCCCTCTCTATATTCTCCGCCTGGTGGTAGAGCAGGTCGAGGTTCATGTCCCGGATTTCCGCAAGTTTATCAGGCGTATGAACTACAGTATAATGCAGCCCCTGACGGTTCCCGCCTGTCGGAGCAAAACGGCCGGCCTGTATGATCTTTTCCAGTTTCTCCCGTTCAACGAACCTTTCTTCAAACTGCCTTATACTCCTGCGGGCGCGGAAAAACGAAAGCAGTTCATCTTCTTCAGGATAGTCTCCTCTCTCAGGCGCCGGTTCAAACTCTGACGCGTCGAGCGCCGGAAATTCCGGGGCGTCTACGGGGCAGATTGCCTTGCAGTGCCCGCAGAGAATACAGTTTTCGGGGCTGGTCACACGCACCGCTCTTTCCCCCTCTTCCAATATGCCTCTTACGCAGTCGGGGATACAGAGACCGCAAAGGGTGCATTTTTCTTCATCTATACGAATCATTTCCATTTTAACCTTTCCTTGTGCATTTAAGAAATACCCATACTGCTTTATAACACAACCTATATATACAAGTAAGCTTTGCATTGCAAATACATAGAAAGGCTATGCTTTAGAACAGAGGAATCAGATCTTGCTGGACATGTTGATATTACAGATTAACAGAGAGGCCGGTTTTGATCGTATCTCCAATATGTCAAAAAATGACCAGTGGGGACAGGTTTAAACCTGTCCCCGATTATTTGTCTTATACCTTCTTTGGGGGTTTCGACATCAAAGTAATTACCGCGCCCAGCAGGCATACAACACCGGCAATAATAAATGGGGTTACCCATATTGAAGGATCTCCGCTTCCCTTGGCGGCATCCTTGAAATATCCGGCAATCTGGGGGCCGATGACACCGGCAATACCATAGGACAGCAATATGTATCCATAGTTCATCCCAACGTTTTTGTTGCCGAAGTAGTCTGCCGTGACGGCAGGAAAGAGGGCAAAGTTGCCACCGAAATTAAAACCGATGATACAGGCGCCGATAATCAGCGTAACAACCGTTCCCCCCATTTTGTAAAAGAGGAGCATGATGATTCCCTGTAAGAGACACATGAGAAAAATAGACACTTTACGTCCGATTTTATCCGATACAGTCCCCCAGGCGATACGACCGAGACCGTTGAAAATAGCATACAGGGCCATGGCGGTACCGGCAGCGGCAGAGGCGGCGGCGGCGGTCATTCCCGCGGCCTTCAACGCATCAATGCCGAACAGTTTAATGCAGTAGATTACCATCAAACCGGCGATGGCTGAAAAAAGGAATGTAACCCATGTCATGTAAAACTGAGGGGTTTTCGCCATTTCACCCGGTGTAAAGTCGGTCATTCCCAAGGCCGAGCTGCCCGGGTTTGAGCTTGCCGGTTCAGGGGGAGTCCATCCCTCCGGCACATAACCCTCCGGTGGGTCAATCATCACAATGCTGCCGATAACGATACAAACGAGGAAAATCATCCCATAGAGCAGAAATACACTCTGAACACCTCCGAGACCGAAAAAATTCAGATTATCTATCAGGCCGAACCAGGAACCGGCTGCTTTGACCCATATAGTTGCACCGAAGCCGAAACCGGCGACGGCCAGTCCCGTAACCATTCCTTTTTTGTCGGGGAACCACTTCACCCCCACGGCAATGGGAATGACATAGGCGAGCCCGATGCCGGCGCCACCGATAATTCCTATGAAGAGCAACTGGGTAAAGAATGAGGAACCGAACAGGCCACCCAGGATGTAACCGGCGCCAAGGACGATTCCGCCGATGGATGCCAGCTTTCTCGGACCCATTATTCCAATCAGTTTTCCGGAAATAACCACTGTAACCGCGAATACCAGAAGACCAATGGAAAAGATCCATGCCGCCTGACTTGCGCTGAAACCATACATTCCACCATTGGCAACGGACAGGGTCAGCTTGGGCGTAAAGACTGACCACGCGTAGATAGCGCCAAGACACAGCTGGATTAATATGGCTCCTATCACGACATACCAGCGATTCATTACTTTCTCTTCTGTCATTAACTCTCCCCCTTTTTGAATCCTTAAGAATTTAAGGTAGTTAGATATCGATGCCCCCAAGCGAATTGCCGTGTAAAATATCCAAAACAGCGCTAATTGTCAAATAAAAAATCAAAACTTTGTCCGGAAATTTATGTTGTCCGGAAATTTATTGACAAAGAAAGCCGATACCACTATATAGCTTTGTCAATCATGCTTCAGAACCTGTGTCAGGCACAAGGGCGGGTGGGGTATGGAAATATAATCTGACTACTCTTTGCTGGGAGATCGTTCAACGGTAGGACAGCGGACTCTGACTCCGTCAATCAAGGTTCGAATCCTTGTCTCCCAGCCATTTTAATGAGACTCAGTTTTTATAAGCCTCCGTCGCGATAAAAACTGCAAGCCGAATTAATCCCGATAGCAAAGCGTATCGGGATACAAAGCGCCCCGCCTGCATCCTGCGGTCCCGTGGTTCATACGGGCGGAGGCTACTTTCCCTTCCCCTTTTCCGCAATCTTTCCCCATGTATCACGAAGCGGTACGACACGATTAAATACCGGTTTGCCCGGCTGAGAATCCCTGGAATCGACGCAGAAATAACCGAGTCTTTCAAACTGATATCTGCTCCCCGCCTCCGCGTCTTTCACCCCGGACTCAACATAGCAGGATGTCAGGGTTTCCAGTGAATTCGGGTTCAGGTATTCTGTAAACTCTTCATCTTCACCGGCCGGATTGGGAACCTGAAAAAGCCGGTCGTAGAGACGCACCTCGGCAGACACGCAGTGTTCCGCCGATACCCAGTGGATGACCCCTTTCACCTTGCGCCCGTCCGGCGGTGGCGCGTTTCGCGTATCCGGATCATATGTACAGTGCAGCTCAACCACCTCGCCCTTTTCATCCTTCACCATGCTTTCATGCTTTATGACATAGGAATTTCTGAGTCGCACCTCGCGCCCCGGAGCGAGACGTTTGTACTTGCCCGGCGGGTCTTCGTGAAAGTCGTCACGCTCGATGTAGAGCACCCGGGAAAAGGGGACCCTGCGTGTTCCCATGTCCGGATTCTGGGGGTGATTGGCACATTCAAACTCTTCCGCCTGTCCTTCAGGATAGTTATCGATGACAACCCGAAGAGGACGCAAGACCCCCATCACTCGCGGCGCCTGCTCATTCAAGTCTTCACGGACACAGTGCTCCAGCAGGGCCATGTCAATAAGATTATCATTTTTGGCCACGCCGATCTGGGTGCAGAAATTCCTGATCGCCTTTGGTGTATAGCCCCGCCGCCTCATCCCTGCTATCGTGGGCATACGCGGATCATCCCAGCCCGCAACCCGGCCTTTTTCTACCAACTCGATAAGTGCCCGCTTGCTGATAACAGTATAACTCAGGTTAAGGCGGGCAAATTCTGTCTGGTGCGGGCGATTGCCCTCTATCAACTCCTCCACGATCCAGTCATACAGGGGACGATTATTCTCAAATTCAAGGGTACAGATTGAATGTGTTATCCCCTCGATGGCGTCGGAGAGACAGTGGGCAAAGTCATACATGGGATAGATAACCCACGCATTCCCTGTCCGGTAGTGAGTCTCCCTTTTGATACGATAGATGACGGGGTCCCGCATGATGATGTTCGGAGCGTTCATATCGATTCTGGCACGCAGAACATGGGCGCCATCCTCGAATTCACCCGTCCGCATCCGTTCAAACAGATCCAGATTTTCATCCACAGAGCGGTTTCGATAGGGACTCTCTGTGCCCGGTTCGGTGAATGATCCACGATATTCCCGTATCTCGTCGGCATTTAAGTCGCAGACATAGGCCCTGCCGGTTTTGATGAGCTGGATCGCAAATTGATACAACTGCTCAAAATAGTCGGAGGCGAAGTACATGCGATCCTCCCAGTCAAAACCCAGCCAGTGGATATCGTCGACAATCGATTCCACATATTCGAGGGATTCGCCGCTCGGGTCCGTATCGTCGAACCTGAGATTGCATGTGCCCCCATATTGCGCGGCGATGCCAAAATTGAGACAGATCGACTTGGCATGCCCGATATGGATATAGCCGTTCGGCTCGGGTGGAAAGCGCGTGGCTACACGCCCTTCGTTTTTATTCGTCTTCAAATCGTCATCGATGATCTCACGGATAAAATCGCTCTGAGAAGAGTTGTTCGTTTGTGTCATGTGTTCAGACTCCTTCCGCGCCGTGTTGCTCTATGCTTCGGCAAGGATCGGCTATAAGAGAAACATCCTTTTGGATGAAATGAATATAAGGAAAGCGCTTGTGTGTCAATAAAATACAGCCAGAGAGACAATCAACCACCTCAAATGACCACCCTCAAAATGTAGTCATTTCTGATCACAAAAAAGGGGCTACGAAAAACTCGTACCCCTTGATTATTCCGGCTCTCCAGCGCTGACTCGCATCCAGATGCAATCGGGATTAACGGGCATTTGAGATTTGAATCATTCCCAATTCAGATCACAGAGAACCCTATGGATGCGTCGGACCCGTTCGTCATCAGACGTGAACAGCGTGATCCCGCGGTTGAAGACCGTAATCTCGACTACGTCGCCAGCCAGGACCAGCTTCAGGTGATCGTACTCCACAGGATCACCAACATTTTTGTTCCCGTAGGCACCGCCCAAACTGAGGAGATCCTCTTCGTTGATCGCTTCCCTCACTTCAGCGGGAATCTTCGCCCCTCGCCAGACCTTCACGGGCAGGCCCTTTGGCTTCATGCCCTTATCGAGCATACCTTTGCGGTATTCTATCTTTTCCAATTCCTGTACCATAACCAATAATCTCCTTGTCCCTATTTCAATCCAAGCTCACCGCCTAAAATTCCGGTGACAAAAAGGTCTTCAAGGTTCTCTCCCGCAACCAGTTCGCGGATACGTTCGAGAGTTTCAGATTTACACCCCGCATTTTCGGCTGCTTTCATGGTGTAATCATAGGCTTCCAGAACGTCCAGGTCGCTGATCTCGTAACCATAGCCATCCACAAGCCATCGCAATGCGGCCACACCGGCCTCGACGGCAAATCGTGGTTCGGTTTCAGCCATATCCCGGGCAGCCCGGTTGAGGGTCTTGGGCTCGCAGGGGGTACGATTGGCCAAGTCAATCGCTTCATCATATAACCCCGCCGACCTGGCTGCGACAAACCATTTGCCCTCATAGCCCGGCGTGCCGGCAACAAGATCTTTTAAAATATCCACAGGCTTCTTGTTCGGATATTTTTTAATAATGGCGCGAAAGGTCGCCAGATAGGTGTTTTTCTGGTTGGCCTCGACGGCATAGCGATTGTAGGCTTCCTCCGCCATGCCGCTTGTCAGCAGGATTTCTTCACAGACCTCACTGATCATAAAATCCGGTTCATTCCGCCCCCGTGAATCCTCGGCAAAACGTAACGCCTCGGCCTTTTTGCCCATGGCCAGAAGCGCCTTCACACCCCATTCCCGGTCATGCCAGAACTTGTAGGTCGCGAGTTCGAGAAGTGCCATGATTTCGGAATTTCGTCCGGCCTTGAGCAACGCGCTCAGGCAGGCCGAAGTCCCTTTGAAATAGGTCCCCATCCCGGGCCCTGCCCCCCACGTCAGCCGTACCGCATCGATGAACTCATCGGCCCAGCGCGAGGCGCGTTCGGGGGCAACACACAGTTCACCCCAATAATTGGGAAGCATCTCGATATAGGGGATATCATCGGCTTCCACCGCCAGCCAGAGACGTTCCAGCCATTTATCGCGCAGTTTGTCCTCAGCCGGCGCCCTGGCGATGACCGGCACCAGCGTATCGATGGCACCGTTGACCGCCGCGCCGATGGCTCCTGATGAACTGTCCACCTGCTCAACGGCCGGTGAGATCTTTTCGAGAAACAGCACGCCGCCCTCGCCGCCCAGAACGGGGTCCTTGCGGGCCGCTTTCTTGATTTCCGAAACGGCCTCCTTGATACGCTTGATCGCCGGTTGGCTGCGCCATCCAAAGGCATGCCGCCTGAAGCGGGCTCGAAAGATCCATTTGTGTTTGCTACTAGTATAGCGTTTCATAAAAATCTTTACATATAAGACCATTTGAGGTATATTGATCTCCAAAACTACAGGAGGGGATCAATATGCCACGGAAGAGCCGGAAAGCAAAGTTA
>JAFDAS010000131.1 GCA_019313695.1 Deltaproteobacteria bacterium
GCTGTACTTTGCCTTAACGTAATCCTTGATTCTCTGGTTCATTGTCCGCGGAGAGAGGGCTTCTCCGCTCAGGTTGGAGGGGCATTTATTTTCACACCGGTTGCAGCGCGTACAGGCATCACTTGCTATCAAATGCCTTCGGCTAAACTCCTGATCTATTTTCTCCCTTTCTTCCAGGGTCAGAACATCAAGAGGCAATGTTTCAAAAGCAACGTTTACGGAGCCGGCAACCACATGGAATAGTTTGGAAAAAGGTAAGCAGGCAATCAGGAAAAGACTGAGCAGTACGTGGATCCACCAAAACGTGACATGCCAGATTTTTGGGTTCCCATCAAGAAATGTGGAGAGAAAAACTCCTACCGGAGACCAGTTCATCCAGGGTTGGGGTTGAGCCACAAAACGAAATCCCTCGATTAAAAAGCCGGTAACCCCTATCGCCAGAAGCAGAAGCAATAGAATGATGTCTTCGGCGCGATTGTTCATCTTGCCAGCCTTGATGCCATAGCGCCGGGCAATAGCCATTATCAAACCTACAACAAATAACAGGCCGAAGATGTCTAATATTAACGCATAATATTCATATATAGATCCTTTTAAATAATGGAAGATATAGTCATCAAGGGCTGTCATAGCAGTCCCTATAAACAAAACGATAAACCCCCACATAATAAATATGTGCGCCACCCCCCCAAACAAATCTTCCATAAAAATTTTGGCATTGGCCACAATATCTTTAAGGACCGCCTGGAAAACTTTTGAGGTATTTATCTTGCCCTCACTGGGCCAGCCTTTAAGCCAGATATATATATTCCGGTAACAGCCGCCACCAATGGCAACTAATATTCCAGAATACTTCTCTTTCAGCCATAGTTTCTCTCTTCCTCAATCACATTTGTGAGACCTTTGAATTTTGCCATAAATAGTCTAAATAGTCATTCCCGTGCAAACGGGAATCCAGTATTTTTAGCTCGTTATAGATTCCCACTTTCGTGGGAATGACAGAAAGGGCACCTTTTTCAATGCTCTCATTTGTAACAACTCAATGCATGAACATTAACTTTAATCATTATTCTGAGTGTAGACCGGGATATTTTTAAAGATCGTCGATTTATCCCTGCGGAATAAATCCGGAGGTGGCTAAAATATTCTCCTTATGATCTGCTTAAAAAATTTAATATCGCCAAGCTTACCTTATTAAGGATTATTATAAATTTACTTAAACTTAAAATATTTATTCAAAAGATATGCCAGAAAATAGTATTTGCTAACCCATTAATAAAAAACAACTTTTACTCACGGGGCTTTTTTGTAGAGGCGCTGATTGAAAGATTTTTTTCGTACTTATTGAAATAATCTTTCAATGAGGTAAAAGATTGGTAAGGCTGGAAAAAAAGTTAGACTAATATCGCTTCTGGATCACAACGAAAATTGAGTTGACTTAATCGGCATGAATGACGTAACATGAATTTATTTTTCTTCACGTAAAACGGAGGCTTGCGTTTTATGCTATAAATTTGCAAAATCAAGGAAAGGAGCCAGACATGTCACTCATCGATTTATCTTTACCGATAGAAGAAGGAATGCCGGTATATCCTGGTGATATACAAACCTCGGTCAGGAGGCTGGATGATCCGAAAATCATCGAAGCCGGGTGGTTGGCCCATAACATAACGATGAGTCTCCATGCTGCAACCCATGTTGAATCCCCCGCCCATAGCGTTCCGGGGGGTAAAATGCTCAGTGAATATCCTTTAGAGACTTTCATTGGAGAGGCAACCACAATCAAGCAGGAAGATATCGGGCGTTATCAGGTGAATACCCCTATATTGTTAGTCTATTCGGGGTATGCTCAATGGTGGGGTAAAGAAAAATATTTTTCCCCACCCCCCTTTACAACAGAACAAGCAGAGTGGATCGGGGAATCAGGTATAAAAATCTTCGGCAATGATACCATCTCTGTCGGAGACGTAAAAATCCATCAGATTATTCAGGAAAAAAATATCCTGATCATCGAAAGCATGTGTAACTTGAAGCAATTGCTTTATCAGAAGGCTAAGCTTACTCTTTTTCCTTTGAAGATATTAAATAAGGAAGCATCACCGGTCCGGGTAGTTGCTGAGATTCTCTGATTTTTGATATTATTTCTCTCTTTTAATCCTCTCCAGTTTTAGCTTTAAAAGATTAAAACGATCAGGACATTCCAATTCTATTGTATCTCCCTCCCACCAGGGAAAATCCCCGCCGAACTGAAAAGAGGAAAGATGGGGAAAGATATCGTGATACAACCATCCACAAAGACCTCCCGTATTGTAACAGCTTATCTCGAAACTATCTCCTACTTTATGGCCAGCGTTACAACTGCCCTTTAAGCCGGTAACCGTAGCAATAACTTTATAACCCACCTTTGGATCGTTCATCATAATAATCCCCTAATATAAAATATTGTTTATTATTTTAATCCAGCCACTCGCCCCCATCCTGATGCTTCTTTAACTTTTCCATCTTCCATAACCACATTACCTCTCACCATGGTCAATATCGGCCAGCCTTTAAGTTCCCAGCCTTGATATGGTGTGTAGTCGCACGATGAAGGATACAACTCAATTGCAACTTCCTGCTTCTTTTCTAAATCCACAATGATTAAATCAGCGTCAGCTCCGGGCTGGAGATTCCCTTTTTGAGGATACAATCCAAAAATTTTAGCCGGGTTATAACTGGTTAACTTTGCAATTTGATTTAGTGTCATGCATCCCTTGTGGAAACCTTCGGTCAACAACATAGGAAGAAGGGTTGGCATCTCCTGCCAGCTTAATTGCATCTTCCAGACAGTGCCATCGCCCATTTTTTCCTTTAAATGATTCGCACTGCTATCAGTAGCAATACAGTCGATCTCATCCTTTTTAATTCCTTCCCATAATCGCTGCAAATCCCCGGCGGGCTTATAGCCGGGGGTGGTTAATGCCAGACTGGGCTGTTTAATTCCCGTCCCATCATGGTCAATCACCAGGTAGCGGGGACTGGTTTCAATATAGAGCTCGTTTCCTCGGTCTTTGAATCCATTGGCAATATCCAATACCCTGCCTGCCCCTACATGAACAATGTAGAGGGGAACCCCTACTTCCTCTGCCATCCGACAGGCACTATCGGCATCTACTTCCTCGCAGATAGGCGGCCGTGATCGGCAAAAAGCCTGAAAATCATTACGATGGGAATACTTCTGCCGGTATACTTTCAGAAGTTCATAATTCTCAGCATGGACAAGAGCTACCCCCCCTGCTTCTTTGATCTTTTCCATCCCCCGGAAAAGGTAGGAAAGATCAATCCCGAATATCCCCACTTTTTCCATCTCATTTCCCTTGTATGCCATAAAAAACTTAAATCCTTTCAAACCCCGCTCCCGGCATTTGCCTATTTCCTCAAGATGTTGCTCGGTCATGCAGGCAGCCCAAAAACTCATGTCCACTGTGGCTAACCGTTTGGTGGTCTCAATATAATAAGGAATCCTCTCGTAAATTGACCCCTGCTCCAGAATGACGTGAAAAACAGTGGTAACGCCACCAGCAGCCGCGGCCCTGGTCTCGTTCAAAACATCATCCTCATAGGGCAGAAAGGCCCCAAAATGGTTATGACAGTCTACAATCCCGGGAAAGATATAGTTGCCTTGAGCGTTAATAACCTTCTTGGCTTTCGAGGAAGTATCATCTCGTTGGATAAAAGAAATCTTCCCCTCCTTAATGCCGATCGCAACCCCCTCAATAGTTTCCCATGGAGTTACAAGTTTTCCATTAGTGATGATTGTATCCATGAATAGCCTCTGAGAATTTTTCCATATTCCTGTATAAAATCAATTAAATCTTAAAGAAATTTGATGCCCCCGACACGATTTGAACGTGCGACGCAGGGATTAGGAATCCCTTGCTCTATCCTGCTGAGCTACGGGGGCGATATAAAACGTCTCTGTTTACATAAAACAATATCATATATAATTTTATCATTATTTATAGATTTCATCAACAACCGATCATAAAAAATCTTTTTGCTATAAAAAAACCCCATCCAATAAAGACGGGGTTTTTTTCAAATAAGGTTTAAAAAAACTGGGTCTTCCGAAGAATCGGTAACGTTCAAAAGGTTTCGCATGGCTTAAAAGTTGACTAAATCACGATCTCTTTCTATGGTTAGAATTTCCCAACAAAAACCAAAAGAAAGAGACCGTGATGAAACGAGAAATTACTATAACACTTCGGTATGATCTGGCAATAGGAAAAGTTAATTTAAATGAAATAGTATATAGATTAAAAGAGGTTAGAGATCCTTTAATGCTTCGGATATTGGAAGAGATTCTCAAGGACTATGATGATCTTATTTCGGAGCGTTTAAGTCAGACAAAGATTTACCCAAGCAAAGACAGAAAAGGCCTGGGACAACACCTTAGAAAGGGTGATCCTGGAAAGCGGTTTTGCCGGGGCCGTAAGATACGAAAGCGAGGTTATCGCAGGAAAAGCCGACGTTTCTCCACTGTCTTTGGCAAATTAGATTTACGGTTAAGAGTGGTAGAATGCCTGAATTGCGGCTCATTTTATTCTCCCCTGTTAAGTGCGCTGAAAGTAGGCCGCTATGTTCGCAGAGAAACGAATTTTGAGTATGAGGTAATTGAATCAGTTATCGATACAAACTATCGGAGGCTGATCGATGGAAGGTCCATTGATATATCCCTGGGCGGCATTCATAATATCGTCGTTGGCAGTGATATTGACAAGACATTCCAGGAGTCAGTTTCGGTAGAGGATTTATCCGGTATTATGGCTGATGGCACAGGGGTTAAACAGAAAAAGGGCAGTAAGGGAGAACTCAGAAACGTTATCGGCATCACGAAAGCGGGCAGGGTAAAGCCTCTCGGATGTTTTACCAATACCACATGGCCTGAGATAGAAAGCATTATCAAAGAATCGGGATCATATAACATTCCCTTTGTTTACGATGGAGAGCCGGGGCTTGATGATTTTTTAGCCGAAGCGGCTGAAACTCAACGCTGCGCCTGGCACGGTCCCAGAGGACTATATCACGCCCTTTGGGAAGACGGATTAAAGAAGAAAGATAGCCAGCCGGAAACAGATAAAATCAAGCAGTTAATAGGCATAGAGCTTCCCGAAGGGGAGTTTGAGATTCTCAAGGAAGAAGACAAAGACCAGGTAAGATCCAGATATGAAAGCAGTAAAACAGAGATCAAGGAACTGATAAATACGTTTTATGAAAAAGGGTATAGGCATGGTGCGTCCTATCTCGAGAAACTTTCCGGTCAATTATTTACCAACATAGAGATCTGGCTGGAGACAGGGGTAATCGCACCCAAAACAACTTCTTTACTGGAAAGAGTATTTAGAGAGATTGGTCGTCGTCTTAAAAGAATAGCATGGGGATGGTCTGATGAAGCAGTGACCAATATTTCCAAGATGATCATGATAAGGCAGTATTCTCGAGATGAAT
>JAFDAS010000132.1 GCA_019313695.1 Deltaproteobacteria bacterium
TTGGCGCTTGTCGGAGCAATCTTTTATTTTCAAGGGGATTTCCAGGTGGTAAGCTTTCTTGAATGGCTTGAGGGGCTTGGCGCCTGGGCTCCGTTCCTGTTCATCTTGATTGATATGTTAGTGGTCGTGCTTGTCTTGCCGGGGGTTATCTTCACCCTTGGCGCCGGATTTATGTTTGGTGTTTTAAGAGGCTCAGTGTATGTACTTATCGGTTCGACGATAGGAGCCACGATCGCCTTTTTGATTGCACGGTATCTTTTCGGCGAAAGGGCCAAGGGGTTCTTCCTTGGTCATTCAAAGTTGAAGCTGGTTAACGATGAATTTAAGCGAGCAGGCTGGAAGATTGTTTTGCTTACCCGCCTTGTACCGTTTTTCCCGTTTAAGCTCTCCAATTATTTGTTCGGGCTTATGCAAATCTCCCTGCGGGATTTTATTTTCGGCGTTTTCTTCGGAATTATGCCATTTACGATCACCAACGTATATATAGGCTCTCTTGCCGCCGATCTCGCGACGATCGGGTCACGCACGGCTTCGAGGTCTAAGATGGAATGGACAATTTATGGCATCGGCGTTATCATTGCAATTGTTGCGGTCATTTACATCACTTTGATAGCCCGGCAAGCTCTGGATAGCGGTCGCTTGAAGGAGAAACTGCCTTAGAGGTCTAAGTCATGAACATTCTCATGATGACGAACACATTTCCCCCGTATGTGGGCGGCGTGGCCCGGTCGGTCGAAGCCTTTACTGTCGAGTATCGCAAGCGCGGCCACCGGGTGCTGGTCGTAGCTCCGGAGTATGAAAACATGCCGGAAAACGAGATTGACGTGATCCGCATCCCTGCAATACAGCGCTTCAATGGCAGCGATTTTTCTGTCATTTTGTCAACCCCGGGATACCTCACAGAGGCTATCGAGGAATTTAAACCCGATATCGTTCACTCCCATCATCCTTTTCTGATTGGTGTGACTGCCTTTCGCATGGCCCGCAAGTATGAGCTTCCCCTGGTTTTTACGCACCATACCATGTATGAGCAATATACCCACTATGTTCCTGGTGATTCAGAAACGCTCAAGCGCTTCGTCATCAAGCTCTCGACCAGCTACAGCAATCTCTGTGATCAGGTTTTTGCTCCGAGTGAAAGCGTCGCTTCGGTACTCGGTGATCGAGGGGTCTTTGCCCCGATAGATGTCGTTCCCACAGGGGTTAACCTCGAACAATTTGCCTGCGGCAACGGGCCGGGCTTTCGAGCGGCCATGGACATTCCCCAAGATGCCATTGTCGTCGGTCATGTGGGCCGGCTTGCCCCGGAGAAGAATCTCGAATTCCTGGCCAAAGCTCTCGTTGCATTTTTTAAGAATGAAAGCCGTGCCCATTTTTTAGTTGTAGGTGGCGGCCCATCTTCGAAGACAATTCAACAGATTTTTTTTAGGGAGAAAATGGCCGGGCGTTTGCATATCGCTGGCGTTCTTGATCATCCCTTGCTTACGAGCGCCTATCGTGCCATGGATGTGTTTGCCTTTGCCTCAAAAAGTGAGACACAAGGCATGGTCTTGACCGAAGCCATGGCAGCCGGGGTTCCGGTAGTGGCCCTTGATGCACCCGGAGTTCGCGAGGTTGTGGTGGATCACCGCAACGGCAGACTTCTATATTCCGAGACAGTAGAGGAATTTTCGTCTGCCCTGCAGCGGGTTGTTTCCCTTCCTTCTCAACAGATGCAGCAACTTAAACAGGCTGCCGAAAATACCGCCGAAAAATTCTCCATAGGACACTCAGCAGATAAGGCCCTGACTCTTTATAAGGATCTGCTGGACAAGGAATTTTTTGACCGGCATAAAGAATACAGCGCCTGGACCACTATTTTGCACAAGATCAAGACCGAGTGGGACGTCATAAAGGGTCTTGCCGGGGCGGCTGGCGCCGCATTGAACATTGATGTGCTGGAAGGCAAAAGGAAACCATGATCTACCGTCTCGAAGTGCTTCTACGAAAGGCACACCGCCGGCTCAGCCGCAGCGAGTGGATGATCCGTTTGCTTCGCCTCACAAAGTCGAAGGAAACAGCCACGGCTCCCGGTCTTGTCTTAATCCAGATCGACGGTCTCTCCCACACACAATTTGGCCGCGCCCTTGGCGGTGGCAAAATGCCTTTCCTCTACAAGCTTCTCAAGCGCGAGGGCCATGGTCTGCACACGCTTTATTCCGGTCTGCCTTCCAGCACGCCGTCTGTTCAAGCGGAATTATTCTATGGCGTCAAAGGCGCTGTCCCGGGTTTTAGCTTTATGGATCGAAGCTCGGGCCAAATTTTCCGGATGTATGATCCATCCTCAGCCGCCAGCGTTGAACATCGGCTTGAGAAAAACGGGGAACCGCTTCTCAAAGGTGGCAGCGCTTATTGCGACATTTACACGGGCGGGGCCGATAACTCTAACTTTTGTGCATCTTCTTTTGGCTGGGGATCAATTCTGAAAAAAGCGAATCCTTTGGCATTAAGCTTTCTGTTTCTCTCCAACGCATACAGTTTCATGCGGGCTGCTGTTCTGCTGGTCATTGAGCTTTTTCTGGCGCTTTTTGACTTTGTTTCCGGCATAATCGACGGTCACGATTTTTTCAAGGAACTCAAACTTGTCCCTGCTCGCGTCGGGATAACCATTTTGCTCCGTGAACTGATCACGATGGGGGCAAAGATTGATATTGCCAGGGGAATGCCCATCATCCACCTTAACTTGATTGGCTATGATGAACAGGCCCATCGCCGGGGCCCGTCATCAAAATTTGCCCATTGGGCCCTTAAAGGGATCGATGACGCCATCGCCCGAATCTGGCGTGCGGCAAAAGGTTCAGCCTGCCGGGATTACGACGTATGGATTTATTCCGACCACGGTCAGGAAAACACGCTTTCCTATACAAAGCAGCATGGTCGGACCATCGGAGAAGCCGTTGCCGACGTGTTTGATCTCCTGGAGGGCAAACGTGCCCATGTTGAGACTTACAACTTTCGAGGAATCCAGTCTCAACGCGTCAGGCACCTCGGCGGCAAAAAGGTTCAAAAGTTTTTTCAGATCCCTCGCGGGGCTGAAGAAAAGATAAAAGAATCGTTGATCAGCGTAACCGCAATTGGTCCTCTGGGCATGGTCTATTTATCCAATGAAATGCTTTCTGCCGAACGTCATCGCATGGCCAAAAAACTTGTGGATTTTGCAAAGGTTCCACTTGTGCTGGTGGTCGATGAGCCTGACAGACTGCGGGCATGGAACAGCGAAGGTGAGTTTGTGCTGCCAGAACAAAAGGAGAAGGTTTTCGGTTCAGACCATCCTTTTCTCGATGAGGTCACCCGTGATTTGATCGAATTGAGCCGGCATCCTGACGCCGGAGACTTTATCATCTGCGGATGGCGAACCCACGGTACGCCTTACAGCTTTTCCATTGAGAATGGTGCCCATGGGGGCCCGGGATCCGAGGAAACAAAAGCCTTTGCGCTGCTGCCCTGCGATACGTCTCTTCCAGAGCGCAACCATTATTACCTCCGCCCCATGGATCTGCGCCAGGCCGCGCTCCATTTTCTCGGTCGATCCGAAATCAAGACTTCAACAAAACCGTATCGAAAAGCCATCGTCCCCCGGATACTTCGCATCATGACTTACAACATCCACAGTTGTATAGGGATGGACGGCAAAATTTCAGCTGAACGGATCGCACGAGTAATTGCCCGTGAGTCCAGCGGGACGCCCATGATTTTATGCGTTTCTCATTTTATTTTTGGTCTTTACGGAGATCGCATATATATTTTGGGGACAGTTGCAACCTGAATTCACTGGTAGTAATCTTTAAATTTTTCTGCAAAGCTTTCCTGTCTTATTCTAATTTCGATAACTATTGGATTTACTTCAAAAGGTTCAGCCAGTTCATTCGAAGCATATGACCAAAACTCATATGAAAGGTGTCTGTCTTTTGAAAATTGATCACGGTTAGACTCTAATAAATCGATACAATATCTTTTAAGCTGGCTTGTTGGGACTAATAATTGACCGGCAAACCAATCTCCTTGTGTTTCATGCCAATACAATTCTTTTGTTGGTCTCGACTGTAAATATTCGATAAATTCCTGTTCAGAATTAAAGGGAAGCCCTTCATATAATGATTTATGCATAATGAAGTGGCCTATTTCGTGCGCGAGCGTGAACCTGTATTTTTCCACAAAATTATCATACTGATATTCATCGATAAAAATCTTCATTCGATCAGCGCTTAAAAAACCGCTTTGGCTGAAGATTCTATATAAATTAGGAAAAGGAACGATATGCAGGCCCAAATCAGATTCAATTATCCACTCAATTGGTACTGGTAGCTGTAATGACGAATGGTATTTTTTCAGAAAAGCTTCTACATATTCACCGACATGCCTATAGGTCAGATATGATGTCTTGAATGTCATCTTAATTCCTTCTTGAGCGCCTTAAGTAGTTCCTGGATTTTCGCCTTCTCAACGCCCTCTTTTCTTATAGATCTAAAAAGTATCGGCACCTCGGCCATTAATTCCTTGTCGGAAACGATACCGGTAGGAATTTTACCTGCACTAATGGTAGCTAAATCACAAAATTCCAACCAATCATCAGATCCTTCCTTGATGCCAAGTGCTGAAGCATATTGCAGTCTTTTTCCCTTGCTTTGTG
>JAFDAS010000133.1 GCA_019313695.1 Deltaproteobacteria bacterium
TAACACTCATAGGCCATGTAAGAGGCGGAACTTTTAAGATATATTCCAATGAAAGGCGGGTAAGGTTTTGAACACGAAAAACATCTATGTAAAAGATATACGCGCGGGGGACAGAGTCAGCGATATATTCCTCGTCACGGAAAAGAATATGGCCATATCCCTGAAGGGAAACCCATACCTGAATCTGAAACTTCGAGATATGACAGGCGAAGTAGACGGGAGAGTATGGGACAGAGCGACTGAGATGAACAGCATATTCCAGGCGGGGGATATAATCCGGATACAGTCCCAGGCGGTAAGTTTCAGAAACGTGGTGCAGCTCTCCATCTCAAAGATCACCGTCGCCGATGACCCGGCAATCAACCCGGCCGATTATCTGCCGTCGAGCGCATCGGATATTTCTGAAATGTTTGAGTCTCTCATGGGTATTATAAGCACAATAGGCAACCCGCATCTGAAGGCCCTGCTGGATCTGATATTCAACGATGAAGAGATAGCCTATTCCTTTCAGAAAGCGCCGGCGGCAAAGGGTTTTCATCACGCCTATATAGGCGGACTTCTTGAACATACGCTGTCCGTGACACAGCTTCTCGACCTGGTGGCGGATCATTATCAGCAGGCGAACAGGGATCTTATTATAACGGGGGGGATACTGCATGACATCGGGAAGATTCACGAACTCTCATTCAAAGGCTCCATGAACTATACTGATGAGGGACGGCTTATAGGACACATCGTTATGGCCGTGGAGCTCGTGGACGCGAAGATCGCCGAAATTGAAGATTTTCCGAAGCAACTCGCGCTTGAGCTTCGGCACATACTCCTCAGTCACCATGGAACCCTGGAATTTGGATCTCCGAAACGCCCCAAGACGGTGGAGGCCCTCATCGTAAACTTCATCGATGATCTGGACGCGAAAATGAATGCATTCGGGGAATTTATAAGCAACTCCGGAAATGAATCAGACTGGACACCCTACCACCGGCTTCTCGAGAGATTTATCTACAAGGGTCAGGGGCCGGAGGACAGTTAAAACAATTTTTGATGTTGAATGTTTAACGTTTGATGCTTTCGTAAAAAGTCTGTCATTCCCGCGCAGGCGGGAATCCAGAAGCGCGTAACTACTTAATCCCGACTCGTCGGGACTGGATTCCCGTTTTCACGGGAATGACAAAATTGTGTATATTTCGACTTTTTACGAGTCCATCACGCTTAATTAAGGGCTATTCCCGAAGGGGAAACTAATACACCCGCGCGCCGAATATGGCGGTCCCTATTCTCACGATGGTCGCGCCTTCCTCCACGGCGACCTGGTAATCCCCCGACATCCCCATTGAAAGCTCGCGCATTTCGACACCCTTTATATCTTCCGCGACAATTTTATCCCTCAGCTCCCGCAGGGCCACAAAGTAAGGCCGGGCATCCTCAGGATTATCGAACCAGGGGGGCATCGTCATAAGACCACGGATGGAAAGATTGTTAAACAGCGAGATTTCCCTGACCAGGGCGGTCGCACCATCCGCGCTGACGCCGCTTTTGCTCTCCTCGCCACTCACATTTACCTCGATAAGGATGTTGGTCACACGTTCCGCAGACGCCGATCTCCTGTCAAGCTCCGTGGCCAGGCCTGTACGGTCAACGGAATGAACCATGTCAAAGAGTCTGACCGCATATTTCGCCTTGTTGGACTGCAGGTGACCTATCATGTGCCATTCCACATCCACATCCATTTTTTCGATCTTTCTCTTTGCCTCCTGGACATAATTTTCACCCATTATATCCACACCGGCCTCTATGGCCTCCAGTATCCTGTCATCATCCACAGTCTTAGTCACGGCCATCAGCCTGACCTCGGAAGGCTCTCTCCCAGACCTCAGGGCCGCCTCGGCGATATCCTCCCTTATTCTCCGTATGTTATCCTCTACTGCTGACATTATGATTTCCTTTCTGACTACAACAAAACCGGTAATTCATCTCTGAAATGCAGGCAACGATCTCCTGCCGGTCTGATCTTTGTCTATTTTTTTGAGATCACGCGCCACTGAGTTCTTCAATATTATCTCCTACTGATCACACCAGCCTCAGCGCCCCGGCTTCCTTCAGCGCGGTTACCACTTCGCACAGTGGAAGACCGATCACGTTGGTGTATGAACCACGAATTTCCTTTATGAAGAAAGATGCTTTCCCCTGTACCGCGTATCCTCCCGCCTTATCGTAGGGTTCGCTTGTCCTTATATACCAGTCCATCTCATCCCTGGAAATATCCTTGAATATCACAGAGGATTCAACGGTATCGTTTACGGTTACGCCCTCGTCTCCCTTCATAATAGCGAATCCGGTTATTACCCTGTGCGTCCTGCCGCTCAGCATGCCTAACATCCTCTCCGCTTCGCCGGGCGTATCGGGCTTGCCGAGTATTTTTCCGTCTATTATTACTACAGTATCCGCACCCAAAATCCATCTACCGGGATTTTCGCGGGAGACTTCGAGGGCCTTCTCACTCGACAGCCTCAGGACGTGGGCTTCCGGGGATTCCCCGTCCAGGGGTTTCTCATCGATATCACTCGGAATTATCTCGAAATCCGATATCAGCGCGCCGAGCAGCTCTCTGCGGCGGGGCGAGGCCGATGCCAGGATAAATGATGCCTGCATGTTCATATATCTTGTTTCTCCCTGTCCCTGTAATAGAAAACGGTACCAGCCAGATGAGGACACCGAAATGCCTTGTCATAACAGTCCCGGCAACCGAACGTTCAACCGGCGGAAATAAATCTGACCATAACCTTTCTCGTCCTGGGTCCGTCGAATTCACAGAAGAAAATCGACTGCCATGTGCCTAAAACAAGATTGCCGTCTTCCACAAGAACAACCTCAGAGGGACCAAAAAGAGATGCCTTTATATGAGCGGCGGAATTTCCCTCAGTATGTCTGTAATCGTCATATAGAGGAACCATTCTATCCATTTCCATCAATATATCTTTCGGCACATCGGGATCCGCATTCTCGTTTATTGTAACCGCCGCGGTTGTGTGAGGCACAAATATATAACATGCCCCATTTTCAACCCCACTCTTTTTCAAGACAGACCTTATTTCCCCCGTAATATCGATCATCCCGAATCTTGAGTGTGTTTTTACGATAAACTGATCCATAGATTCATCCTCCACATCAACACTGCGGCCAAGAAAACATCACGAACCCTCTGAAAAAGGCTCTGTAGCAAATATATCTTTTGACTTAGAATACAGTGTTGTCTATACTTCGCATATTGTAATGTTACGGAGCTGAGCCATCCCCCGAAACGCGTTAATATGTGCTTGCCTGCATTTGAGCACATAAAAAAACATCCGGCAGGCATACCATGAAACCTGAAAATTTTTTGAGAGGGGTACACCTGTTTCAATCTCTCAGTCACCATGACAGCGAGCGCCTCGCTGCTTCTCTAAAGCGCCGTTCTCTGAATAGGGGAGAGGCGCTGTTCCGTAAAGGTGACGAGGGAACTTCACTTTATATAGTAAAATCAGGAAGTGTCAAGATTGTTCTTCCATCAGACACGGGAGATGAGATCTCGCCTGCGATACTCTCTAAGGGGGATTTCTTCGGTGAAATGGCGCTTCTGGACGGACTGCCACGCTCGGCCGATGTAGTGGCGCTTGAACCTTCCGAGTTGCTGGCCCTGAATCAGAAGGATTTTCTGGCATTCCTGAAGGGCGATGAGGATGCTATACAGTCGATCTTGTCGTATCTCTCAATGCGACTGCGCAAGACAGACGATCTTTTGGAAAATGCTCACTTTCTCAATATCTCCACAAGGTTTGCCAGAAGACTTGTCGAGCTGTCCCAAAAATACGGCAACCAGAAGGAAGAGGGGGGGGCTGTTCAGATCGACCTGCGTCTGACTCAGAAGGATCTTGCCAGTATAGTTGGAGCTACAAGAGAAAGCATAAATAAGGAATTGAGGATTCTGCGTGAAAAGGGATTAGTCAGCACCGAAGGGAATACTATTCATATCCTTAACATGGAACGTCTCGAAAGGCGTGCCCATTTGCAAGAACCCATGTGACATATTTCACACCAAAGATATGAAGCCCTTCATTGCATTCACCCATAATCTTTAGTATAAGTTTAACGACTGACTTGTCCGCTATGGAGTTTAAGGATTTCTTCATAAATAACAGGGGGTTG
Organism: Deltaproteobacteria bacterium; assembly: GCA_019313695.1. Lineage (GTDB taxonomy): Bacteria > Desulfobacterota > Syntrophia > Syntrophales > UBA2210 > UBA2210. Next base: position 4,186 of record JAFDAS010000133.1, read on the forward strand.
CAATAATGGTGCCTTACATGGAATGCCTTTCGCCAATCTTATCGGCAATTCTGGGCGCTATCGTTGGAAGCTTCCTCAACGTATCCATATACAGAATTCCATCCGGAAAATCTATCGTGTTCCCGGCGTCTCATTGCCCGGCTTGCGAGCATCCCGTAAAGTTCTACGACAACATACCGATTATCAGCTACATAATACTCAGGGGGAAATGCAGGAATTGCAATGAAAGAATATCCCCGATCTATCCCGCAATCGAATTGCTGACCGCTGTCATGTCTCTGCTTCTCTTCCTGAAATATGGTCTGTCATTCGAGTATCTCTTCTCCTTTGTGTTCACATGCGCACTGATAGTCATCACCTTTATTGACCTGAAGCACCAGATTATCCCGGACGTGATCACCCTTCCGGGGATACCCCTGTTCGCGCTGGCGGCTATCTTCTTCATGAATGTCACGTTCATGGACTCCCTGATCGGCATT
>JAFDAS010000134.1 GCA_019313695.1 Deltaproteobacteria bacterium
CCGCATGTATGCGCAAACTCTTAACAATACTGAATGCCATGATTAAAACTCGTACTCATTGGTGCGCTGATTTTTAGTAAAATAATTCTTGACTTTAAACACAGTTGCTCTCCCTCGAGGGAGAGGGGGTAATTTTGACTTTTTACGAAGGCATCAAACCATAATGCACCCATAAAAAAAGACAGGCGGCACTTCACGGGCCGCCTGTCTTTTTTGTGTGTCAGAGTAAATCTGTAAGCCGGGTCCTGTTCCCCTCCCAGGTTTCCCTGAAGGGGTGATGATCATTCATCTGGGACAACAGTTGCCTGTTGCCTCAAGCAACCTACCCGGAAACTTCGGACGGGCAGCCCTCAAGTGTTTCCCTATTTGGTCTTGCTCCGGATGGGGTTTACCAAGCTTTCCCGGTCACCCGGGAAACTGGTGAGCTCTTACCTCACCTTTTCACCCTTACCCCGAAAAAGATCGGGGCGGTATATTTTCTGTGGCACTTTCCTTAGGGTCGCCCCCAGTCGCCGTTAGCGACCATCCTGCCCTGTGGAGCCCGGACTTTCCTCCAGCCCGCCGACGGCGGACCCGCGATCATCCGATCTGCTCTGACAGTTCCTGATTATAGCATACCTTCAAACGGCATCAAACTCATCTATGGCCTCATTTGCGAGCCTGTCGGCCATTTTGTTCCCGGACCTGGGCACATGTTCCACTGTGTACCCGTCAAACATTGAAAGATATTTTCTTACATCTTTCATGAGCTTCTTCAATCTGCTGTTCTTCACCCTGTACACTCCGTTTATCTGCCTTACCAGCAGTTCTGAATCAAGAAAAATCCGAATGTTTTTATGCTTCGCCTTAAGGGCTTCTTCCAGACCCAGGATGAGAGCGCCATATTCCGCCTCATTATTTGTGCATGTACCCAGAAACTTCTTCGCCGTTGTCACCACGCGCCCATTCTCATCGAATAAGACAGCTCCGGCCCCTCCATCGCCGGGATTACCACGACACGCACCATCGGTATACAGACTGGCTGCTTTTCCTTCAGACATTGTCATCCCTGTCTTCCCAGTACATTATTCTCCCACAATGCGGGCATAACATCAGCCTTTCATTTCTCTGCAGTTCGTTATACATTTGTGGAGGAATATTCATGTAACATCCGGAGCAGACCTCCTTCCACACAGACACAACTGTGCGCCCATTTTTTCTGTCCTTTATGACATCAAATCTTTTGAGGAGATTCGCCTTTATTCCGCTTCTTACACTGTCCCTTTTCTTCAGTATATTCTCCAGCGTGGACCCGATAGATTCCTGTTCCTTTTTCATCTTCTTCATCTCGTCTTCACGTTTGGTCCGGCGACCGGCAGTCTCGCTCTCCTTTGTCTTTAAGTCCTCACCGGCTTTGTCAACCTCCTCCAGCATATGAATTATTTCATCTTCAATTCCGCTGTTTTTTTCATTTATAGTGTCTATCTCTTTCAAGGTCGCTTCATATTCTTTATTGGTCTTGACCTCAAGCAGGCGACTTTTCGCCTTTTTTAAATTCTCGACACCATTTTTCAGGGCGGTTTCTTTTGTTTTATAATCAGTTTTCAGCTTATCCAGCCTTTGCCCGCTCTCCTCCATCTCCCTTTCAATGGCTTCCGATTCCTCGTCAAGCCGGGCGATTTCCTTTGGTAAATCCACATTCCTGAGCATACGTTCATCTATCTCAAAATTTATATTTTGAAGTTCAACCAAAAAAAGTATCTGCTCTTTCAAAAATCTTCCCCCTTACAATCGGCATGCAAAAAAAAAGTGCACCAAAATCCTGGTGCACTTCTCAAAAAAAATCATATAACTGTTTCTGCAGCCATGTGTGTTTTTCTAAATTTTGCATATTCCTTTTAAATGGTGGGCCCACCTGGGTTCGAACCAGGGACCTACCGGTTATGAGCCGGTGGCTCTTCCAGCTGAGCTATGGGCCCGAAGACACTTTGATCTAATCAAAAAGGTCTACCTATACTTTATTAAGTTGGTTGTCAAGAATTTTTATCCCGAAATTTTTTATGGCTTGACCCCTTCTAAAAAAGATGTTCCGGCAATGCCCTTATACTGTCGATCTTAATACGGGCCATCTCTGTCTCCGGCAGAATATCACCGGATGAAGCTCCGCCGGGCAGGATACAGCGGTTGAATCCCATCCTGGACGCCTCTTTGATTCTCTCGTCCATCCGGCCGACACCGCGCACTTCTCCCGTCAATCCCACCTCACCGCAGACAACGGTGCCGGAATCAATCGGCCTGTCTAAAAAACTGGACATCATTGATGAAACTATGCCGAGATCCACCGCCGGTTCGTCCAGCTTCACACCACCGGCAACATTGATGAATATATCGTGATTTCCCAGGTGAAGTCCGCATACCTTCTCCACGACAGCCGCAAGGAGGGATACCCTGTTGCGGTCCACACCGATAGTTGTTCTCCTGGGTATGCCAAAGGTATTCTCACTCACCAGAGACTGGATCTCCACCAGAACAGGCCTTGTTCCCTCCATGCTCGGCACAACCACGGAACCGACCGCGCCCTCCGGTCTTTCCGAGAGGAAGAAGGCCGATGGATTGGATACCTCGACAAGACCACCTTCCCTCATCTCAAACACGCCGATTTCATTGGTGGGGCCATACCTGTTTTTCACATTTCTTACGATTCTGAAGGCATGCCCGGAATCTCCCTCAAAATAAAGTACCGTATCCACCATATGTTCCAGTATCTTCGGCCCCGCTATCGCGCCTTCCTTCGTCACATGGCCTATCAGGAATATTGGAATCCCCGTCTTCTTCGCCATCAGGATGAGCCTCCCGGCCGCCTCCCTTATCTGGCTCACGCTGCCGGGAGCGGAGGTAAGCGCTGACGAGTAAACCGTCTGGATGGAATCGATAACCACGATCCCGGGATTTATTTCTTTTATATGCTTTAAAATATTCTCGAGCGATACCTCGACAAGCACCATCAGGTTTTTTGACGAAGCCCCTACACGCTTGCCCCGTAGTTTAATCTGGGTTGCGGATTCCTCCCCCGACACATAGAGGGCCACCAGCCCGCTGCCGGCAAGATTCTGCATGACCTGCAGGAGCAGTGTGGATTTTCCTATTCCGGGATCACCCCCTATAAGCATAGCGGAACCGCCCACTATACCTCCTCCCAGCACCCGGTCTATCTCGGCAATACCCGTCCGGAGCCTGTCCTTTTCATCCGCCTCGATAGTGTCGATGGAGATGGGCTCTTCATTAAACCATGCCTCCAGAGATTCTCCCGGCGAAACATCTCTCACCTCTTCTTCGACAAACTGATTCCATTCACCGCAGGAAGGGCATTTTCCAAGCCACTTTGCGGATTGATGACCACAATTCTGACAGAAAAAGGTGGTCTTTATCTTTTTCATGAAGAATGCCCTCCGATCTTGTCTGTTTCTGCCACGAGATTGACAAACACTAACCAATTTAACCGGTTTACGCAACCCAAAACACCCAAACCCCCTTGCCGCGGATATATGCCTTCGGGAAAAATCTTTTCAGCTATCCGCTGTCCCGTGAGATCAGAGGACCCGATGATACTCTATTTTCGAGAATGCCCTGAAAAATAACCCCAAAAGAGGGTAAAACCGGAACATGCAAATTAGGCGGTGGATTTGGGTAAGTCATTTTATTGACATGTCGTGAATCTCTTGCTAAATGTTCCCGGTATAGATTCAGGTTGATCAAAAAATGGCCATGAAAGAAAAGAAGTTTCTCAAAAAGAAGAGGCGTGAGAAGAAGATCAGGGCGGACAGGTCTGAGCGGGTGAGAAAGTGGGAAGCGGAAGATAATTACTTGTGGGCCGGCAGTGAATACAGCGAAGGCAATCTCAAGACAGCGAGACATTATGCGCAAAAGGCTATCAACTGTTACCCCAAACACCTGCCGGCTCATCACCTCCTGGCGCAGATATGCATGGATGAGGATGACTTTGGTCAGGCGGCGGAGCTATTTCGCAGAGTGTTGAAACTGTGGCCCGATGATGTTGAGTCGAGATTCTTCGCAGGATACAGCCTGATACGCCATGGGTCTTACGAAGAGACGATCGATGCCTTCCAGGGGTTTCTGGAGGCGATAAGGGGGAAACGGCTCGATCAGAGGCTACGCTTACTTAAGAAAGACGCATTAAACGGAATCAGGGAATCTGCCGGGATACTGAAGTCCCGTGCTGACGTTGAAGGTTTGGCGCCGCAAAATCAAAAATCTCCCGCGACTGAACCACACAGGCCGGAATCTCTGAAAAAAGAAGCTCCTCCACCGGAAGACCCCCCGCTTGTGGATCTTTCACCTTTCAAGGATAAGAGTCCACTCAATCAGGGTGTGGAGGTCAAGCTGATTTCCGTGGATGGCGATTTTACCAAGAGAATAACCCGGGGGAAATATGACCCATTTGAAGACTACAATCTTCTTTTGCAATATCAGCGCCTCAGCCTCGTAAAAGAGTTCGACGAACTGCTCTGTCTGGAACATCTCCAGAATATTGATAAATACTGGTATCAGATCGAGACCGTATCCAGCGTGCTCAAGCGGTTTCGAGGAAGGGTACTCCTCGCTGACGAGGTGGGACTGGGAAAGACCATCGAGGCCGGCATGCTCCTG
>JAFDAS010000027.1 GCA_019313695.1 Deltaproteobacteria bacterium
AAACAAGATATGACAAACAAGATATAAAGATAATATCCTGTAAATCCTGTCTAAAATCGCAGAGAACCTGAGAAAAACTCAGACACAGATTCTATGGATGGGTACGGAGAAAACGACGTGACTCGAATAATAAAACGCAAATCGTAATTCGTAAATCTTCAATGCAGATGGTCATAGCTGAATCAGCCAGAGGTAAGTGTTGATTTGATATGCTATTTGTCTATGAAGTTATAAGGAAGCTGTTTTTTAGGTACTATCTTCGTTGGCTCGGAAAATAACTGAAAATATGGATAGTCTTTATATCAGCAGGCACCGCTGATTCGAACTACACTTTAAACCAAGCGCAGCGGAAAGAAAGGCGGAAGCCTGAAGAATGAAGTAAATTTCACACTTCACACTTCAAACTTCCGAAGCGAAGCGAAGGCAGACGGCTCTCTGAAATAATTTTTGGGTAAAAATAGAAGGAATCGCCTTCGGCGAAGGTGTTTAATCTTTTCAAACACCCCCCAACCGAAGCCAGATTGTCAAAGAATGAAGGAATGAAAAACAGAGAATTCGCAAATGAGCTTGAAGATAGAACCAGGAAATTCGCTGTAAGTATAATCAAATTATCAGCATCCATGCCAAAAACGCATGAGGGCTTGGTCATCAGAAATCAGATAACATAATCAGGAACCTCAGTTGGTGCAAACTACCGTGAAGCAAACAGGGCCAGAAGCAAAGCAGACTTCAAAAACAAGATCAAAATCTGTGAGGCCGAGGCCAGCGAAACGCGATACTGGCTGGAAATAATCATCGAAGCTGGATTCCTGCCAAAGGAGAGAATTGTAGCAGAGTACAAGGAATGCAGTGAACTCCTGGCAATATTCACCTCCATTAGTCACTTTTAACTTTAGCTCACTTTAGCTAACTTTAGTCACTTCTCTTATGAGTATTCGTTTTACAGCCTTAATAATTGTAGTAACTGGTCTTTGCATCTATGCCTGGAAGGACTGGTTCAAGAGTCTCTGCGGTCTGATCCTGATAATGGCTGTCATCGAGCATGAGAGCATGCCAAAGAGCATCCTCGGAATCCAGGGATTCAACCTGTGGAACGTACTATTCCTGGTGATCTTCCTATCCTGGCTGGCCGAGCGTCAACGTGAGGGCCTAACGTGGGATATGCCACGACATGTTCGTGTGCTGCTGCTGCTATATCTGGGAGTGATTCTGGTCGGTTTCTTGCGAGCTGTCTTTGACCGCAGTAATATCCAAGACTACCCTCTTAAGAGTCTTATCAGTGAAGAACTGATTAACACTGTCAAGTGGGTCCTACCCGGCGTTCTGCTTTTTGACGGCTGTAGAACCCGTCGGCGGCTGGTAATGGCTCTTGTCTGCCTACTTGCCATGTATTTCCTGATTGCGGTACAGGTTATCAAGCTAATGCCGTCTAATGCGATTTATAGTCATCTCACACTCGAAAACTCACGCCGAGAGATCGGGGATTCTGGTTACAACGCCTGCAACGTGTCCGCAATGCTTGCCGGTGCGTTCTGGGGGATTCTGGCGGTTGTGCCGCTTGTCCACCGAAAGAAATACTGGATTATGGTTTTGGCAGTAGCCGGCGTTTTCGCCTACGGTCAGGCGATAACCGGTGGCAGGGCAGGATATATTGCCTGGGGTGCTACCGGGCTGGTATTGTGCATTGTTAAGTGGCGAAAGCAGTTGATTCTAGCGCCCTTAGTTGTGATGCTGCTGCCGATAGTATTTCCCGCCGCCGCTGATCGAATACTTGTCGGGTTCGGTCAGACCGATGTAGGTGGGCAAACCACCACTGATGACTCTGAGATGACCTCAGGGAGAACGCTAATGTGGCCATACGTTATCGACAAAATCTGTGAATCGCCCATCGTGGGTTACGGGCGAAAGGCAATGCAGCGTACGGGCTTGTCAGAATACGTGGGAATAGAGTTGAGTGATGATGCCTGGGGTCACCCGCACAACATGTATCTCGAAACCCTGCTCGATAATGGAATACTGGGTTCAATTCCAATATTTCTGTTTTGGGGAATGGTACTTAAATACTCCGCAAGATTGTTCAGGAGTAACAACCGTTTATGTTCGGCGATTGGCGGATTGACCTTATCACTCGTACTGACCCAGTTGTTTACCGGAATAGGTTCACAGCATTTCTATCCGAAGGAGGAAACCTTTGGAATGTGGATGGGGATGTTTCTTGCGATACGGGTCTATGTGGAAGAGAAGCAGATTCAGAGCGGTGTGATCAATGCCGAGAACTCTTGGAACAGCCAGGCATTTAGGCAACAGGTGGCTATTGTTTGAACTACCGTTAGTCAATTCCTGCTACAACATCAGAACCATGTGGCAAACAGCCTCAACATTCAGGAATGACTACACAATATGAAACGTGCACCAATAATAAGAACGATCATAGATCATGTTGGAAACATATCGCAGTCTTTAAGAATCATCTATCTCCGATTAGCAGGCATATCGATAGGGAAAGATGTATTCATAGTTGTTAATTCAGTTGTATAAAACAATGTAACGATTGGTGACAATTCAATAATTGGCGATGGATCAGTCGTTACCAAGGATGTACCACCCAATGTCGTGGTTGTGGGAAACCCTGCAAGAGTTATTCGAAGGCTTTACGAACGCTGAGTGCCGAACGTAGTTTTCCTGCTTATAAGGACTGCATCCTATCAATATTCAAGAGAACAATAACTGCGACCATGATGAAGATGAGCCTGGAATTAAGAATGACCTGACCGGCCGAGATCGGCTGGTCTCCAGTGTCATCTTCAATTGGGGAGGACACTTCGTATTTGTTATCGCGGGATTTATCATGCCGCGGATGATCGACAGGCGATTAGGGCAGGAACTGTTGGGAGTATGGGACTTTGCCTGGTCGCTGGTGAGCTATTTCGGGCTGGTGCAGATTGGAGTCGCCTCGTCCGTCAATCGCTATGTGGCCAGATACCGAATAACCGGGGACATCTCTGCCCTCAATGGTATCGTTAGTTCAGCGTCCTTTGCGATGACTATTTCTGGAGTGCTGGTACTGGGATTGACGATTGCGGCATCGCTACTCATTCCACAACTATTCGGTGTTCCGCTGGGCGAGAATGTACGCGAGGCACAGTGGGTCGTGTTCTTCTTGGGAACCAGCATGGCAATAGGGGTAGCCTCTGGAACGTATAATGGGATTCTGACTGGCTGCCATCAGTGGAGACTCCGAAATATCATCGAATCTGGATGGCATGCTGCGTCAATTGCAGGGATGATTATTGCCCTGCTCATGGGCAAAGGACTGTGGATTCTGTCGCTGGTATTCTTGATAGGGACTGTGCTGGCCTGCGCTACCAGGATGACCTTCGCGTACCGTGTCTGCGAAGGCTTATGCATTCATCTGTCACTTGTTAGGTGGGAGAATATCAGAAAAATACTTGCCTTTGGAGGAAAGACCCTGATTCCGAGCGTGTCACAAATGGTGTTGAATCAGACCACAAGTATCCTGATTTTAGCTTATCTTGGGCCGGCGGCGTTGGCCATCTATGCCCGGCCTATGGCACTGATTCGACATACACAGATGTTTGTGAAAGGAGTGGCCATGACCATGACGCCGACTATAAGCTCATTGCATAGTATCGGCAATTTGGAAGAAATCCAAGCACTTGTCGTCACGTCTGTACGATATTCATTTTGCTTGGCTCTGCCCATAGTATTGGTGTTGGTCATATTTGGAGGTACAATAATAGAACTGTGGATGGGATCTCGCTATGCAAACGCCCTGATTCCCATGATTCTGGCGGCTGGTTTTTTAGCTCAATTGGGCCAAATACCTATTCTCAATGTTCTGGCGGGCATGAACGCGCATGGCCGATTAGGTATAGCCGAATTCATCACTTCCTTATGTTCGGTGGGGCTGATCGTTATAGTACTTGGTTTTCTTAGATGGGAGCTTGCCGGAGTCGCGGTTGCCGTTACCCTACCAGTTACACTCATAAACACAACATATTTGCCAATTCTAATTTGCCGTCGAGTTGGTTTGGATACAAAGCGATATTTCTTATCCGCGGTAGTTGGGCCAGTGGTTCACGTGCTGCCTTTTGCAGTTTGCTTAGTGGTTGCCCGTTTCGTTTTTCGTACGCAACCGGTGGCAGGCCTGGCTTGGGGCGGGGTGACAGGCAGCACTATCTTAGTGGTCTCTTACTGGCGATATGCAATACCGAAGAGTATACGCATGAAATTAATAGAAAGACTCTTTGGCAGGACAAGTTGGTACACAAGATTAGGAAAATGAATATGTCTCTAAAGAATTTTGTACGTCACCGTATGCCACGAGCGTTTATGTTTCTCGACAGAGTAAAAGACCAGATTGAGGTAGAATGTGACACCCTAAGACGGTTAGGTCTGAAATCTGTTTTCCGAGGTATAGCTGGGGCAACCCCAGATTGGCAAGTGAAACTGCCAGTTCAAAAAGCTCGTTTATGTGCTATTGAGGGTTTACAATTCTCCATACTACAAGATATTCTGGCTCATCTTGAAAAGGAAGAGATTTCTTTTTCACAAGGAGGACATTCTCTTTATCTTTCACCAGAACAATGGAAGAAATCTGTTTTTGCACCCCTCGCTGAAGATTATCCTGCCTCGGCAGGATTGAAGATTATGAAACGTTTAGGAGGATTAAACGTACCATATCTTTTCGCGAAAGGACATAGTAAAGTTCAGGCCAAATATATTCCATCACATAGGCATCAAGCACTGACTGCTAATGGACTTCATATCTTAGGCATTGCACCAAGATTATACGATTTACTGGAGATTGACGGCGGAGAAAATATTTGTGCTGCATATGTCGTCGAACACATTGAAGGAAATACTCCTCTGGCAGAGGAATGTAAAGAACTCGTGCATCAGTTGGAATCCTTAGTAAACAATGGCACTCTTCAACTTATTGCTACAAAAGGATTTGGCCATGATGATTTTCAAGGCCCGCAATTCAATGGAAATATCATTAAAGATAAAAAAACCCAAAAAACATTCTATATTGATGTGCAGAATTTCAAGTTTACTCACTATGACCGTTTCTTAAAAGATATAGCATTGCGAGCACGTAATGATACACATTTTGGAGACAAAGTACTTATATTGGGCGGGAAGTACCTATATCAAACTGTACCAGGTTTGAATATTCCAGCTCAACGTGATCCAGAAAAACGTATTGAGGCGCTTATGTCTTTGTTGGAGGAGAACGGCATCACAGTGAAAGAGAAGGTTGTCTTAGACATTGGCTGTAATTTAGGTCTCACATCGGCGCAGTATTTAAAGCATGGAGCAAAATGGGTACATGGCTGGGATCGTGAAAAAGTGATAGAACATGCCGAACATATCCTACTCGGCGTTGGATGTACGCGTTTCTCGCTAACAGGGAGATCGCTTAATGCAGAGTCAAATATAGCAGAAGATATTCCTCAATTTCTAACAGATGAAGAGGTGATCATTTCTTATCTGGCTATTCGTAAACATATTGGCTGGATGAGAGATCTTGCACATATTAAGTGGAAATACATGATGTACGAAGGGCACGCGAGAGAGTCAGAAGAAGATACGATTAGATTGGTCAAACAACTGAATGAAATCGTGAAGACGAGAGTCTTGACTCAAAGTGTAGTTAATGATGCGAATTCTCCTGAGAGAACAATCACGATAATAGAAAGACTATAGAATGTATATACAGAGACGACATATGTTTTGCATTATTGGAAAATACAATGGGATGTAATAGGAAGCCTCGGATTTGTTTTGTGATACACAGCGCTTACGGCGCAATGACTGGGGGTAATAGCGGGTACATAGGGGGTGTGGAGAGGCAGATGTCTTTGGTGGCCCGTTGGTTTGCCGGTTGCGGGTACCAGGTTAGTGTGCTGACCTGGGATGAAGGTGGGCCGGCAGAGGAGATGATTGATGGAGTGCGGGTCCTCAAGATATGCCGCCAGGGCGCTGGGATTAAGGGATTGAGGTTTTTCTGGCCAAAGTGGACAAGTCTCATTGCAGCCATGAAACGTGCTGATGCTGACGTCTACTATCATAATCTCGCGGAGTGTACTACCGGTCAGACGGCTTTGTGGTGCCGCCAGCATGGTCGAAGATTTGTTTTTTCCGTCTCTGCGAATACGCAATGCAAAACAAAGCTTCCGTATAGATTCCAAGAGCGGATTCTTTATCGGTATGGACTTAAGCTGGCCGATTATGTGATCGTCCAAACGCGAAAACAGCAGAAAATGTTGCAGGATAATTATGGCTGTGATTCAGTGGTCCTTCCGATGCCATGTCCTGGACCAAATGAGACTGATTTTAAAGACTGTAAATCCCAATGCAGTGATTCACAGCATGTCCTTTGGCTGGGCAGAATATGTGAGATAAAACGGCCGGATCGACTGTTAGATCTGGCTGAGGCCTGTCCGGACCTACATTTTGATCTTGTTGGGCCCGAAGATGGGACGGACTATTCACACAATGTTTACACACGGGCAAGGACTATTACGAATCTCACGCTGCACGGCCCTGCTTCGCGGGATCGTGTCCCTGAGTTCTACAAAAAGGCCAAAATCCTATGCTGCACGTCAGAATCTGAAGGCTTCCCCAATACATTCCTGGAAGCCTGGAGCTATGCTCTGCCGACCGTATCAACCTTTGATCCGGACAACCTGATTGTTGACAACGGACTTGGTGTTGTGGCCCAAGACATCGTGGGGCTGGCAGCCGGAATAAGCTCTCTCTGTGAATCGCCAGACCTAAGGCGAGAAATGTCTCAGAGGGCCCGAAAGTTCTACTTGAAGAACTACACAGTAGATGCTGTAATGGCTAAGTATGAAAAAGTCTTCAGAGAAGTGTATGAAAAATCAATATGTCGAAAACATCAAGAGCAGAATGATGTCGGCCACGTGTCTAACGATGGTAGTTATGATTCAGTAAGGTCCAATATTAGATCCACCCAAAAGTTCCTTCGAAGAGTGAATACGAAGCGTGAGGATCATGATAGAACGTAATATAATTAGAAAATTGGGGCAATGGTCTCGTGGCAAGTGTTTTGCTGGCTATTATTGGCTCACGGGTCGAAGATCTCTGCTATCTCTTGTTGAGTATTTGGATAGGTTCCATTTCGCTCCACGTTCCGAGATTGATGCGCAGGTGCATCGCAATTTGTTTAACTTACTCTCCCATGCCATTGCCCACGTTCCGTATTATCGTGGACTTATTAATGGTGAGAATTTATCTGAAGCAACAGCCGATTCGTATTTGAAGAGAATGCCAATTCTGACGAAAGACATTATTCGGCGGGAAGGAAAGCAACTTATCTCCGAAAGACCTCAGGGTAAAGTGAGATGGAATGCCTCTGGGGGATCAACAGGCGAACCGATCAGGTTGTTGCAGGATCGTAATATGATGTACCATAGCAGAGCCACCGAACTTCTGTTTATGCGTTGGGCGGGCCATCGAATGGGTGAGCCACATGTTTTGATCTGGGGCGTTCCTGTGGCTAGCTCCGGTGAAAGAATCTCACTTCATGATAGGATATATAGTAGGATACATAATGAAACATATTTAAACTGCCATGAGATCGATGATAAGGTTGTACAGAAGTGGATAGACGGTATTAACACAAGACGCCCCACACTGATAGAAGCATACGCTGATGCCATTTATGAGCTAAGTCGATGCATAAATAGTAACGGCCTGGATGTTGTCGGACCACGTGCGATTATAGCAAGTGCCGCCGTACTGACACCGTCTATGAGAGAAACGATAAAAAAGGCATTTAGTTGTCCAGTACTCAATCGGTATGGATCCCGCGAAGTTGGCGCTGTTGCCTGTTCATGCTCATCCAATAACGAGTTACATGTCGAGGAATACACGTGTTATATAGAAATAGTAGATGATGAAGGTATTCCATGTGAAGTTGGTGTTGAGGGTAATATTTTGGTGACATTGTTAACGAACAATGTTATGCCGCTCATTCGTTATCGAATAGAAGATAGAGGGGCATGGGCAACAGGACCCTGTTCTTGCGGGAGGACGACACGGCGGCTGGCTAGCGTGAATGGAAGACAGTTTGATTTTCTACTGACTGCAGACGGCAGAAAGATTCATGCTGGCCCTTTTTGCACTGCTCTCTACTCTGTTTCCAGCATCCGTAGATATCAGTATCGACAGACTGACAAGACTCATATCACATTGGCTGTTGTTCCTGCCGCTGGTTATGACAAGGAAGCAATAATCAAGGACATGCGGTTGCCGCTCCAGCGCGTGGGAATGCTGGTACCTGGCGTGACAGTCGAGCTAACCATAGTTGATGACATCATCCCAAGCAAGTCTGGCAAGTACCGATTTGTGTTGAACGAGGTCATAAACAGATGATAACCACGAATAGCAGAATATGTGTTGTTCTGGTCATCGACGATCTTGAATATGGCGGCGCCCAGCGTCAGGCAATTGAACTAGCAAATAACATAGATCGGGAACGCTTTAATGTCCATGTTTGCACCCTTTCAGATTATATTCCTCTCGGCAGCCAGTTGAGAGATTCCGAACATAGACTACACATAGTCAAGAAAAAGAATAAGGTCGACTTTACGGTTGTGCCTCGTCTGGCTCGCTTATTGAAATCATTGAACGTGGATATTGTCCATAGCTATTTGTTCAGTGCAGATATCGCCAGTCGGCTTGCCGGACGTCTGGCCGGCACGAAGGTAATCATCGGGTCGGAACGGAGCCCGTATTCTTCTCCGAAAAAGAGACATATACTGGCTTACAAACTGACGCGAAAATGTGTTGATCTTATGATTGCTAATTCAAAAACCGGGGCTCAGTTTAATAGTAGAACGTATGCTCACCCGGCTTGTGATTATCGTGTTGTATACAACGGAGTAGACACGGAGCGGTTTCGACCTCAAAGTAACATCGTAATTCGCAAGGAATTAGACATACCTGCCGAGAAGCAAGTCATCGGGATTTTTGCGAGTTTCAAGCCCGCAAAGAATCACACCATGCTTCTTCAAGCTTTCAAGAAGGTCCTCTATCGCTTCCCTGATACACAACTGCTGCTTGTTGGAGATCAATTGGTTGGCAACATTCAACTCGGTAGCGAAATGAAGGGTACAAGCGACTACCATGCCAGAATGGAAGCCCTGATCGATGAACTGGGCATACGTGATAGATGTTCATTTCTTGGGAATCGCGATGATGTAGAACGGATATACTCCGCATGTGATATTACCGTGCTTTCGTCGCTCCACGAAGGAACTCCGAATGTTTTGCTGGAGTCGATGGCCTGTGGCATACCGGTTGTGGCAACTAACGTATGTGATAACTCGTATATAGTTAAAGAAGGGCAGACAGGCTTTCTTGTTGAGTTGGGTGATGATGCCGGGATGGCTGACCGGTTACAAACACTGTTGGAGAACGATATTCTGCGGCAGAGGATGGGGCAGCAGGCACGTGCTTGGGTGATGGGGGAGTTTTCGATTACACAACTGGTTGAAAGAACAGAGAGTGTCTACTTGGAAGCATTAGGTAGAAAACGCAACAAATGCTGGCAAGACTCTTTGTTTATTAGTGATACGAATTGAACAGATATGCACAAGTATTATTGTGCTTCAATTATTATGCGGTACTGGCTGGACATGGAATCAAATATAAATAATGGAGTTAAGTGTGTGTCTGCCGGTAGTGATGTCAAATCGGTGTGGGATGCCATATATGATTCATGACGAAGAGTCTGTTTTCCTGGCCGATCCGAACAACTCAGATGACATCATCGGTCTATGGGAGTGAAAGGCTGGAAAATTACCTTTGATAGTTTCCACCTTGCAAAGTAGCCGCTCGAACACGGAATGTGTATTTGCATGCAATCCATGATTTCCTGTAATAGTTACTGATTCAACTATATTTGAAAACTTAGACAACTGAATTCGAGGAGAAAGAAGTGTCAGCAAGAAAAATTAGAGATCGTTTGTCTGAAATGACATCTTGGATTTGGGTATGTTACTACCGCTTTATGGGAACTACAATAGGAAAAAAGTGTTACATTAGTTCAGATGCTCACATCGATATTATAGGAAGTAAAATAACTATAGGGAATAGAGTATCTATAGCAGGCGGGAGTTACATCCTTGGGCATGCAGCCGGGCGGCCAAGAAAAGAAGGACAAGTGACCAGGATTGAGGATAATGTCAGTATATTTATCAATGCCATTATTATGCCTGGAATTACAGTTGGTAAAAACTCTATTGTTGGGGCAGGTTCTGTGGTCACAAAAGATGTTCCTCCAAATGTCACAGTTATGGGAAACCCAGCCCGGGTGATTTCTCCAAAGGGAAACAAACCGCGGGACTAGAAAGCACCTTGACATAATTTAATGGAATAGCAGTATGAAAGAGAGTAGATCTATTGCAAAGGGTTTTTTGGATAGCGTTAGACTTTTTCCTAGAAATAATGCTATTTTTGTAGGAAACAAATTTATTTCATATACTCAATTATATGATATAGCAATCCGTATTGCTGCAAAAATCCAGCAGCACACACCTGAAACTGAACCTAGATTAACCTCTGTTTTTGCTTACAGAAGCTTAACTGCATTCTCAGGTATATTAGGCTCGCTATTGTCTGGAAATGGTTATGTTCCCTTAAATCGCACCTTCCCTGTTGAACGAACCAAAGGAATGTTGGAAAGATCTGAATGTAAATCTATTATTATTGATGAAATGTCTGCTGATCAGCTGGATAAAGTTATTGAAGATATATCATATAATCTCCTCTTAATATTCCCTGATATTGAAGACGTCTCTCATTTTAAGGACAAATGGCCTCAACATGATATTGTTGGTAAAAATGATTTAGAAAAACCAGACAAATGGATACAAATCCAGCCGGATATCAATGATGTAGCCTACCTCTTATTTACGTCAGGTAGTACAGGAATTCCAAAAGGGGTCAAAGTAGCTCATAGAAACGTGATTCCTTTTGTTGATTATATGGTAGAACGTTATGGTATTACTGAAAATGATCGTTTATCGCAAATGTTTGATATGACATTTGACCTATCAGTTTTTGATATGTTTGTTGCATGGGAAAAAGGTGCCTGTGTCTGTTGTCCGAGCCAAAGAACTCTAATGAAACCCGGGAAATTTATTAATGAATTAGAATTAACCCTCTGGTTTTCAGTGCCATCTACTATAGTATTTATGAAACGATTCAAAATATTAAAGCCAAACAGTTACCCGTCTCTTCACTGGAGTTTATTCTGTGGCGAACCATTACCTATAGCATCTGTTCAGGAATGGCAGCGTGCTGCTCCTAACGCTACAATTGAAAACCTTTATGGCCCAACTGAATTGACTATTGCTTGCACATTATATCGTTGGAATAATGAAGAATCTATTGATGAAAGTGAAATGGGTATTGTACCAATAGGCACCCCTTATCCAAACATGAAAACTTTGATTGTAGATGAACATCTCAGGGAGGTGGAGGAGGGAAATGACGGGGAGTTCTTAATGACAGGTCCACAGATGACCTTAGGATATTGGAAAGACCCTAAAAGAACTAATCAGGCTTTTGTTGTTCCCCCCGGCAAAAGGGAAACGTATTATCGAACCGGTGATCGTGTGAAAAAAACTGGAACAGATAAGTCCTTGATTTACATGGGCAGAGTGGATTTCCAGGTGAAAATCCATGGACACCGCGTTGAATTAGGTGAAATAGAAGCTATTGTTCGGAAAGAATCCGGACTTGATGGAGTGGTTGCGTTAGGATGGCCACAAACCGAAAGTGGTGCAGGAGGTGTAGAAGTGTTTATTGAAGGAGAATATGATAGTGTTGAAAGATTGCGCCAGAAAGCATCTCACACATTGCCTGATTATATGGTTCCATCTAAATTCCATTTTATGGATAAAATACCAGTTAATGTGAATGGGAAATATGACAGAAAGAAATTATTAGCTATATTAGAGGAATTAACATGAGCAGAGTATCAGCACCCGAAGTGAAAGAGTTTATTGTCTCATATTTGTCAAAAGAACTGGAATCATCCGGACGTATTTTTGAGAGTGATCCACCTGATAATTTTGATCTTTTGCAGGAAGGGGTAATTGATTCGCTTGGGATGTTTAACTTAATCGTAGAAATAGAAGAATATTTTGGGCGGGAGATCGATTTTGAGGCGTTGGATCCAGAAAAAGTGGCGATTATAGGGCCCTTGTGCCAGTATGTCGAAAAAATGTTAAATTAATTAAAGCTGCTATGCACAGTATTAGGTTGCTAAACGAAATCATGGATGAGAAAAGCATCAATGAATCCATTCTTCCATGGATAGAAGCAGCTGGGAATCCTTATTATGATTGGCTTTTTCAAGATCCAGCAACCACTACTTTCTTTATGAAATTATGGATTAGAAATCGCCAATCAGAAATATTTATTGCAAGAATCCATGCTTTATTTGTTGATGATCAAATAGCGGGCGGGTTTATTGCCCTTAATGGAAAAAACTTATCTAAATGCCGACAAGTAGATGCGAAATATTTAATCACTAAATCCAATTTAAAACAAAGAAAAAAAATAATGCTGCGATTATCATTGTCAGATAGCTTATTCCCAATAGTGAGTGAAGATGAATATTATTTAAGTAAAATTGGAATTAATCCAAGTTTTAGATGTAAAGGATATGGATCCCTGTTAATGGATAAGTATCTAGAACAAGGAGGAAAAAGCGGTCTTAACAAGTATCGATTAGACGTGTTTACCGAAAATCAGATTGCCATTAAATGTTATGAAAAATGTGGATTTAAAATAGACAAAGAAACCACAACGAAAAATGGAGAATTGAAATATTTTTCAATGACATACAAGGAGTGACATAAGGAAGAGTACAAACTTCCCAATTCTATGGGTAATTTATTTTGTGCTGTAGGAAATCCCACTAAAGTGGTTCGAGACCTTCTGATCAATAATAGCTGAACATGATTCCTGTACTTAAGACATCACTACTGAGAAGAACAATCCGGCATACGTAGGGAGCACGATTCTGAAAACAAATGCAGAAAGTGGAGTTGACTGTGAGAGTGCGGATGTTCAGTTGAGACCAGTTCCGTATCCGTATCGGGCGATGTTGGCGATCTGCAGCGATCTGGATGAGACGGCAGATCGGCGCGTGTATTTGGAAATCATGCGGTTCCTAAATACGACTGAGACAACGGCCATGGGGCCGGGTGTGGGACTGGAGGTGGGCAACTCTATCTATTTCGACATGCCGCCGGAGCAGTTTGCTTACTGGAATACCGACGATGCGGGGCGGGAAATGGTACGGGCGCTTATTCGAAGCGGCCATATTGATTGTTTGCATTCGTACGGTGACCTAGCCACGACGCGCCAACATGCGATACGGGCATTGGATGAACTTGACCGGAACAACTGTAAACTGGAAGTGTGGATTGATCATGGGACGGCAGCCACCAACTTCGACTCGACCATTATGCAGGGCCATGGCGATGAGATCGGCCATGAAGCATATCATGCAGATTTAACTATTGGCTACGGTATAAAGTATGTTTGGAGGGCTCGGGTATCGAGTATCACGGGACAGGATATTCCGGGCAACCTCAATGGTATACTCAATTGGAAACACCCTGTGAAATCGGGCCGTACTTTATTTAAAGAAGCGGCCAAGCGAAAACTGGCCCGGAAAGGGAACCATAAGTACGCCATGCACGGGCCCAATGAGACATTATGTCCAACCGTTTTGCGGGATAAGAGTCCAATTTATGAATTCATGCGCTGTAATCCGCACTGGGGCGGTGTTACTTCCTGCGAACAGGGTAGGCATATCGGTGAAGTACTGACTAGTAATATGTTGGATCGCCTTGTTGAGCAAGGTGGAACATGCGTTTTATATACACATCTCGGAAAAATAGACGATCCGAATATTCCGTTTAACAAAGCAGCGGTCGAGGCCTTTCGGAGGTTAGGTGAAGCGTTTCGAGGTGGAAGTATTCTTGTTACCACGACTCGTCGATTGTTGGGTTACCGCCGTGCTGTGCGCGAGATCACTTTCAACACCACTTGTGATGAAAAAGGCCTGTGCATCAATCTCAATACACGTGTGGATGAGAGCCACCTTGGTAAGTTACCCGATGTTGATTTAAGTGGCTTAACCTTCTACGTTCCTACTCCAGAAGAGACACATCTGAAAATAAACGGGCAGGATTTTTTGAGCCTTAAGGTCAATGAACCAGATTATACAGGCCGACCGAGTGTGTCATTGCCGTGGATTCGTCTTCAATTCCCTGAAAGCTGACCAAAAAAAGATCCTCACTAATCGATCTGTAAGCAGGTCTGGAGACAAAGCGTCAGACATGATCGCGGACACAACCTGTTAAACATGAAGAGTACAAGATAGTCAAAACGTGATTCTATATGAGAAAGTTGAAAAGCAACAAATACTTAGGAGTTTAATATGAGAATTCTAATTACTGGGGGAGCAGGTTTCATTGGTTCCCATATGGCTAAGTCTATGCTGGATGATGGGCACATTGTGACCATTGTAGACGATCTGTCTACTGGGAGTTTAAGCAACATTCATGACCTCATAAAGCAAGATGGATTCCAATTCGTGCGTGAGAATGTATGCAATATTCCGACCATGACAACCTTAATTCAGTGTTGTGATGTGGTTATCCACCTGGCAGCCGCGGTGGGTGTTCAACTTATTGTAGAGAAACCCGTCCACACACTGGAAACAAATATCCACGGTAGCGAAGTGGTTCTGGCTTTGGCTAACAAGTTCCATCGAAGAATCCTTATAGCAAGCACTTCGGAAGTCTATGGCAAAAGCACTGCCATTCCCTTCAATGAAGATGATGACTCACTTCTGGGTTCGACCCGCTTCACACGATGGAGCTACGCCTGCAGCAAGATGGTAGACGAATTTCTGGCTTTAGCTTACCACGATCAGGATGGACTTGAAGTAATTGTTGGAAGGTTTTTCAACACGATTGGACCCAGACAAAGCGGAGAATATGGAATGGTCGTTCCGCGGTTTGTCCGGGCTGCCTTGCGGAATGAACCGCTGACGATATACGGCACTGGAGAGCAACAGCGCTGCTTCTGTCATGTTGCCGATGTAATTGATGCAGTGAAGAGACTGATGGTCTGTGAAACTGCGATCGGACAAGTTGTCAACATCGGCTCAGAAAATTCCATTACTATTAATGAACTGGCCGAGAATATTATCAGCATGTGCAACTCAACTAGTATTATCCGCCGAATCAGCTATGAGGAGGCTTTTGGCCAACCCTTTGACGACATGCTCATTCGCAAACCCGATCTGACCAAGATTAAGCAGTTGATCAGTTATGAACCAAAACACTCTCTGGAGCAAACCCTCCGGCACGTAATCGAGTTTGAGAGATCCATCCTTGCCCAAAGTCGGTAGCGTCCGTCTCATACGACTTTTCCTGATTCTTTCGAACTCCTCCAATCAAACAAGGGAAGGCATACTAATGGTTGATGAAATCAAGAGCAACAGTAGGTTGACATCGTCATCGTTCGGTCGATGTTTGCGAGGTTGGTATTACTGCCGTGTTATGCGCCTTTTCACATTACTGCAGAATATTGCTTTAGCCATAGCCAAGACCTTTGGCCGCCGCCTGCGTCAACCACACAACGGTGAGGGGTACAGGATTCTGTTGACTGGTAGTTTTGACTCTAGTAATTGGATATTGTCGTATCTTCGACCCTTGGCGGCATCCAAAGCTTGTTCTCACATTACAATGGTGTCTTCGTCTCCTGTACCAGCTTTTCCCAAAGTTGATGCGGTCTATCCGCCTAAATGGTTAGTTCGGGTTATAGGTGCTACGCCAGCCAGACTCCTGATCTTCTTCTCAACAGCCGTCCGAAAGCATCCGAACATTGTGGGCGGATACTCTATATTAGCGAACGGGCTTGTGGCTTCTGTCGTTGCACCAATCGTTGGTGCACGTTCTCTGTATCATTGCGTTGGCGGACCAGCCGAAGTGCTGGACGGAGGGGTTTACGCGGAGGATGGGCCTTTCACAAAAATAGAGATTCCTGATCTGGTAGTGGAACGGAGGCTGTTACGAGCTGTTGCTGCATGTGACATAGTCCTCACTATGGGCACGAAGGCAGTTGACTTTTTTCAGTCAAGAGGTGTAAACACGGACTTCCACGTAATCTCTGCTAGCATCGATATTGAGCAATTTGCGCCTGCGGATTCGCCACCCTGTTACGATCTCATTTTCGTGGGTCGTCTTGTTGAGATCAAGTGTATTGATATCCTTCTGAAGGCTGTGCAGCATGTTAGGAACACGATTCCCAACGTCACGGCTGTTATCGTGGGGGAAGGTCCGTTACGAGGTGAATTAGAACAACTGGTCCGTGAGCTTGGAATTAGTGATTGTGTAGCTTTTGTAGGTAGACAGCATAATATTAGGGAGTGGCTCAACAAGGCCAGGCTCTTTGTGCTCACATCTCGTTCTGAGGGACTCTCTATCGCAATGACAGAGGCTATGGCATGTGGATTACCTGCTGTGGTTTCCGATGTCGGAGACCTCGCCGATTTAGTAGAAGACGGGATTAATGGATTTCTGGTTCCTCGCCTAACTCCAGAGTTATTCGCTGATCGTATTATTGAATTGCTCACAAACAATGAGAA
Source organism: Deltaproteobacteria bacterium (assembly GCA_019313695.1). Classification (GTDB taxonomy): domain Bacteria; phylum Desulfobacterota; class Syntrophia; order Syntrophales; family UBA2210; genus UBA2210. The sequence goes on from JAFDAS010000027.1 coordinate 16,733, forward strand.
ACTCAGAGATTTCTCACAAGCAGCTCGTCGATCAGCGCTGCGGTATGATATAAAAGCGATGGCTCAACGCTGGGACAATATCATTGCAAGCTGCCGGGAATCCTGACAGCCAACTGGTTTTTAGAAGATTACAAATCAGGATATGACCGAAGAAAATGGCATTCTAAGATCCTCTGTAGTCGCCGTATCGACTAAGTGTGGTGGATATCCATCTGGGTCGCCATACTCGCCCGGTACTTCGTACCCGGAGTATCCTTTCGGCTCCGATGCCCTTGCAGAAAAAGCCAATCATGCGTACGAGAGTGTTCGCGAAGCACTGCGCCTGCTCAAACTTGATGAGGAACACTACGGCCAAAGAGACTGGAATCCACTTGGTCAGATCGTTCGTCCGGGCAACACGGTAGTATTGAAGCCTAACTTTATTCGCGATTTTCGTGAGACGCAACCGCGTCATGAGGATTGCCTGATAACTCATGGCTCTATTATTCGGGCGGCCGTAGACTATGTCTATATTGCTCTTAAGGGCAAAGGCCGAATCATTATCGCAGATGCATCCCAGAACGATGCAGACTTCGATGTGATTCGACGAATGGCGGGATTGGAAGAAATTCAGGCTTTCTATCGCCTGCATGCAGGCTTTGAAGTAGAAATCTATGATCTTCGGCCGGAGAAGGCGCGAAAAGTGAACGGTGTGATTGTCGGTCACGAACGATTGCCCGGCGACCCGGCTGGCTATGTAAAAGTAGATTTAAGCCGACATTCCGCGTTCAACGAGATTTCTGACCTGTGCCATTTGCTGTACGGATCGGAATATGATACCGGCGAACTGTGCTCGCACCACCATGATGAAACCCACGAGTACCTGCTCTCGAAGACCGTTCTGGAAGCTGACTGTGTGATTAACCTGCCAAAACTCAAGACCCATAAGAAAACCGGTATCACCGTATCTATGAAGAACCTGGTGGGAATTAACGGAAACAAAAATTGGCTTCCACACCACCGATTAGGCACCCCTGCTCAAGGGGGAGATCAGTTTGCTAATGACAGTACAAAACATCGAATCGAACAAAAGGCCATGGCATGCTTCCGGCGGTTGTTTCCTTTGTTAGGACCTATGCGGACAATCGCCGCCAAGCCACTGAAGGCCATAGGACAGCGTATCTTCGGCGATACGAATACTAATACGATTCGTTCCGGCAACTGGTATGGCAATGATACAACCTGGCGGATGGTGATAGATCTGAACCGGATACTCATGTACGCCGACAACAAAGGATGTCTGCAGGACACTCCCGCAAGGCGCATATTCTGTATCGTTGACGGAATTGTTGGCGGTGAAGGCAATGGCCCGTTGGATCCGACTCCAAAACCGGCAGGGATAGTACTGGCGGGAATGAATCCGGTAGGTGTTGATTTAGTGTGTGCCCGCTTAATGGGTTTTGACTATAAGCGGCTACCTGTGTTATATAAATCATTGGATAACAGTCATCCTCTACCCCTTGCAGCATTCGGATATGACGCGGTTATTTGTAAGTCAAATGATCAGCAGTTCGATCGGTCTTTGGATGAGTTTGGGGGAATGAGCTTGGCCTTTCAACCTCATTTTGGTTGGAAAGGACATGTGGAACTTAACAGCACACAAGTATCAGAAAGGAAAATCAATCAATGTGCGGGATAACTGGTTATGTTGGATTTGATGATCCCAAATTGTTGCGAGAAATGTGTGCTTCTCTGACACATCGTGGTCCAGATGATGCAGGCTTTTTTACTTCGTCCGGTGTGGGGCTTGCTATGCGCAGACTCAGTGTTATTGACTTGAAAACCGGCCATCAGCCGATTACTAATGAGGATCGCTCTATCCAAGTTGTATTAAATGGGGAAATATATAATTACCAGGAACTTACGACCCAGTTAAAGCTGCAAGGACACAAGTTTACTACCTCTTCGGACACTGAAACAATCGTTCATCTTTATGAGCAATACGAATTAGACTTTGTAAAGCATCTTCGTGGAATGTTTGCCATTGCCTTATGGGATACAAAACGAAAGCGTCTTGTTTTAGCCCGCGATCGAATAGGCGAAAAACCACTGTTTTATCAGAACAGTAATGGAGAGCTCTTATTTGGCTCTGAGATCAAAGCCATTTTACAAAGGGGCCAGAAGCGAAGTGTCAATGCCCAGGCTGTTTGCGAATTCTTCACTTTAGGGTATCTATCAGTTCCACGAACGTTCTATCAAGGTATTCACAAACTTGCTCCGGCACATATTCTTGTTTACGAGAACAATAAGGTTGATATAAGACGTTACTGGTCACGCAGTCGTTCTGGAGGCAGTACACTCCCGTTCAAGAAAGCAGCCAACGAGTTATCTGACCTTATAGATGACACAATTAAGCTGTGTCTCAAAAGTGATGTTGAAGTTGGTGCATTTCTGAGTGGAGGATTGGACTCATCCGCAATCGTTAGTTTAATGCGCAAACACTCCGTTGTCGTACAGACATTTACAGTCGGATACGAAGGAAATGCTTCCGGTTTCAACGAACTCCAATATGCCAAACACATGGCCAAAGAACTTGGGACTAAGCATCATGAATTAATTATTGGTCCATATTCTAGTGTCAATTTACTACCCAAGGTTCTATGGCACTATGATGAACCGCACGGTGAACCAATATCAACGCTTGTTTATTTACTGTCGGAATTCACAAAAAAGAAAGTGAAGGTTGTATTGGGCGGCACTGGTGGAGATGAATTATTCTTCGGTTATCCCCGTCACCTTGGTATTCGTTTACTGCAATACTACAAGTTCTTACCAAGATTTGTAAGAGAGCAGATGATCGAGAAGATTGTTCATAAAATGCCCGAATTAAGTGAGGGAAAGCCGTTCGCACGGCGAGCACATCGTTTTGTGGCTGGTTCGAGTTTGCCTGCTGACGAGGCTTATCTGCAGTGGGTTAGTTTATTCAGTTGCGACGTACGCGATCAATTGATTTCCACTGCAGTTAAGACCAACGCCGATGATCCCGTGGCTGAACAATTCCTCCGAGATCACTTGATTGGTGGTGACGGGAATGTCCTAGACCGCGCAGCCAGCCTTGATGTTGAGGGATACTTGCCTGAGTACCAACTGACATATATGGATCGAATGACTATGGCACATGGCTTGGAGTGCCGCTCACCATTGTGCGATTACCGCCTTGTTGATTTCGCAACATCTTTGCCGGCATCTTATCGCCTCAAAGGCAGACGAAGCAAACACATATTTAAGGAAGTCGCTAAGCAGTGGATCCCCGAGCAGATTGCTAATAGGAAGAAGGTAGGCTTTGAATCACCCATTGGCCAGTGGATTAAACATCAACTTCGTGGTTTTGTCGAGGAGTTTTTATCACAAGAGAATATCGAACGCTCCGGTTTGTTGAACTACGATGGTGTTGCACGAGTACTAGGTGACCACTTTTCAGGTCGAAGAGACTACGCACTGCACATCTGGAGTATTCTTGCTCTCGAATGCTGGTACAGAATGTATATCGAAGACGGAATTACTAACGGTAGCGATTATAAGCTAAAGGATCTGAGAGGAGTATCTGCCAAAGTGACCACGCTTTCGCAGACACGAGAGAACCTCAATGTCAGGACTACAAACTCCAATAAAAAGAAGGATGAGAAAACACATTCGACTGCAGCAATAGTTTTGTCGTCGCGGGAGAAATTATGGTTCAATACTCCAAAAACTGTCCGAAAAATGGTCCAACCAATTGTTAAAGTGATTCCAGAACGAATTCTTCTGGGAAGAGCTTTCCGGAAAAATATGGCCTTTACGCAAAATTGCCAATGGTGGTCTCGCAGTGCTTACGAAAAATATGCCAAAAAGCAAATTCTCAGCATATGTTCCTTCGCATACGAAAAGACAGAATACTATCGACAAGCGTTCGACAATGCCAGCATTCATCTACATAATCTGAAGTTCTTTGATGATTTTTTCGCGATTCCAACCATAGATAGATATGCGGTTGATAAACATTTACGGCAGATGTTGACGGTGCTTCCTGATCATCCTAATGCAGATTATTGTTCTACGGGTGGCACCGGAGGCAAGCCTCTTAGCTTCTATATGAATGCGAACCGCTCCCCGACGGAGTATAGTTACCTTGTTGCCAGTTGGGAGCGGGCCAGCTACAAACTCGGAGTGCCGATGGCCGTGTTACGAGGTCGAGCGGTGCCGATCGATCGAAACGGGTTTCGCCATGAATATGACCCGATTCTCCGGCACCATTATTATAGCAGCTTTCACATGTCGGATGAAAATATGGCCCGTTATCTGGAGCACATCGCTACTATCGGGCCCTGCTTTCTCCATGTCTACCCATCTACTGTTGCTGCCCTGGCCCGTTTCATCCTTCGAAATGGCACTCATACCCCAACGAACATTAGGGGTATCATCGCAGAGTCCGAAATTGTCTATCCTAAGCAACGACAGATGGTTGAGGATGTGTTCGGGTGTCGATATTTTTCCTGTTACGGCCAGTCGGAGAAGGTTGTCCTTGCTGTGGGTTGTGAAACGTCAGACGATTATCATGTCTGGCCGACTTACGGTTATTTCGAACTGCTAGACAATAATGATAATCCAGTAACTACGCCGGGTGAGCGGGGCGAAATTGTGGGGACCGGTTTTATAAATACAGTGATGCCGTTTATTCGCTATCGAACAGGCGACCGGGCTACTTATGTGGGTGAGCGTTGTGAGGCGTGCGGGCGTGAACATACAGTCATTCGCGACATTCGCGGCCACCGAACTCAGGAAGTACTGATCGCATCTGATGGCTCTGAGA
>JAFDAS010000135.1 GCA_019313695.1 Deltaproteobacteria bacterium
GCGATGGCATCCTCCGAACCGTTCGGGTTGTCAGGATAATCCATCGTCGCTTTCCCGTAATCCTCATCACTGTACTGCATGACGATATGATTGCCTGCGTGTAGTTTCTCCAGTACAGCAGGTTTTTCTGTGACGATTTTCCCCTCGCCATTCCTCACGGGAAGATATATTTTTTCAAGACCCCTTGTGAAAACGCAGGGTGAATTCCCGTTTATCCTGAGGTAGACCCACCGGTCTTCAAAGCGTCCCGAATCGTTGAATGTCAGCGTAACTGCCTGGGTGGAATAATCTCTGTCAAATGCCGGCAACAGCCCAAGCTTGATCATAAGCTGAAAGCCGTTGCATACACCCAGGATGAGTTTGCCGTCATCGATGAATTTGATAAACTGTCTGTACAGTTTTTCTTTTCCGCCCCTGACGTCCGCGTGGATGATCCTGTTCGCTCCCGCCTTTGCGGACCCCAGGTCGTCTCCATCCAGAAATCCGCCGGGGAGATTGAGAAAGTGGTAATCGTCCAGACGCTTTTCGCCGCAAAGCAGTTCGCTGATGTGAACAATATCCACTTCGGCAGATCCCGCAAGTCTGCAGGCATGCGCCATTTCCATTTCGCAGTTTGTGCCGTTTCCCGTTATTACGATCGATTTTACTCTGTTTATCATTTGCTCTCAGGTACTTATGTTAAAAATCCAGCGGTTTCTGCCACACCTCTTTTAAGTCGTTAATATCTTCTTCTATAATATTCTTCCCATCCGTTCCGGAAATCCTGAAGGCCCCTTCCGATGTTATCTTTCCTGCGCAGGCAATGGTATTTCCCCTCATGATGCCTTCGAACTCTTCTCTCGATTCGGGGGAGATGGTTGCCACAAACCTGCTCTGCGACTCGGAAAACAGGAGGTAATCATCTCTTTCTATCCCTTCACGCGGGACACGCGAGAGGTCAACATCCATTCCAAGACCTCCGGCAAAGGCGGTTTCGGCAAGGGCAATGCCAAGTCCTCCATCGGAACAATCATGGCAGGAGGCAATCAGACCCCTGTCGATCGCCCCGGTCAATGCCCTGTAGAGTTTCTTTGCCTTGGCGGCATTTACTTTGGGAACATTATTACCCGTAAACCCGTGCAGGGCGAACCACTCGGATCCTCCGAGCTCTTCGCGGGTTTCACCCAGCACATAGACCAGATCACCCGATCTTTTCGCGTCCATGGTAACCGCCTTTCTTACATCCTCAATCTTTCCCATTGTGGAAAAGAGCAGGGTCGGCGGTATCGATATCTTCGTTTCTCCTATGATGTAGTCATTTTTCATGCTGTCTTTTCCGGAGATACAGGGAACCCCGTATGCCTTTGTATAATCGTAGAGCGCCCTGTTCGCGCGGACGAGCTGCGCCAGCTTATATCGACCGTCCGGTGTCTTCTCCGATTCCACCGGATCGCACCAGCAGAAATTATCTATTCCCGCCAGCCTGTCGAGAGAGCCTCCCACGGCTATGGTGTTTCTGACCGCCTCGTCTATTGCGCAGGCAGCCATGTGATATGTGTCGATGTCGCTGTAGCGGGGGCAGATCCCATTTGCCACGACAACGCCTTCGAAGGAATCGAGTATCGGCCTTATTACCGCCGCATCCCCCGGGCCGTCGTTTGCGACGCCGACCAGCGGTTTGACCACACTCCCACCCTGCACTTCGTGGTCGTACTGCCTGACGACCGATTCCTTGCTGCAGATATTCAAACGTGAAAGCATATCTTTCAGGGCGCGGCCCATGTCGTCCGGTTCCGGAAACCCCGGCTCCTCATGTTGTGGAGGTATCCACTTCGCGTTCAGCCGCATCCTGGGAAGGCCATCATGGAGGAATCCCATGTCGAGATAAGCCACAGTATCTCTCCCGTAACAAACATGAAATTTTCCTGAATTGGTGAAGGTGCCAAGGATGGTGGCCTCGACATTCATCTTATTGGCAAGCTCGAGAAATGCCTCACAATCTTCAGGTGCCACCGCGAGGCTCATTCTCTCCTGTGCCTCCGATATGAGGATCTCCCAGGGTTTGAGCCCGGCGTATTTCAGAGGGGCCTTCTCGAGGTCGATTTCACAACCGCCGCAGAGTGTGGCCATTTCACCGACCGACGATGAAAGGCCGCCGGCGCCGTTGTCTGTTATTGCCCTGTAGAGGTTTTTGTCCCTCGCGATAAGGAGAAAATCCGTCATCTTTTTCTGGGTTATGGGGTCGCCGATCTGTACCGCGGTTACAGGGGAATCCTCATGCAGTTCCTCTGAAGAGAAGGTCGCTCCGTGGATTCCATCCTTCCCGATCCTCCCCCCTGTCATGATGATTATGTCTCCCGGGACTATCTCTTTTGAGTGAGTCGCCTCTCCGAGGATGCGAGCAGGCATGATGCCGCCTGTTCCGCAGTAAACAAGGGGTTTGCCAAGGTATCTTTCGTCAAATACCAGACATCCGTTGACTGTGGGAATGCCGCTCTTGTTGCCTCCATGCTCCACGCCTTCCCTTACGCCTTCGTAGATCCGTCTCGGATGGAGAATCCTCCTGGGGAGGGGTTTTTTGTGAAATGGGGATGCGAAGCAGAAGACATCGGTATTGAAGATGAGCTTTGCGCCCTTTCCTGTTCCAAATGGATCGCGGTTGACCCCGACGATACCGGTAAGGGCTCCACCATACGGGTCAAGCGCCGAGGGTGAATTATGGGTTTCCACCTTGAACACGAGGTTGTAATCGTCATTGAACCGGATGATCCCGGCATTGTCCACAAAGACCGAGAGACACCAGTCATCTTTTCCCAGGTCTTCTCTGATTTCCTTCGTCGCTCTCTTGATGCAGCTGCCAAAGAGGGAATCGGTGATGCTGTGGATACCGTTTTCATCTTCGTAGTCTATGATGCTGTTGAAAATCTTGTGTTTGCAGTGCTCGGACCAGGTCTGCGCCAGACATTCCAGCTCGACGTCGGTAATCTTTTTACCAAGGCCTGCCTTCATCCGTTCATTCAGCGCGGCTTCGTCATGCAGGTAATCCCTCATCACCTTTATCTCATCGACTGTAAGGGCGAGAACCCTGGTGTCGCTGATCTCCTGAAGCTCTTCGTCACTCACATCGAGGTCAATCGTTTCGGTTGACGGATTGTCTTCGATTGTTACGCGGGGAATGTATGGACGGACCCCCTCCGCGGGATTCCATTCCCTCCCGCTGATGATCTCGTAGCGCTGAATGAGCTCATTGGCCAGAAGCCCCGATGCGATCCGCTCAGCGTCTTTTCTGTTTATATCCCCCTTAAGGACATACTGCCTTGAGGTATAAACATCCGCGCCTTTTTTATTAAGGAGCAGCTCGATGGCTTCTCTCGCGGTCTTTCCCACATTGTCCGTGACACCGGGCCTGAAGCCCACTTCTATCAGCCAGTCGAATCTGTCCGCGAGACCTCTGCCTATGACATACTTCTGAATGATGGGGTCGGAAAGGGGGCCGCTCGCTATCTTCTCCAGTTCGTCGCCCGCAATATCCCCTTCCATGGTATATACTTCGATGGTATCCACTTCGGCGACATCGATCCCGAGATGTTCGATTATCTTTCGCCTGGTCTTTTCCCCGAGGACATCCCTTATGCCCTCTTTGAATCCGATTTCTATTCTATGAATCATAACCATTTTTCAATTAAATCCAAATTCCCTTCACTCGACCCCTTGAATCCTCGAACCCTAATCCTTACTGATGTCCTCAACTTCGATGCCATGCCGCTTCAGTTCGTCAGATTTCCCCAGGATCTGCTCTGCGGCGGCCCCGTCGATAACATATATCATCTCTCCACCCTTTTCGGAAAATATCTGGCCGTATGAGATCGGCACCAGAGGCGAAGGGTCTTTCAGGAGGGATTCCGCGATCGGTCCCGCTTTCCGTTTACCGTTGGCAAGGAGGACTATCTTCTTTGCCCTGTAGACGAGCTCGGCGCCCATGGATATAGCGTACCAGGGACTGTCTTCCTTCTTAGCGAAATGTCCGTCCTCGACCGCATTCGACACGGTGTTTTCGTCGAGCCTTACCAGGAGCATCTCGTTTCCTTCAAAGGGTATTCCCGATTCGTGAAAAGCGACATGCCCCCTGCCGCCGACACCTATGACATGGAGATCGACACCACCCTTTTTTACGATCTTTTCCGCGTAGGCGTCAAGTATCTCGTTCCTGATCCAGCGCAGATAATCAGATTGTGCATCTTTTTTTATAACGATGGCCTTCCCCTTATCCGAACCCTGTTCTTCCCAGTCCTCCGGATTTGCCTGAAGCTCAGATGCCAGCTTCTCCTGGTCTATAAGGGTCCCCCAGGGAACATCTGTTTCTCTGAACTTATTCTGCAGAAGGCCGAAGAGTTCCTGTATCATGAAATAGCTGTAGCTTTCCGGGTGCAGTGTTCTCTGTTGCGCGTTTTCTCCCGGAAGGCCGACATACTCGTCAAGATTGAAAGACTCGACTTTGGAACTGTCGATGTCTTTTTCGTTAGCCGCCCTGGCCAGATGTTTATAAAGACCGGTC
>JAFDAS010000136.1 GCA_019313695.1 Deltaproteobacteria bacterium
AATGTCATCGAACTCTTCCTGGATAGCCTTGGCATTCTCAGATAATTTCAGCATGCCGCTAATATAACAGAACTATCACCATGTGTAAAGGTTATTTATTTTTAATTCCTTAGCTATGGCGACTCGCATTAGCCCGGCATAATCGCGGTGAAAAACAATATCACAGTAATCCTTCTCTTTCAGCATTTTCTCGATGGCGAACCTCTGATCCGCCCCCATTTCCATGACAAGCCGCCCGCCATTCTCCAGGAATCGCTCTCCATCCCGCACAAGTTTTCGGTGAAACTCTGTGCCCTCCGGACCGGCAACAAGCGCCCGGCGAGGTTCGTACTCCCTGACCTCAGGAGCGAGCAATTCGAATTCATGCTCAGTAATATATGGCGGATTTGAGACGATTATATCAAATTTCCCCTCAACAGGATCAAACATATCCCCGCATAAAAATGAGATCTTCTCCCCCACTTTATTGTTCACAGCGTTTTTCTCCGCAACCGCGAGGGCATTCGGGGAAAAATCCGTAGCTGTAATGGAGGCATTTTTCAATTCGGACGCAAGCGCGACGCTGATTGCCCCGCTTCCGGTGCCGATCTCCAATATTCTGATTTTCACCTCTTTTTCCTGTCCGGAGAGCCTCAGGATCTCCTCGACCAGAATCTCTGTGTCCGGTCTTGGTATCAGCACGTCCGGAGTGACCTCAAAATTCAGCGACCAGAATTCCTTTCTTCCGGTGATATAGGCAACCGGCTTCCCCTTTATCCTCTTAGCGACCAGCGAGCGGAATCTCTCCATCTCCACGCCGGAGATCTCTTTCGCGGGATGCGCGTAAAGGAAATGACGCTCTCTGGCAATAGAGAATGCAAGCAGAACTTCCGCATCCAGCCCGGGCGTGGGTAACCCTTCAGCGCCAAACCCGGACTCCGCCTCTTTCAGGAGTTGTGAAATATTCATCATATACCGCATCCCCGGGAATCGAAGGGACTCCCGGTATCTTTAATCGTCAGGTGTTTATGAGTATAAAACATTGATGAACTCGTAAAAAGTCAGAAAACACCATTTTTTGTCATTCCGGCGGAAGCCGGAATCCAGTAATTTCAATATGATCTGGATGCCGGGTTGGGCCTGCCCCGTACCGGATACGGGGTCCGGCATGACGTTTTTGGGACTTTTTGCGAGTCCGTCAAACATTATCATAGGAGGCTTTCCACAAGTCTGTCAAGTTTACGAATTGCTATATCACAAGATTTATTTTATGTTGATTTATATTTGTCAAGGGTTTTCAAGTTTGGCATTAACAAAGAAAGAGATAACGGGAAATGGGGGCCTGGTTGATCTACAGTCCCTGACAACTTTAACCAAGGACAGCACCGGCCTTTTACATCGGCATCTAATCTGGTTAGAAAGGACTGAAAAATGAAGCCATCTGAAAAGAAGGAATTGATTGAACTTCTGGGCAAATGCTGGATGACGCATGACGGCATGTGGTTTTATCACTGCTATCAGGAATTGGGTATACAAAAGGCGTGTGAGATTAACAAAGCGGCGATACGCTCATTGGCCCCGTTAGAGGTCGGGAGAATAAAGAAGTTTCTCGGCATCGAAAAAGAACGAGTCGAAACTTTTGAAGAGTTTAAATACTTTTTTGAAGGGGCGTCTGAATTATTCATACCTGATTTTATGAATGCCACCATGAGTTTTCCGAGGGAAAACGTTTTGCATTGGGAGTTTAAGCCAAAAGAGTGCTTTGCTTACAAGGGTATGCAAAGAATCGGCTTGATTAATGAATATGAATGCGGTGTTATTTACAGGATTGAGTGCTGGATTGAGAGCCTCGGAATAAAATATGACGTCAATCCCAGGATAAAAAAATGTCTGATGCGTGACAACGCGAATTGTTCCGGGGACTTAACTGTGTATTTTTAAGGCTGTATTCTGCCACAGCACAGGCCGGGGGAAAGAGGTGTTTTCAACGAAATGAATTCTGCGATGCGGCAGAATTTCAGTGACATTCCTCCCATATGAAATTCCTTTCTGACAATAAATCAGGCACACCTGCCCTTCTGACGAAGAAGGGCAGGTCAATCCGGAATCCCCCTCTTTACGCGATGCGGCGCGCAATTTGTCAGGATAATGAATGTCCGTAAAACTTTCCCTCTCCGGCGAAGTATGATATCAGTGCGCAGCAACGTGGGTGCATTTACCCGCGGGAGAGAAACAGATGAACAATATCATAGCAGGAGCCTTCCTTCTGGGGATGATACTTGTAGGTATCCTGAGCATGAAGAAGATCAAGAGCGCCTCAAGTTATTTTGTCGCGGACAGGAAGGCCAATACTCCGGCAGTAACGGGTTCATTGCTGGCCACCATAATAGGGGGTTCGAGCACCATCGGCATTGCCGGCCTGGGTTATTCAAAGGGCCTTGTCGGGGCATGGTGGATGCTCGTAGGGGCAATAGGCTTGTTATTACTTTCTGTATGGTTTGCCGAACGGGTTAGAAACTATGAAGTATACACCCTTCCCGAAATCCTCAGAAAGCAGTACGGAGGAAATGCGGTAAGAATTATCGCCTCTGTTCTGATCGCCGCCGCGTGGCTGGGAATAATCGCGGCACAGATCATTGCAGCGGGCAAGATACTGTCGGTGTTATGGCCGGGGCAGTCCGTCCTGTTGATGATCATTGCCGGATCTGTTTTTATCATTTACACTCTTTTAGGCGGCCAGTATTCCATCCTGCGTACAGATCTCATACAATCAGTATTTATCATCGCGGGTATTATTGTCTGCACAATTGCAGGCGTATCCGCCGCGGGCGGGATTTCAGGAATGGCAGCGAATCTTTCCCCCTCGTATTTTTCATTCCCAACGTCTCCCGGTTTCGGATGGATCGATCTCCTGACGTTTCTCTTTTTTGTTGGCGCGACGTACCTTGTCGGTCCGGATATATACTCCAGAATTTTCTGCTCCAAAGATCCTGGAGTTGCCAGAAGGTCTCTTGTGCTGACCGCATCCATTATGATCCCCACAGCCTTTCTTATAACATTCGCGGGGATTGCCGCGCGGGTGCTCCTGCCGGAGATCCAGCCGGAGAGCGCATTGCCCGCACTTGTCATGAACACAATCCCGACAGGTCTGAACGGCCTCGTCATAATCGCCCTCCTGGCGGCGGTAATGTCCTCGGCAGACACATGCCTGCTCACCACAAGCACCATCATTACCTCGGACATACTAAGCCCCCTGTTCAAGATTGATGAAAAAAATCTGCTCAGGATATCCAGGATATGCGTAATCGTCACGGGAGTTGTTTCTCTCGTAATCGCGTTGAGACTGCAGGGCATAATCGCTTCTCTCCTGCTGGGGTACACCATTTATTCGGCAGGCCTCGTCGTCCCGATTCTGTTCGGATTTCACGCAAAAAGGTTCGGCCTGAACGCCGCGGGAGCGATGATCGCCATTACAGGAGGAGGCGTATCGGGACTCTTTCTGAAACTCTCAGGCCACAACGGCCTGCTTCTATGCACCATACCCCTTTCAGCGGTTCTGCTCTTTGCCGGAAGTTACGTCTGGAACAGGACACACAAGACCGGTTAAGGATTATATTTTGGACACCAATTGGATGATTATAGACAATCCGCAAAAACTTGAAGCGGCACAAAACGACATACTAAACGCGCGGCATATAGGAATAGATACCGAATACGATTCCTTCAGATATTTCCGGGAGAAGCTCTGCCTGATACAGATATGCACGGAATCTCGCGCATATATCTTTGATCCGCTTCTGGATGTGGACATCTCTTTTCTGGGTGATGCCTTCATAAATTCTTCAATCGTTAAGATCATCCACGCATGCGACAATGATATACGCCTGCTGAATCGTGACTACGGCTTCAGGTTCAGTAACATCTTTGATACCTACAGAGCAGCTTCCATTCTGGGAATCACACCCCTTTCTCTTACGTCAATCGTTCTGGAATGTCTGGGGATTGAGCTGGAAAAACCAAGAAAGATTCAACGGTCGAGATGGGATATACGGCCCCTGACAGATGAACAGTTGAATTACGCGGCGCTTGATACCCGCTATCTGCCCGACCTGTACTTTTATCTCAAAGAAGGTCTGGCGCACAACAAATTGGAGGAAGAGGCTGAAGAGATCTTCCATAAGATGGCGGATGTGAGGTGGAGTGAAAAAACCTTCAATCCGGGAGGGTTCTTCAGGATTGAAGGGTACGACGACCTGGAGGAATACCAGAGGTGTCGCCTGAAAAACCTCTACCGCTGGCGGTTCGAAACGGCAAAGAGGACTAATATGGCCGTTTTCCTTGTACTCTCCGACAGGAACATTATGGATCTGTCAAAAGGAAATGGCCAAACCATCGAATCGCTGAGTGAATCCGGTGTAATATCTGCCGCAAAGCTAAGGGTATGTAACAAAATAAAGTTTACTTTTTAACCTGTTCTGTTGATTTCATTGACCTTGGCGAAATGGTATAATTCCATTCCGGATTTACATCGTGATATCGTATATTGAG
>JAFDAS010000137.1 GCA_019313695.1 Deltaproteobacteria bacterium
CCCATAACTAAAATACCTCTTTCCCTGTAATATCTCCCCATACTAAAGATGTCCCTGCTGTTGTCTTAGCCTCAATCTTTAGCAGCTTTCCCCCTCCTATAGTTATATCGGCGAGGTCAAGGGTAAGGCTGCTGGGCAAGAGCTTGTCTTCAAATACTACCCTACTATTTATCGTAAGCCTCCAGTGCACAATATCGTAGTCTACGTCAATTCGGCAGGCCATTTCCATCTTCGATATCTTACCTGTTCTTCCTGCCGTTATAGTCTTTTCCACTATCGTTGCATAGCTTGTAGTAGCTGTTATCCCATTTATCTCTACAACCGGAACTTCAAATGGTGGAGTATCACCAGCTTCTTCTATTATTGCCTCTAGCGATAATACTTGCCGGGCTACCTTTAGCCCATAGAGTATCTGGTTTACTATTTCTATGGGCGGAAACTGCCTCCGCAGCACTGCTATATTCGTAGCTATTAGAAGTTCCTGCTTATCCAAGTTTCCTCCACTAAACAATAATGGGGAGCTACCATTGAGGTAAGCTCCCCTTACAAAAACTACCTGTAGGTAGTACTCGCAGTAGTCCAGGTATTCCTAGATGCTGCTGCGGACTCTTATTGTCTCTAAGTTAAAGTAACTATCGGACTCATCGATGGCACCATCATCGTATACCTGCAAGACTATGAAGAACTTTTCCTCGATAGCCAGGTCGTTCTGCAAAGCTAGTTTGGCCATCTTGGTTATATCATCGAAGTCCTTACTGGCAACGTATAGAGCAGGTCCGTATATTGCCTTCTCGTCTTGTTCCGACTGGTCACGCACGACAATTTTGATGCGACAGGTACCATTACCGACTTCAGCGCTTGCATCCTCAAGGTATGCACTGAAGTGGTGACCCGGCTTTAAGATATGAGCCTGTCCAGTAGGTACCTGGTACTTCCAAATATCACTCCATTTACTGGCTGTGCCATCTGACCGACTACCAGCTGGTATTGCCGTAGTATCATTACTATTCAGGTCCCAGCTTTCTTCCTTAACTCTTCCCGGCATAATTACCCTCCTTTAATAGCCCTGAGAAGCTATGCTCCCAGTGCTTTCCGTACTTTAGCAATGTGCATCTCGAAGTAAGAGTCTGACTCGTCAATGGTGCCGTCGTCGTAGACAACAACAACCAGGTACTCTCGCTCGTTGATAATTACTCCCTCTTCCGGCACACTGAACTTTGCTATCCTGTTCGTGTCAACGAACTGCTTAACTGACTTGTAAAGCTTTGGTCCGAAGAGGATAGCCACATCGCTCTCGCTTGCATCCCGCTTTTCAATCCTGACGGAACAAGTATGGTCGCCGACTTCAGCAGAACCATCCTCGATGTAGGCAGCAAAAGTGTGACTTGGCTTAATAATTAGCGAGACACCAACTGGAACTTGGTACTTCCAGATGCCCGACCATGTGCTTGCTACTCCGTCAGCCACTGCTATTACGGGGTCATCCTGATAAAGTCTGAATGGTGCTTCTAAAATTTCTGGCATTATTATCTTTCCTCCTATTCGAATAGACTATGTCTGATTCTACGACACGTAAGCCGGAAATAACAGTCGGAGGCATCAATGGTTACTATGGCGCCACTGCTGTCTGCCCTGAGACAGACCCTCTCACCCTCTTTGGCTACTATTACCTCTCCGTCTGGAACATCAAGGTGGGCGAGCTTATCCTCGTTAGTAAAGTCCTTGATACCACCATACCTGATTGGATTAAGGATAGACCGGACGTTCATCTTACTGCTATCCATTACCACCACATCTACCCTTACGCCGGCAACACATTCGGCAGGGCTTCCCTCATTATCTTCCAGGTAAGCCGCCAGTGTATCCTCCCTACTAAAAACCAGTGAGTAGCCAACCGGCACCAGATACTCGAAAACCGGTTGCAGGCTAGCATCAGCAGTTTTAGCAGCCAGGTCTCTTGCTGTAACACCTGTTACGTTTTGGTTTAGGTCGAAAACTTCTTCTTTTACAGCCGTTGGACTCATTATTTACCTCCATATCAATGAAACTACTTTTATCTCGCACCTGGGTACTTTTCCGCTAAATATTGGTCTATTGGATTGGAGTATGTAATAGTGGGAACAGCTGGACTATTAACCTCCGCTCCCACTCTTGTTCCCGTAGTAGTATTATGGCCTTGAAGCATGGCTTGTTCAAATATCCTGGCAAGCACAATCGCCAGGAATATATTAAGAAGCAAACTCCAATCCATCCTCATTTAGAACCTCCAAAAGAAACGAGGGAGGAACTACTAATAGCCCCTCCCTCTCTTTTACGTTCCCATTCGTCCCTTCAGCCAGTCAGCAAAGAAGACAGCACCGACTACAATGGCAAACAGCATAACCATACCAATAAGGTTCTGTGTAGTTGGCATTTGCTATTCCTCCTTATACCGGTATCTCTTTCTTGACTAGCCTGAACACCCACAGCCCTACCATCACCACCAGTATTACCGCCAGGAAACCCCAAACCATTTTTACATCCGGCATAACAATTCTCCCTGTTATTATTTAGGATAACGCCTGTGTTACCCTATGTAAATACATGGTAAAACAGAAAAAAGCTAAAGTATACAGGTTATAGACAGTACTTGACTTTTCTGTTATAAATCATCATACTTAACATGAGGAGGGTGATAATATGCCGGAGGAAGAACGGGTAGATAAGGGGAAGAAGGGTGAAGTTACTCAAGAGCAGCAGCAGGAAATTGAGGTAGGGGAGTTCCTCACTGTAAGCGAGGTTGCAGACAAGCTACGATACTCGTACCAGTGGGTCCTGTGGATGCTTCAAGAGGGCAGAATAAGAGGTATTAAGCCGCTAGGTAGTAGGTGGCGAATACCTCGCAGTGAGTTTGAGAAGATACTTAAGGATGGGGTGCCTGCACCTATTATTGCGGAGCCAGAGAAGCCAGCAGTTACGGAGATTGCAGTGGGAAGAGAAGTAGAAAGTAAGGTGCTCGAACCTGTGGAAAAGAAAAAGCCGCCGAGTGCTTGGCCACTGGATTTTTCAAGCCTCTTCGGTGGGGATAAAAAGTAATGCCGACAGGTTCATATCCTAGAACAGCATGGCATAGGCAAAGAACTGAATTAGGACGAATAATGGTCTATAACTCATTTGGGTTTTGGTGCCTAGTTCTATGGGAGAATGCTATTTGGAAGACTTCTCTAGAAAAGATAGCACAATGGATAAAGAACTTTGAAAGGAGTAAAAGATGGAAGTAACAAAAAGTAAGGTTGAGGGAGGGGGAGGCATGCAATTCACGAAGCCGGAAGCTGAAGTGGCTCCACCATTCCAGGGTAGGGATGAGGATGAGCAACTTCGAGAACCATTGCCGGTAAGGGAGCTGGGAGCAGAGGAAAAGGTGATGAGGGCGGGAAAGGTGCCGCTACATCCTGCGGCAGTGAGGCTTCCTGCTTCTATAGCTGGGAGAGTAGGTTTTGAGCTAACAGGGTATTCTGGATTTGTTTTCACCGAGGCTGAGCTAAATGACCTTGCGGAACTTTGGTGCCAATGTGGAGTGGAAATGTCGCCATTGTTGCAGGCATCTATAGCAACTTCAGCAATGATGGGTGCAAAAAGTTTAGGGTATTTTTCGTGGGTAAAACAAGGGAAGCCTCCCCTTCCAGGTGCCAAATCTGTAGGGGAAGATACTTTAGAAAAGGAAGAATAATGGGTAGAGCGGCAACACCAGAATTAGAAGCAATCCGCCGGGCTAAAATCTCTGCAACTAGCATAGGTAAACACAACCACAGTGGGGAGATTAACCCTATGTTTGGTAAACAGCACTCTGAGTCCACAAAACTGCTTATATCGGAAGCAAACAAGGGCAATTCCAATGCCAAAGGAGCAAGCCATCCTAAGCTATCCGAGTATAATAGAACCCATATCCGTAAAGGTGCTAATAATCCAAATTACGGCACGCATATTGGAGCAGGTATCCCAAAATCTCCTGAGTGTAAAGCAAAAATGAGCCGAACAAGAATAGCAAGGGGATTGTCAAAGGGTGATAAAAACCCAATGAGCAAGGAAGAGAATATCAGGAAATGGCTCAAGTCCTGTAATGTTAAACCGAATAAGGCAGAAGCAAGACTAAATGATATTCTTGGAGAAGCGTTGCTGAACGAGTATGCCCTCAATGTTGACGGGAGCCTAATAATACTGGGAGGGAAAATCCCAGACTTTGTAAATATAAATGGTGCTAAGAAACTAATTGAGTTGTATGGGGATTACTTCCATAGGGGACAAAACCCACAAGATAGGATAGATTACTTTGCCCAGTATGGCTTTTCTACCCTTGTTATCTGGGAGAGCGAACTAGATGACCAAGAGAAGTTGCTAAAGAGAGTAAAACAGTTTAAAAGGAGGACAGAATGTTTCGATACCGCATCGTGCAAGGCCTAGCCGACTTCATTGAGTCTTACGGTGGCAAAGGAAAAGACCCACTCATGCGAAGTATTTGGTTTGGAATTAAGGGGCAAGT
>JAFDAS010000138.1 GCA_019313695.1 Deltaproteobacteria bacterium
ATACCGGGAAAGGGTATCTGCTGCCGACTTTGAATGGTTTGGTAGAATAAGATCCAAAGGAGAGCGACTGATTGTTGTTACCAAACAAAGTTCAAAAGAGAGGGAACTGGTTCAAATGATTCCGGCGCCTGTTTTTTTGATTCAGTTGGGAAATGATCAGGTATAATTGACCCGAGTAACCCGCCTCAACGATTTTGCTTGACATGGGCAAATGCCCCCTCTAAATTGACGGCATATTTTCCTATCAAAATAATTTTGTTTCTCAACCCATTATCCACAAATTGGGGGAATGACAAATGAACCTCAAATTCCTTACACTATAAGCTTCAGGGCATCAAAGCCAAATCCCTAATGATCGGCAGGCGGAAAGCCATGGGTCCCACATGACATCTGATCTCTGCCCTCTGGTCTCTGACTTCTTGTTCTTGGACAGGACTGACAGGATGTGCAGGGTATAATGCACAAATCAATATGATGACACCAGTTTCCTTGTGCCCCAGGGCCACGTCATTTAAGCTGATAACCTGCTGACTTAACGAGCATTATTTGCATATGTGATTTCCTATAAATTCGAAGCACGAAGCACGAAATCCGAAACAAATACGAATGACCTAAATCCTAAATCCTAAACGTGATGAGCCCCGCAGGTATTGGATAAATGTTTGAAATGTTTTGTTCATTTGATATTTGAAGTTAGATATTGTTTCGAGTTTCGATATTCGGATTTCGGATTTTGGCGTCACAGAAACAACTAATACTAAGGATTTAGCACCGACTTTGACGTTTCCCTGCCTTGTGCCCGCTATGCCTGAAGACGAGCATAAACCAAGTGGGGGTGTGATATAGCAATGCTGAAGCATCTATAACCACATTAGTGAAAGCTTTGGCAGGCGGGTCTGTGGACTCAAACATTGTCCTGGAGAGCCGATGGAAGTCAATATTTCTGATTTAACCTGGGACCAGTTCATCTACCCGAGAGGAGGGAAAAGCGATAAAACCATTAACGCGTATGTCGAAGCGCTTGAGACCGGCGCTCAATTTCCGCCAATCAAGATTCAAAGGGTCTTCAACTATGCAGATGGCAATGATACAACCGAAGCGATCATAATCTTAGATGGCGTCCACCGGTCGTCTGCGTTTAAGGAAAAGGGAATCAAAAAGATTGAGGCAGTTGAATGGAAGGACAAACCCCTTGATTACGAAAAAAACAAAACGACGCTTCTCCTTGAATCAGCCGAATGTAATACCAGACATGGAGACCGATTAAGTCCCGGCGATAAAAAGCGGGTCGCCCGTGATATTGCATCAACAGACCCGGAATGTAAGTGGACTGAAGAGGCCCTCGCAGAAAAACTCGGTGTCAGCCAGCAGACTGTCAATACCTGGATCTCGGATATCCGTGCCCGGCAAAAAACAAGCAGAAACACAGTTATCCTCCGACTGAGCCGCCTCGGATGGCCCCAGGAAAAAATTGCTGAAACGACCGGAATAACACGAGGAAGAATAGCGCAAATTGTTAATAATACCAATTTTGGTGAAATTAACACTCTCCTCGCCCAGGGCCGGGACATGGAATACATTGCCAGGCATTACAGCATGGATCTTCCCCTTGTCTGGACATTACGATTAGAAGGAAAGACTGATCAGGAAAAATTCAAAGAGCTTGGGTGGGGACTTCGCACTTGGGATCAGTGGAATTTTAACGAATGCGATGAACGATTCGGGGACGACTGGCCCGGAAGGATACCGGCCCAACTAATTGCGCACACCCTCTTCTATTTCACAAAACCCGGCGATCCTGTCCTTGATCCAATGGCCGGCGGTGGCGTTGTCTCTGATGTGTGCCTTCTCTTTGAACGAAAATGTCAATCTTTTGATCTTGCTGTTAGGGATAATCGCCCTGAGATATTGTGTCATCACTGGGACCCCCGGAACTGGAAATGGCCGATCACAAAAAAACCGGATCTGATCTTTTTTGATCCACCCTATTACATCAAGAAGGAGAAAGAATACGAGGAAAAAGCCAACGACAATACCCCTTCAATCTCATCCTATACAAAGGAGGAGTATGAGAGGTTTCTTGAAGGCTTCTTCCTGCTGGCCCATAAAAATGCAAAACCAACGACCAGCATGGCCTTCCTGAATGCTGATTGGCGGGATTTTGAGTCCACACCAGCCTCAAAAGAGAAACCCGATAAGTCTATTACAATATTTGATTACCATAGACTTTTATCTGAGGCTGGATGGGAAGTAACCCATCGAATAGAATGCCCGCTGTCCTCTGAACGTCTAAGCGGAAACCAGGTACAGAGAATCCAGGACAAACGTATTCTCGGAACTGTTGGAAGAACCCTGCTAATCGCGAAAAGAGCATAATAAACCAGTGCCCGATTCCCTGTAAGTTTACAAAGTTGCCAACGTTATATATTAAAATATCTAAGGGTTACACCCCTGAAGGTACAGGAAATAAAAAAAAAGACATTGACCTGAGTCATAGCAGAAAAAGAAACCTCCTGTTAAGAATAAAGTGATTACCACAATAATTTTATTCACTATGCAAGATGTGACACCAGATTTTGATGCATCAAACAGCCTTAATTTTTATGCAACGTTAGGGTATAGAGAGGTAGATTGCAACAACCGCATTAACTCGGACTGGCAATTCCGCTGCGCTCCATTGCCAGCCGGTTATGCGGAGCGAAAGAAACAAAGCGGATAATCGAGGTTTCCCATATCCATTGAACGATCCAAATTTCCAAATCATCTTCTTGTTTTGGCCAATGCCAAGTACTTTTTAGGCAAAGTGCCAACGGCAGACGATCTCTGGAAGGTAGTTCGCTTATTTGATTGTGATGGGGTGGGCACAGTCTGCATAACCTCAATAGGGGCGTTTGGTTTCGTATTTCCTGATTCAAGCGATCTCGCTTCTATAGACATTCTCAAATTTGTTGGTCAAGGGAGTGTGCCGGATGAAGTGTCGGATAATGAAAACGATATCCATAACCTCCAGGAAAAACGGATCCTATTTGTCAATTTTGTCTCAGCAGCATTTTTTGGTAGAGTTAGCGCAAAGGCACATACATCTCTAATTGGCGCTCTTTATAACGGCCAAGATAAGATCACTGCCTTTGCTGTGATAAAGGATGCGGTTGCTATCCAAAGGACAGAAATGCTTGACCAAGCCGTAGTAGACAAAGCAAAGGCTTTCAATACTGAAAAATGTCCTCAGTATCTTTTGCAAGACGCTGATATTGACGATGGCATTTCCTATATCCAGCATCTTTTGCGGCGACAACATGATTTTGAATATGCTGACTTACAGTCATGTATGGTTATGAACTATCAGGCAGCCATACTTCATAACCAACAGCATGCTGCGGCGAGCTTGGCTCTAAACTTTTCAGTCATAGAATCATTGGCGCGAGAAATATTCATGGCCTATGGGCTGGTCGATGGCAGTGTAGCTAAATCATTTGCCACAATACAGCATAACATCGCAAAGATCTCAAGAAAAAACTTCAAAGAAATGAAAGTTTATAAAGTTATTGAGATGTTGCGTAACGGCGGTTTGCTTAGCGAGTATCTGTATCAACGTCTTGAGAATGCCCGAAAAAAGAGAAATAACCTTATGCATAAAGGTGTAACCATCAGCCCCAAAGATTCGGGTGATTGCCAAACCATAGTTCGTGATCTTTGGGAGTTGCTTGTCGACACCCCCTTTGAATTGAATGCTCCTTGGTCTTACCGGCGTTAAAAAGATTCGGATGGCCTTGTTGTCTGACCGAGGAGATAGTATCAAGTCAATCAAGGCGACGGGAATAAGCTCAGTGGTTTCTTTTAGGCCTGCTTGGCCCCGCGCCTTATTCTGGCGTTATGGTCCCCTACTCCTGCCAGATGGTATCATGAGCCTTTCCAGATTTCATGAAATGGCGCAAACGGGTCAAAAGGAACATATTTTCGTAAGATTTCTTCTGGAAGACCGTCTTATTGAGTAAAGCGGGGTTTGAGATAAAGGCCACCAAGCGACCAAGAATCCGAGCCCGTCGACAAGGGCTTAAGTATTTTACCGTAGGGGAGGTGCAAAAATGAAAAAAATAATGTGTGCTTCAGCATTTTTCATAACTTTTGTTTTAGGGGCTTTTGTTTGCGCACTGGCAGGCCCCTTGCCGGACACCGGACAAACCAAATGTTACGACAATTCCGGAGAGATCACATGTCCAGAGGCAGGAGAGGACTTTTATGGTCAAGATGCCAGCTATCTGATTAATCCGCCTTCATACACCAAGTTAGATGCTGAAGGAAATGACCTGCCAGATTCGGCCACAGAGTGGTCCATGGTACGGGATAATGTGACAGGTCTGATTTGGGAGGTGAAGACGGATGATGGGTCGATTCATGATGAGGATAACACATATATCTGGCAGGATGCTCAAGATGCATTTATTGCAGAGTTAAACTCTTCGAGTTTTGGGGCACATTCCGACTGGCGTGTTCCCAC
>JAFDAS010000139.1 GCA_019313695.1 Deltaproteobacteria bacterium
CCGACAGCCAAAGGTGTGATACCATTATCGGGCAAGCTTGGTCGCGGCTTTTCGGCCACTCAAAATCCCTGTTGTGACTTGAACGATAGATCGCATATTCATCAACTGCAGAATGGTTAGTCGTCTTCAAGGCGGCGCTTTTTTTGCAATCATCAAGAACAGATGCGAGCGTTGTAAATGAATAGTGCCCCTTTGCATACCCTACCATCAGGGCATCCTGCATGGCCCATGCATAGTCACCGTTAACGAACCGGACCAGTCCCTTTTTGCAGTAGCAGGATAAAATCGGGTGGTTACGGTCAACAGGTTTACATTCCACAAAAAGGCCATCCTGGTCGCTGAGAATAGGTAGTTGATCCCGTTTTAGATCGAAGAAAATATCAGGCATCTTGTCGGGGTGTTTTTTGTCAACGTTTGTAATCTTTGGTTCCCGGCTTACCTTGCCAAACAGAGCACAGTTGAATCCATCAACGTCACCGTTTTTTCGCAAACGGTTTTCAATGATCTCAACCAGCACCTGGGTAATGGTATCTTCATCTGCGGATTGTAAAAGAAAGCCGGAGGGCGGCTTTTCTTTTAGTAACTGCCAGGCCTTTTTGATTACCTTGCAAAGAAGCAGGACGATACGCTGTGAGATTTGCGGATGAGGTAATGTGTACTCTATGCCGTGCGTAAAAAAGCCGACCGTCATCAGCTTCTCCCTATGGGGAACGCATCAAGATGATGACTCAGGATATCCAAGGCGCACAGCCGGGCACGACTTAACGTCCAATAACGGTATTGGCCAACGATCCCCACGAGTAGGCGCCCCTTTTCGTGAACAATGGCTCGGCTACAGCCTGTTCTGTTGGCATCCCTGATGATTTGAGAGAGCAGTCGCTTCTGCGCCGCTTGCGTCAGGCTTGTGGAAGTGAAGGGTGAAGAAACAGCAAAAAAATACCAGGGCGAAAGAATATCCTGTCCCGCAATTTCAACCTCATCAATCAATACCGTCTCATTCGTAACATCGAAAGATGGGGCAAGCAATCGTTGAAGTTCAGCATAGAACGCATTGCGGTCATTTGTCGCAGGGGCACTATTAGCGCAGTTGCGTGCCTCCTTGAAGGGCTCGGCCACTTCAAGCGTATCTTTCACAACCTGACGGTCATACTTATCCAGACCGTACAGATCGTAAATGAAGTTGTTGATCGCCATCCAAGGTTTGCTGGGCGCGGTTTCAAGCAGACCGGACAGTTCCACGGCGCGTTGTCGTTGCTGCTTGGGCAATACATCGATGGTCGGGAATGGGAAATTCTCAATACTCGTCTTGAGAAAAGTTCTTCGCTCCGCGCCCATTCTGGAACTCGTCATCAGCACATGATACCTGAACAGCTCAGTATGAGTAATCATATGAAGAAGTGCTATGATCAAATCCGCTTCCCCACTGCCGTAAGCGGAAAAGCCATAATAACTTTTACGGAATACAATTGATTTCCGTATTACCCACGATTTAGGCGTAAACAGTGAGCTGCCAGGTGATTCCGGTACAATAATTAATGGAGGTGTATACAATTCCATGCACCTTGGCGCATGTACCTTTGAACGCTTGAATTTATTAGGCATTAATGATACATCAACCGAGAACTCACCATTTGCTGGTGGAATAAAATCTGGAAGTCCCATCATAAAACGGGCATCACCCTGACGAACTTGTTTGGGCGACAAGTCATATCCTCTTCCTGAGTACAGCCCCTGGCTCTTCCAATACGACTTAACAGTAGGCCACTCCAGGTCATCAAGCTTGCGAACCACCTCCACATCAAGAGAAGTGCCCACCGCCAGAGTCTTCAACAGCCGTGAATCACTAACGACATCGCAAGCAGCCACTGGCTGAGCGGATTGATAATCAATGCGGATGCGCCCTTTGTCATTCAGGCGCCGTTCAAAATGAGGCGTAACAAAATAAAAATGGTGGTTGGCGCCGGGCACACGATTACGTGCGAAAAAGAGCATGAAAGGCTGACTCATACCCGGCCACACCTCACTATCCGATAGGTTTGACCCATTCAGTATCCCTGTAATTTCAAGCCCCTGTAGTATCGCATTAAACGCACGAGTGCCGGGTCCAGACTGCTTGAGAAAGATCCGCCCGGGCAGTGCCATGGCGATAATGCCTCCCGGTTTCGCCCATTGAATCGATCTCCACAAAAACGGCAGGTCCGGGTTATTGTCAGGGTTACGGTACGTCTGCGCAATATCTTCAAGTCCACGATCTGTCAAAATCTGACGAGTTAACTCGGTGAATGCGACATTGAGTGCCTTGTTCTCTTTCTTGTCTCCCTTCAGGCGACTCCAGGGTGGATTGCCGATGATCATATCGAAACGGCCATTGAAGTCTTTGGAAAGATCCGAACGTAAACTGCCTAGCACAAAGCCCTTTGCCACCTGTTCTTCAGACCGTCTGTGATTATGCAACACCACGCCCTGGAGCGGCTCTGGGAACTCCAGGCTCTTGGGAGGTCGAGGCGTTCCATTAAGTTCAATGGCGGTAATGTAAAGCGACAATGCTGCCAAGCGCAGGGCGGACTCACTGACATCGAAACCACAAAGCTGATTGTAGAGAATGGACTGAATCGCCTTAGTGTTGGGTCGCTTCCCATCGTGTTCCCAGCGGGCTGCAACAAGCTTCCTGAATGCCAGAACAAGGAAAATCCCGGCCCCGCAACTTGGGTCCAGAATTCGGGCATCTTTCTTTTCGGTGACGCCTTCAAATGCGTCGTCCACAAGATAGCGCGCAATGTTCTTAGGTGTATAGTATGCACTTGTCTGTTCTCTTTGTTGAGAATCCCAAATTTTGCTGAAATTCTCATACACCTGACTGAGCACGCCAATAGGGATGTGGGCAAAGTCAAGATCACCCCAATCGATCCGAAGTTGAAACCCCTCTTCACCTACATGTTTCCATCCATCCAGAATGGCTTGCAGATGGCGAAATAATTTACCATCCGTCCGTGCATTTGCCTGGCTGAATACGGCTGTATAGCTGCCGGAAAGCGGAAGTAAATCGCCGTTGAAAGTTTCGTCAAGCCACCGGCATGTCGCGACGGAATTCTTAACGTTGCGGAAGCAGTCTCCAAGCGATTCTGCTTTTGGACACACGGAATGAAGTTCGCTCGGCCGGACTATCTTACGATCCCACAGGAAACGGAAGAACAGTGCCCGTCCAAGGAATGAAAGGACATCCAGAGGGTTGAGGCCATATGTTCCTATTAGGATCTCCGAGGATCTGCTCATTAGGTCAAGAATTGTTTTGAATACATGGTCATGAGCATCAGGCTGGCCTTCCATGGTGAAAACGCCATTCACGACACTCTGAAAAAATAGCGGAGCTTCCGGAGAATTCTTTTTGATCGTCTTGTTGCGGCTGTTAACCAGAACGGAACGGTCCAAGTTGACTGGATACACATTCAGCTCACCTGGACTCAAGATACCGAGATATGCCCTCTCTCCCCGGTTGGCCAGCAGGCACTGAAAATCCAACATCCTATTATTGTCAATATCCCGTATTTGATCATTCGATACAATGTAAAGCAGGGGTCTAGACTGGAATTCAGCGACCGCATCAACTTTCAGGCCCCCGCGTCCGGATACCTTCAACAGATCAAGGTAGTCCAAATGCCTGGGGGTAGGCTCGTCGTCAAGTTGCACGACATCGTGACATCCAAAGGCTTTAGCTGTGTTTACAACATTCATGATCGCCACCGATTATTCCTGGTTCGAACAATTCCTCGGTACCTTCCAAGGACACGAACAGGGTCGATTTTGCCCGCAGCATACTTGAGGTCTTCAAAGGCAGGATTTTCAGATTTAAGTACAAGCGACTCGGATGACAAATAGACCCGTTTCAATGTAGCCTCCTGCTCAATAAGAACAGCCGCTATTTCCCCGTTTTCAACACAATCCTGTCTCTGTATGACAGCAATATCACCGTTTCTGATGCCTGCTCCTGTCATACTATCACCAAGCACATGGAGCGCGAAAAGCTCACCTCCGCCAAACAAAGCAGGCGAAATGGGCAGATGGTCTTCAAAGTTCTGTTCTGCCCATATCGGGACTCCCGCCGCGATACGACCGAGTAAAGGGATAAAGTTTTCCTGCCGCCGGATAACCGATGCAGGTGATGACGCCAACTGGATTCCACGAGCTTTACCGCAATTCAGGCGGATATATCCTTTCTTTTCGATCAGCACAAGGTGGCTTCTCACGGCATTAAGGCTGCAAAACCCGAAGTGATCACCTATTTCCGCCTGTATCGGCGGGTAGCCGTTTTCCATCTGCCATGCGCTAATGAATTCATAAATTTTAGATTGTTTGTCTGTCAGGCTCTTCACGATAGCCTCGCACATGTCACTAAATACTGTTAAAATAAACACTATTATAATACACAGTAAAAAAAAAAAGCAAGGCATAAGTTGTTGTCAACCTGTTTTTCCTTAAGAACCCTCGTA
>JAFDAS010000140.1 GCA_019313695.1 Deltaproteobacteria bacterium
CTATCACAGCCGATAATGCTGGCTGGATCCATACCGCCATTCAGCGGGAAGTGGTTCGCACGCATGTGCGCACAGGGTGAAAGCAAAGGCTATGTTGAGACAGAGGGGGATTGGGGCCGGGTTGGAGTCGATCGAAAGTCATTTAGAATCCGTGGCAGGGCTTCGACCATATAGAGCGGCAGGGAGAGCAGTGTGAAAGAGACCGGAACGCTGCCGCCATTCATTCTGGCCAAATGGGTTATGGGTCTGATTTCCGGAAGATTGAGGTCAAAACGAACGCAGATGGCCGCTTTCTTTCTCAAGGCAAATTGGTGCAGGCTCTTGAGCGTGCCGCTTTTCCCGGCTTTGACTTCAATGGGTATCACCTGATTACCGCTCGAAGTCACATAGTCTGTTTCAGCATTGGCTGTCTTTGATTCCCGAAGCCAATAGGTTAACTGCGGCGGTTCCAGGGGGTTGAATAAATGCTGCCCCACGAACTGCTCAGCCAGTTTCCCCTCGTTGACGAGCCCGTCTCCATCCAGGGACTGAAGCGTGATCCAGTCTACTCCTGTGAGATAGGCAGCCAGTCCCACATCCATAAAGATCAATTTGTATACATTCTCATTTATGTCCGCTGTCAGCGGCACACCCGAACAATGGCTGTGAAAAACCGGATGGCAGACACGCGCCTTGGCAAACAGATCTATCACGGCTTTCACATTTCGGGACCTGTCTTCCCGGCTGATGTTACTGTATTTTACCTTCTGCCCGATGATTCTCGGGATCTGCCGGAAAATCTTCTGCATCAAGACCAGATCTTTCTGGCTGGCGTATTTGGAAAAATCATCCTGATAGGTCCCTGCAATGGACCGATGAACTTCAGTGACTTCCCCCAGCCCTTTTCCCTCGACAAACGCTTTCACTGCTTCGGGCATTCCGCCGACCAATAGAAATTCCCGTTGTCGTTTAGCCAGTTTTTGATGGGCAGTCCCCGGGAAGGTTTCATTCATCGGAAATTCCAAAATATACCGGGTCAGGGACGGTTCAACGGCATTCAAAAATTCGGTGAACGTCATCGGTCCCAGATGATAGTATTCGATCCGACCGACAGGCATCGAAAAAGCATGGTCGGCCAATGCGAATTCAAGCAGCGACCCTGCTGATATGAGAGGCAGGTTCGGCATTTCTTCATAAAAATACCGAAGCGCCTGTATGGCGTGTGGGGTTGCCTGAATCTCGTCAAGAAACAGGACGGCGTCAGGGGATTGTATGCTGCGCCCTAAAAAGGCATCCAGTTCCCTGATAATAACATCCATATCAAGGGTCTTGAAAACACGATCGAGATACAGATGCCGTTCCAGGTTGATTTCATTCAAAATCAAGCCGTTTTTGTCCGCAAAATGGCGTACCAGGGTGGATTTTCCAACCTGACGGGCACCTCGCAAGACCAATGGTTTTCGGTGATCTTTGAGGTACCAGTTATTCAAATATTTTTCAGCAGTTCGCTCAAGCATGGTGAAAACATACCCCTTTTTTGGCCAGAATGCTATCAAAAAATAGGTTTGTTTGTCAACACATCGGTGAAAGTTTTCTTGTTCTCGGAAAAAGTAAAGAAAAGTTGGGGGTCTGCCGTTGACTCTTGCTTCACTTTTTGTCAGCCTTGCCCCATGCTTAGGGCTCGCTCAAAAATAAGTTCGCAGAATTGGCGCTCAGATTTGGGTCAAATTTGGTTGCCGCGATTGAGTGAACCCACAGGAATAATGAATTATTTCGAGGGATTCAAGATTGAGCGGCGGCCGAAGATGGCCTGAAGCTGAGATGGAAAAATGTGAAGTTATTCTTGAGCGAGCCCTTAGACTGTTAAGAATCAAATATCCAGATGCCCCGCCCGCCTCGCCTGAGCGGCTCGCGATGTCGGACAGGGTGATATCACGTGATGAAACGTGGTAGGCGTGGGGAAAAGATCTTTTCAACAAGAGACCGAGTTGTATGTCACCAGGAGAGGACATTCTAATGAACCAAGAAACGTTGCTGTTTACCTGATAAGACATTTTAGAAATGACAGTTTGAAAAAATCTAAGTGAATAATTTGGCATTGAAAAAAATGTAGCACGGTCAGCAGTATTATCGAAACGGTAAAATATGAGATAAAAGCTGATAAGGGACGAAAAACTGGATACAAAAGTTAGCCCAAAAAATCAATAAGCGGGATCTTGTAAGTGAAGGGGGACGCTGATAGAAAAATAAGTTGATCGATTGAGTTTATTACTATTTTGCCAGCGTGATCATTGTCTCAAGGGGAAATATCCAACAATCGTGGGTATATTATCCAAAAAGGTCTGAATGGGTACCGGTTCTGGTTAGATAAATGGCTTTGCTATCTGCCTTCCAAATTAGCAACCAATCAGGTTCAATATGACATTCCATATAACCTGAGTATTTACCTTTTAAGGGATGAGGTTTGTATTCCTGGGATAAGGTGTCGGACGATTGCAGCATTTTAACAACTTTCTGGAGATATTCTAAATTCCGGTTACGCCTTTTCGCACGCTTGACATCCTTGGAGAATCTTTTTGTCCATATCAGTTCTCTGGAACTCATACGCCAATCTTTTCAAACATTTCTTCAACGGTATCTGCTGAGTCAAGATCATGACTATTTTCAATGTCATCCATGGCGTGTAGCGTTTCTTTGTTAGGCAGGCGCAAATCAAACGGGATACCCCTATAATTAATAACCTGTTTCAAGAAAAGATTAACGGCCGAGGAAATATTTAATCCGAGGCCATTAAGAATGGCCTCTGCACCTTTTTTAACATCCTCAGTGGTTCTAACATTTACACTTGTGTTTTTAGCCATAATTTAAACCCTTACCCAAATAAATATTTTAATATTAAAGAAAAGCTGGACCATGTTCGTGATACAACGTATCTCATAATTGACACATTGTCAATACAAAATTTCCATTTAAAAGACAAGTCTCGGCAAAACCCGAAAAGTGGAGTGGACCCCATGTCAACACCGGTTTTTATGAAATTTAAGCTACCAAAATACTCCTGATATCATCATTTGATCGACTTGAATTTTGAGTTTCTATGCCCAGGAATGAGAACCGGAAATTGACCACTCCTGAGGCGTGGTTATAGTTCGAGATGACGAGGGATGTCATCACACACTTTCGTTGTTGGGAAGAGCATGTGAAACGGAGGAAGTTCGTGCATGTTATCTCAGAGACAACTGCACTGCTTTAGGTGGACGACTGCGGGGCTATCGGCGGCGACGTGGGGGGGGTCGCCGGTGATGATGCGGGCGATGGTAATAATTCCCCCAGCCCGAGCTATAGTGAACACCAGTACTGTAATAACCGCTGCTTGTTGAGCCTGAGGTGCCACAGGCCGTAATGTTTGATATCAGGAGACCCGTCGCCAGACCAATTAAAAGAATGAAAATCATTCCCATATATCTTTTCATTGTAGTGTTTCTCCACCAGAGCGAATATCTTAGAATTGTTGTACTGCAAATACAGCCCCAGATGGGTCTGAAATGATTGCAACGCGGCCTTCTCGAATCGTTTTATCAGGCTCCACCAAAACCCTGCCTCCCAATTTTTTTGCCTTTGAAACTATAGCCATAACGTCCTCAACCGCAATATAGGGCAGCCAGTTGGGCTTAACATCGTCCCACGGTATTTTCACAATTCCCCCCCGCGTTTGGCCATTCTTGACTAAAAAGCGGTATTTTGGGCCATCGCCCACATCCACCAATCGCTGTTCGTAACCAGCCAGCAAATGATAGAATTTTAGCGCTGCTTCTGGATTCTTACTCCATAGCTCACTTCCCATCCAGTGATTCTGAATCAAACCCTGGTCAGGCGGATCACCATTTGATGTGGTTACAACTGCAAATAACGTAGCCTCCGGATCTTTCACTATGGCGACACGCCCCCTGTTTGGTAGATCTTTTGGCTGCATATAAATTGTTCCATTGTTTTTTTTCGCAACCATCAATGCGCGGTCCACATCTTCTACCGACATATAGCTCAGCCATAGGCAATCATTTACATTGCCCTTATTTGCGTCTATATGGATTGCATTCGCTATGGGAACACCATCTCGAGAGATCGTTTTTATCACTTTTTCTTTGGATGCTGTATCGGAAAAAGACCACCCAAATAATCCCTCATAAAAGCGGCTCGCCGACTGCAAATCATTGGTGAACAGATCATACCAGACAAATTTACCAACAAGACGCAGATCTGTGGGTTCTGGAGTTACCTTCGGGACAATAATTTGCCCCTTTGAACACGCATGCATAACCAAGCCAAGAAATAATATTAAAACAAATAGGCTTGCTTTGATCTTAAAAAGGAAAGTTCGGGTCTTTTTATGTGTTATCACCATGCCAATGCTCCCCTATCCCTTACGACAGACCTCGTTAAGTGGTTAAGTAGTTTAGTCGTTAAGTCGTTGTTATGATAGATCATATCCACGATTTGCT
>JAFDAS010000028.1 GCA_019313695.1 Deltaproteobacteria bacterium
CATTCAATCCCTCAGAAGCTGCATGCAATGTTATCAACAGGTTGCGCACACATAATCACTAAAAATGCCCTTATTTTGTTGCTTTTTGTGAAAATGGGGTTAAACTTGGGCTAAGGGAAGATTTTATTTTTTTTTATTCGCTTGCTGTTCAGTTCAAGGTGAGGTCAGGGAAAAAGATACCTCTGCCCGCTCGATTTCCCTCTCAGTAAACCCACCCTAAAAAACCCATGCAGATTATGTTCGCAATGATAGCTATTGCATAGATGATGCTCACCATTGTGACTTTTGCCTTAATCGTTCTCAGGCTGATAACGATAACTGCAGCCACGTAGAAGTGGAGGTAACCGAAGATGAAAATCAGCCAGATGCCGCCGAATGACCTGTACCACCAGGGATATTCCCACACAAGGTGGCCACCCATGTTCAGGATAACTTCCACAAAGACACAGAATACTGCATAGGCAATCGCCCAGAACCACCAGTTCGGGATCCCCATTATCTTTATGCGCCTGTCCTCAAAAAGGGTGTTGTAAAAGATGATTCCCGAGATGGCGAACATGAACATGATCTCTATATTCCACCCGACCATGGTCCTCAGTGCCGTATCACCTGGTGTCGTCCAGAATGCGGCATGCTGCGTCAGATGGAATACCCATCCGTTCCATGTTTCGTTGATGAAATCCATACCGAAAATCGTCAACCCGGCAAAGATGGCGTTCCAGTTCCCCGATGACCATGCCTTCTTCATCTCAAAGGTATAGATGTAAAAGACAAAGGCGAGCATGGGTATTACGTACCACTTAATCATGGAAAGATCTCTAAGGCCTTGAAGCGCTAACTGTGATGCTTCTGTCATAACAAAATCCTCCTTATATTATTTTTGACGAAACAGAGAATATTGAATCATTACAACTCAGGGTGGAGAGAGGGGAACGTTTCTCTTTCTTTTCAAGAATCGAGGGAGGTATTACCGGCTTTCTTTCCTCTTTTTCAGGTCCAGGGCGGCCTTTAGCCCTTTTTGCCTTATGACCTTCAATTTTAGCCTTGTCTCTGTAATCTTGAAGAATCGTTTTCCATATTTTCTCAGGAGTTTTCGGTCGATCTCGAATCCGAGTCCCGGTCTTGTGAATGGCTGGAGCATGGCGTTTTTGTCGGGGATAATGGGTTCAATTATCCCTTCTCTGAATTCCGGCACCCACGAGGGTTCTTCCAATGGGTATTCCAGTGAGCGGTTGTTTTCTTTATCCGAGAGCATCATGTTCCATCCGATATAGAAACCGATGCCGTTCGTCCATGTATGAGGAGAGAAATCTCTCTTGTTGGCGCGGCACGCCTCAATGACCTTCATGACCTGAGCGATTCCGCCGGCAAATGTAGCGTCGGGCTGATATATGTCGAAACAGTCCTTCTCAAACATGATCTTGATTTCATCCCAGCCATAATTGAGCTCGGCTCCGGATATTTTTACACCGGATACCGCTTTCAGCGCCGCGTTGCCGTCATAATCTCTTGAATCCAGAGGCTCTTCGATCCAGCCGATATCATTCGCGTGACATGCCTTCGCGAATTCTATGGCGCGTTTCAGGTCCCAGGCGGGGATCTTATCTACTATCGTGACAAGCCACCCCTGATTTGCGTCGACTCCCAGGCCGAAGTCATCGCCCATGCCCTTCCGGACGGCCTCGATGTGCCGTATGTCGTCCTTCAGCTCGATGTTTTTGACACGCAGCTTGGCCTCTTTGAATCCTCTTTCTTTCATTGCCAGGAGTTCATCGACCCTTTGCTCCGGTTCATGCATCTCACCGGTGGAGCAGTAAACGGGGATCGGCCTGGCATTTCCGCCCAGGATTTCGTATACCGGTTTCCCCAGACTCTTTCCGATGATGTCCCAGCAGGCAGGTTCTATCCAGAAGTTTCTCCATCCCAGGAACCCCGCCTGTTTCAGAAGGCTCTGTATTCCTTCAATGTCGGTGGGATCGGCTCCTATCAGGTAGCCCCCTATGAGGTCGCCCAATCCCTGCCTCTCGACACCGAGGGCGGCCCCCGCGGAATATCCCTCTATCCCGTCATCTGTCGTAATTTTTATCAGGGTAAAACCGTTGTGGGTCTGGGGATAGCCGGGAATCCATGTCGGCCAGAAGGTATGTTTCAGCGGGACCGATACATGGTACAGTTCTATTGCCGATATCTTCATGGCTTGCCTCCTTCGTAATAGGGACACTTTCCTATTTAAACTGCATTCACTATTTATACCCGAGTGATTACGTCTATTTATTAAATAGGGAAGTGTCCCTATTTAAACTGTGGAAGCTCAAACATTTCAAGGTTCTCAAACATGGCTGAATATCTGCCCTCTTCCATGCCCCGCACCAGTTCGATTACCTTATCATTCACGGGCGTGGGTACATCCGTTTTTCTGCCGTTATCGCAGACCACTCCGTTAATCGCATTAATCTCCGTTTTTAATCCCTTCTCGACATCCTGAAGCATACTGGCCTTCAGAAGGGCATGGGGTCTGAAAACGAGTTCAAACAGGTCGAGTTTGCCCTTCAATTCCTCCCTGTTGTTAAAGGCAAGGATATTCACATCGACACCCTGCATCGGCTCCATGGTGATTCCTGATTTTGCGGCCACCTTGAGAGTTTCATTCGCGATATGTGCCACGCAGGTAAGTGCTTTTTCGTTGTCGAGAATATCCCCGAAGGTACACCCCAGAGATGCCGACATCCCGCTCATGGTCGCGTTGACAAGGAGTTTGGTCCACCGAACCCCCGTAAGATTCTCCGTGATCACGACCGGACAGATACACTCCAGAATTTCTGCCACTTTCCTGGTTCGCTCCTTCACGGTGCCGTCAGGTTCTCCCATATCAAAGGTCATCTTATCCGTTTCGGATGTAAGCTCAGTAACGCCGGGCCTGAGCCAGGTAGCGCCCCAGCCTACGGCGCAGCCCATTACCTTTTCTTTTCCCACATATGTTCCGACACTTTCTTCAGGAACACCGTTCTGCAACGTGCAGACGATACTGTCCTTATGAAGATGGGGGACAAGGGCGTTCAAAGCAGGTTCATTACTGGTTTGCTTAACCAGATAGAAGACAATGTCGTAGGTCCCTTTCATCTGATCCGGTGTAATAGCCTTTACGGGGATATTCAGCTCCATTTTTCCCGTAATCGTAGCCCCGTTCTTGTTCATGGCATCCACATGATCTCTGTTAGCATCGATCAGCGTAACGTCATACCCGTTCTTTGTCATCAGTGCTCCCGCTATTGTTCCCATGGAGCCCGCGCCTAAAACTGCCAGTTTCATTATTTTTTCTCCTTATCAATTAGTGAATTAATATGAGGAATACATACACACATCGGGAAATCAGTCAAGGATTTTAAGTGTGGGATTCACAAAAAAAAGCCCGGGGTCAACCCCCGGGCTTTTTTTGTTTTCAGGTATTCCAGATTATGAATCTTATATTTACTTCCTCGCTAATCCCGACTCGTCGGGACAGCCTATCCACCTGAATAGCTACTCCTTATTGACTTCCTCGAAATCGGCATCCACCACGTCGTCGTCGGCCTTGGCCGATTCGGCCTGCGCGCCTTCTCCAGAAGTTCCGGTTGCATCCGCCTCCGTCTCTTTCGCGGTTGCCTTCGCGTACATGGCCTCCGCCAGTTTGTGCGATGCCTGGGTTGCTTCCTCCTGGGCGGTCTTTATGGCGTCGACGTCATCCCCCTCCATGGCCGTTTTGAGTTTGGCGATGGAGTCTTCTATCCTGGATTTCTGGTCGGCGTCTATCTGATCGCCCATCTCTTTCAGGTTCTTTTCGGTACCGTAGATCAGCGAGTCTGCCTGATTCCTGAGTTCTATAAGTTCCTTTTTCTTCTTGTCCTCTTCTTCGTGAGCCTCCGCGTCTTTCACCAGTTTGTCGATCTCTTCTTCGGAGAGTCCGCTCGAAGCGGTGATCTTGATGCTCTGTTCCTTCCCCGTGCCGAGATCCTTTGCTGACACATGGACGATGCCGTTGGCGTCGATATCAAAGGTGACATCGATCTGCGGAAGTCCCCTGGGCGCCGGCGGAATGCCTGTAAGCTCAAATCTTCCCAGAGTCCTGTTGTCCGCCGCCATGGAGCGCTCTCCCTGCAGGACATGTATGCTCACCGCAGGCTGGTTGTCCGCGGCCGTGGAGAATACCTGGCTCTTTTTGGTCGGTATGGTGGCATTTTTCTCGATCAGTTTTGTCAAAACACCTCCCAGGGTTTCTATACCGAGAGACAGGGGCGTTACGTCCAGAAGGAGGACATCCTTTACATCACCGGCCAGAACTCCAGCCTGGATGGCGGCTCCCACGGCAACCACCTCATCGGGGTTGACTCCCTTGTTGGGCTCCTTGCCGAATATCTCTTTGACCTTCTGTTGTACCCGGGGCATACGTGTCATACCTCCGACGAGGATGACCTCGTTTACGTCCGAGGCGCTCAGGCCGGCATCCTTCAGCGCGGTTTTGCATGGCGCGGCAAGCTTTTCTATCAGATCTTCGACCAGCATCTCCAGTTTGGCCCTGGTTAGCTTGATGTTGAGATGTTTTGGACCGGACGCGTCGGCCGTGACGAAGGGCAGATTTATGTCTGTCTCCATGGCTGAGGAGAGTTCCATTTTCGCCTTCTCCGCCGCTTCCTTGATGCGCTGGAGGGCCATCTTGTCGCTTCTCAGATCGATTCCCTGATCCTTTTTGAATTCATCCGCTATATAGTCTATCAGTTTCTGATCGAAGTCTTCGCCTCCCAGATGGGTGTCGCCATTGGTCGATTTGACCTCAAAAACGCCCCCACCCAGTTCAAGGATAGAGATATCAAAGGTTCCCCCGCCCAGATCGAATACCGCTATCTTCTCGTCTCCTTTCTTGTCGAGACCGTAGGAGAGCGCTGCCGCGGTCGGCTCGTTTATTATTCGAAGGACGTTCAATCCCGCGACCTTCCCGGCGTCCTTTGTCGCCTGT
Source organism: Deltaproteobacteria bacterium (assembly GCA_019313695.1). Classification (GTDB taxonomy): domain Bacteria; phylum Desulfobacterota; class Syntrophia; order Syntrophales; family UBA2210; genus UBA2210. The sequence continues at coordinate 4,991 of JAFDAS010000028.1, forward strand.
CTCTGTGAATCATTGAAATAGGCTGGAACTGTAATTACCGCGTCGTCTATCTTTTCTCCCAGATAATCTTCAGCGGTCTGTTTCATCTTTGCCAGTATCATCGAAGATATCTCCGGCGTGCTGTAGTTCTTGTCCCTTATCGTTATCTGAGCATCGCCGTTTGCCGCCTCTGTAATCTTGAAGGGGCTGATGGTAATATCGTATTGCACTTCCTTTGACGAATATTTTCTTCCTATCAGTCTCTTTACCGCGTAAACGGTATTTTCCGGATTGGTGATCGCCTGTCTTCTTGCGACCTGCCCGATCAGACGCTCTCCGCTGTCCGTAAAGGCTACCACTGATGGAGTAGTCCTGCCTCCTTCCTGGTTTGCTATCACATTCGGGTCGCTCCCTTCCATTACAGCGACACACGAGTTTGTTGTTCCCAGATCGATTCCTATAATTTTACCCATTTTAATCAGTCCTCCTGTTGTATTATCCTATTTGTTTATGTTCTTTGACTTTGAAATAGACACCTTTGACGGCCTCAGCAATCTTCCGTTCAGCAGGTATCCCTTTTCAAATTCTCCCACAACCTTGTTGTCTTCTTCCTTTTTGTCCTCCACCTGCATCATCGCCTCGTGGAAGTTGGGGTCAAAGTCTTTGCCGATGGCGTCTATCCCCTCGACGCCATGTTTGCCGAGCACGGAGATAAAGTTATCGCGGATCAGGTTGAGTCCATCCACGAATGCCTCAAAGTCTTCCGAATTAGATGCGTGCTCCAGCGCCCTCTCCATGCTGTCCACTGTCGGCAGAATGTCCTTTATGAGGGTTTCATTGCCATATTTTATAAAATTTTCACGGTCTTTTACCGCCCGTTTTTTATAATTTTCAAACTCGGCGCAGGCGCGCAGGTATTTGTCGTAGTTTTCGGAAGCCTCTCTCCCGGTCTCTTCCAGTCTTGTGAGAAGTTCTTTCTTTGAGACCGGTTTTGCGTGAGCGGCATCCTGTTTTGCCTTGTCGCTGTGTTCTTTCTCCTTATGTTCCCTGTCTTTCACCAACTCTTCGACCATAGCTATATGATTATCCTCTGGTTATTCAGGAGTGATTCTCCGGTTTTTTGAAAAGCCTGTAATCTATCATGTCACATATGACGTGCCCCGCTGTAATGTGAGCCTCCTGAATGCGGGGCGTACTGTTGGAGGAAACGTTAAGACAGAAGTCTACCATCTCCGCCATTCTTCCCCCATCCTTTCCGGTGAAGGCTATGGTCGTCATCCCCAGTCTGTCTGCGACTTCAAAGGCCTTCAACACGTTGGGTGAAGAACCGCTGGTGCTTATGCCCCACGCCACGTCTCCCGCGTGTCCCAGTGCTTTTATCTGCTTGGAGAAGACCTCCGAGAAATCATAGTCGTTGGCGATGCTCGTTATCACGGATGTATCGGTGCTGAGAGCGATTGCCGGAAGGGGAGGTCTCTCTATCAGGAATCTGTTGACGAATTCCGCCGCGATGTGCTGGGCATCCGCGGCGCTTCCCCCGTTTCCGAACAGGAGTATCTTGTTGCCTCCGCTGAGGGCCTGCGTTATGACATCGATTACCTTGACGAGCCTGGAGAGGTTCTCATTTACGAAAATCTCTTTAACGCGGCTGCTCTCCCGAAATGACCTTATTATTATGTCTTCAATGTCTTCCATCTTATCTTCACCGTTCCTGAGGCGTAATATATTTATCGTATTTTCATATGTCAAGGAACACGGCTTTTATAATTGGAAAATGGGATTGAAAGAATGCCTGATACATGTTAGAGATTCCTTCCACATTGATTAAGTCAGCAAGCATAAATAACTCATACACCTTGCTTGCCCTTTTGCTTGTTTTCTGTGTTGTGTCAAAGCTTGCATAACTCGTTATGCCCGCTTCGACACGCCTTGAAAACAAACAACATTACGACGCAATCTGTATAACTTATTTATTCTTGATTCCTAAGGGAGAGCAGCATGAATAGAAAATATAACCCCGGAGAAATAGAGGAAAAGTGGCAGAAATTCTGGGAAGATGAAAAGACGTTCAAGGTGATTGAAGACACTGAAAGGGAGAAATATTATCTTCTGGAGATGTTTCCCTATCCCTCAGGCAAGATTCATATGGGGCATGTGAGAAATTATACCATAGGCGATGTGGTGGCAAGATACAAGAAGATGAGGGGATATAACGTTCTTCATCCCATAGGGTGGGATTCCTTCGGCATGCCCGCGGAAAATGCCGCCATCGAGCATGGAATACCCCCCGCGAAGTGGACAAACGAAAATATCGATTTCATGAAGAAACAGCTCAAGAGGATGGGATTCAGTTATGATTGGGACAGGGAGATATCCACCTGTGAGCCGGAATATTACAGGTGGGAGCAGCTCTTTTTCCTCTGGATGTACGAAAAGGGCCTTGCCTATAAAAAGGGCGGGTCTGTCAACTGGTGTCCCGCATGCAAAACAGTTCTGGCCAATGAACAGGTGGAGGCGGGTCTGTGCTGGAGATGTGGAAGCGAGGTCACCGAAAAGTATTTTGACCAGTGGTTTTTCCGTATTACCGATTATGTGGAGGAGCTTCTGGATGGTTGCGACAAACTGCCCGGCTGGCCGGAGCGGGTGCTCACGATGCAGCGAAACTGGATCGGCAAGAGTTTCGGATGTGAACTCGTTTTTCCCATGGCCGATTCCGATGATGTAATCAAGGTTTTTACCACCAGACAGGACACGATATTCGGCGCTACATTCATGCTGATAGCGGCGGAGCATCCCCTTGTAATGGAATTAGCGAAGGGGAAACCGGTGGAACAGGATGTCAAAGATTTTGTAGAGCGCGTCAAGAAACAGGACAAGATGATGAGAACGTCCGATTATTACGAGAAGGAGGGCGTGTTCCTGGATGCCTTCTGTCTTAACCCGGTTACGGAGAAAAAGATGCCGATCTACGCGGCGAATTTTGTGCTGGCGGATTATGGCACCGGCTGTGTCATGGCCGTTCCAACGCATGATCAGCGCGACTTTGAATTCGCCGAAAAGTACGGCCTTGAGAGGATTGTGGTTATACAGAATCCCGCAGATCCGCTGGAGGCCGACACCATGGCCGAGGCCTATGTGGATGAGGGAACCCTGATTAATTCCGGGAAGTTCGACGGCATGAAAAATATGCAGGCACTGGAGGACATCGCGGAATATCTGGAATCCATAGGGAGGGGGAGAAAGACCATAGAGTATCGCCTGAGAGACTGGGGCATATCCAGGCAGCGCTACTGGGGGACTCCAATTCCCATCATCAACTGCGAAAAGTGCGGCGCCATTAACAGGTGCGGGGGGATCTCCGCTTGAGACGATGGACTCATTCATAACCGTGACCTGCCCCAATTGTGGAGTACCGGCGAAGAGGGAAACGGATACAATGGACACATTTGTTGAGTCCTCATGGTATTTTGACCGGTTCTGCTGCGCGGATTGTTCTGAGAAGCCGGGTCTTGACAGGGCGAAAGTGGATTACTGGATGCCCGTGGATCAGTATATAGGCGGAATCGAACATGCCATACTGCACCTTCTTTACGCGAGGTTCTACACGAAGATGCTCAGAGACTTCGGTGTGGTCGGTGTGGACGAGCCCTTTTCCAACCTGCTTACCCAGGGAATGGTCTGCAAGGAGACGATGAAGTGCGGGAAGCATGGCTACCTGCTGCCCGAAGAGGTGAAGGATGGGAAATGCACCCATTGCGGTCTTGAGGCAAAGACAGGGAAGACCGAGAAGATGTCAAAATCCCTGAAGAATGTTGTCGATCCCAATTATATAATCGATGAATACGGGGCAGACACGGCGAGGATCTTCTGTCTCTTTGCCGCGCCGCCTGAAAGGGATCTGGAATGGAGTGATCAAGGCGTTGACGGCTCTTTCCGTTTTATTAGCAGGGTGTGGCGTATAGTTGTGGATTATCTTGATGATATCAAAAGCGTGGCGCCTTTTGACGGCGAAGAGAAAATCGAAGGTAATCTTAAGAACCTGAGAAAGAAGACGCATCAGACGATCAGAAAGGTTACAACCGATATAGAGGACAGGTTTCACTTCAACACGGCGATCAGCGCGGTCATGGAACTTGTAAACACGCTCTATCAGACCGGACGACCGGAGAAGGGTGACAGGAAAGCCCTTTCTGTGATAAGAGAAACAGTGGGGACCGTCATAATTCTCCTGTCACCCATCGTGCCGCATGTGACGGAAGAACTGTGGGGCATGATCGGCGGAAGGGAAAGGCTTTCCGAAACCGCCTGGCCTTCTTTTGATGAAGCGGTTGCCGCGGAGGAAGAAATTACTATAGTCGTTCAGGTCAATGGAAAGGTGCGAAGCCGGATACAGGTCGCCGCGGATGAATCCGACGAAAAGATCAAGAAGCTTGCCCTGAATGATGAAAGAATAAAACAGCTTACAGGGGATAAGGATGTAATCAAGGAGATCTATGTCCCAAAAAAGCTGGTGAATATTGTTGTTAAGTAAGGGTTCAAGGGGGCGAGGGCTCAAGGGTTCGAGTGAAAGGCACAGGGACATCCTGACCTCGCAACCCGCAACTCGTAACCCGAAACGCTTTAAACCGGAGGTATCTCATGAAAATAAAATGGATTATATATGGTTTGCTGTTGTTCTCCTGCCTGGGTTGCGGGTATCATTTTTCTCCGGGTGGAGAGAATATAGACACCGATATACGGAAGGTTTTTATCGGTAATTTTTCCAACAGCACCAGCGAAGTGAATGTTGAAAACTATGTAAGAAACGCGTTTTTCAGTCGTTTCAGAAGGAGTGCCAGGTTCACTCTGGTTGCCGGCAAAGGTGAGGCGGACGCGGTTTTGACGGGGAAGATATTGAGCATTACTTCAGCTCATCTCGCGTACAGCAGCAGTGACTTAGCCAAAGAGGATCAGGTTTTAATGACACTGGAAGTGGTGTTTCAGAGAACGGACAATAACGGGATTATCTGGATGAACAAAGGCCTCTCGGGGAGAGAGGCCTATGCGGTGAATGTGAGCACCACCACAACCGCTGCGAACAAGGAAGAAGCCATCAGAAAACTGTCAGTTGACATGGCCGATAAGGCCTACCGGAATATCATGTCGGGATTCTGATATTATCCCAGGGCGTTTACCTTTTTTGTCAATCTTGATATCTTGCGGGCGGCTGTATTCTTGCGGAATATTCCCTTGGCGGCTGCTTTGGCTATTGTTTTTGTTGTGTCAAGCAGTACCTTGCGTGACTTTTTCACATCTTTTTCCTCAACGGATTTGAGCGCCGCCTTAACGCTTGTCTTTACGCGAGTCCTCTCGGAGGTATTTCTCATTCGCCTCTTTTCGCTTTGCCTGGCCCTTTTTTCCGCGGATTTGTGAGTTGCCAAAAATATTATCCTCCCTCGTGAAGTTTTGAAAGAGAACTTCCTATATTACTTTACATATCATGTCAAGCTCAAAAACCGGTCAGAGTTGCCGCTGTGTGAAAAAGGGTTGCTTTGTTATTTGCAATTGTGGCACAATGAAATTTTTGAAAATGGAGATTGAGAAAAGTCGATTCTTTTTACCGGTATTTTGTTGATTCAACGGATGGGAACCCTGATTTGAAAACAAGGATATCTGCTTCAATCATTGTAATAGCGGCGGCGTGCCTGATTGCCACCTGTGTGTATGGAGGTAATGATTTTCCGAGACCCGTGGGCGCGGTCAATGATTTCGCGGGCGTCATTTCGCAGAGATACACGCAGTCAATGGAGTCCCTGGCGAGCGAGGTTCTCAGAAAGACGGGAACTTCGGTAGTGGTGGTCACCATGAAGGATATCGGGGGAGATGAACCCGGCGATTACGCGAACAGGCTGTATGAGGCATGGGGTATCGGCAAAAAGGGCGAGGACAAAGGGGTACTGATATTCCTTGCGGTAAAGGAGAGAAAGATCAGGATTGAGACAGGATATGGTGTCGAGGGGATACTCCCGGACGGTCTCGTGGGAGGTATCCTGGACCAGTATGTAATTCCCTGGCTCAGAAAGAACGATTATGACAAAGGATTGTCAAGCGCGGTGGTTGCTGTATCGTCGGTAATCGCGAAAGACGCCGGTGTGGCTCTGACCGGGGCGCCACAGACGCGCCGGCAGCCGGTATCAGCAGAGAAAAAGGGTCCCAGCATCTTCTCTCTTGTCATGCTCTTCATTGTCATGTCCCTTCTCCTGGGCACCAGACAGGGCAGGAGGATGCTTCCTTTCATACTTCTCATGCTCCTGATGGGCGGCAGAGGAGGAGGTGGCGGCTTCGGCGGGGGCTTTGGAGGAGGATTCGGAGGTTTCGGCGGAGGCATGAGCGGAGGAGGCGGAGCGGGACGGGGATTTTAGCCCTGAACGTTCTGTCAAATTTTTAAGATCGCGGAGGAAGTCGGAAAGATGGCAAAAATAGACAAACCGGAAAAAATATTTCCCGATATCACGGAAGATTACAGGAAGATATATGGCGATGACCTCATATCCATTATCCTTTACGGCAGCGCGGCGGGGAGAGACTACAGACCGGGTAAATCGGATCTGAACTTTCTGATCGTCCTTTCCGAAGAGGCCATCGACCGTCTGGGTGAGGCGATTGAAACGGTTTCCAGATGGCGGAAGAAAAACGTGGCAACCCCGCTGTTCATGACAAAGGCATACATTTCCTCTTCTCTCGATTCGTATCCGCTTGAATTCCTCAATATGCAGAAGGGATATGTTATGGTGTATGGCGAGGATGTGCTGAAGGACATATCCTTCGAATCCCGTCATTTGAGACTGCAGTGCGAGCGTGAGATCAAGGGCAAATTGCTTCTTTTGAGAGAAAGATTTCTGGAGACAGAGGGAAAGCCCCGGAGGATAAAAGAGCTGACAGGGGAGTCGATAACCGCCTTTGTTTCTATTTTCAGGGGGCTCCTCTACCTCAAGGGAGTGGACATTCCCTCCTCCAGGCGGGAGATTGTGGAGGCGCTTGCCCGTGAAATCCCGGTTGACGGAAATGTCTTTATGAATTGCCTGGACATGAAGGAAGAAAAGAAAAAATTTGCGCCCTCCGAGATAAACGATATTTTCATGGCCTATCTGGTGGAAGTGAGAAAATTGTGGGAGTTTGTTGATGAACTGGAGTAGCCCGGCAAATCAAGTAGGTTGGGTTGAGCCAGGTAGGTTGGGTTGAGGTACGAAACCCAACAAAAGTAGCGTGGGGCCTCTGTGCCCCACAGAGAGGGCACTCTACGGTATGGGTAGGGAAGGTTTTAACCTCCCTTTATCCCGATTCGTCGGGACTGAAGTCGCCCTTACCCGCCTGACAAATCAAGTAGGTTGGGTTGAGGTACGAAACCCAACAAAAGCCTAAGGAGGAGTATACAAATGACGAGAGGCAAGAGAAATCTTTTAATTACGGTGGCGGTGATAGCCGTGGTTTTGTTGATGTTTTATTCCGGCATAAAGGGAACTTACAACAGCTTTGTAACGCTTGACGAAGGGGTAAAGGCGTCGTGGGCCCAGGTGGAAAATCAGTTGCAGAGGCGCTACGACCTGATTCCGAACCTCGTGGAGACGGTAAAGGGTTTTGCCAGACAGGAAAAAGAGGTCTTTATAGGCGTCACCGAGGCCCGGGCGAAGGTGGGCGGGGCGAAGAACATCCCCGACAAGATAGCGGCAAACAACCAGTTGACGGGGGCATTGAGCAGGTTGCTCGTTACCGTTGAACGCTATCCCGATATCAAGTCGAATCAGAACTTTATCAGACTTCAGGATGAGCTGGCCGGCACGGAAAACAGGATAGCCGTCGAGAGGAGACGCTATAATGAGACTGTTAGGGCGTATAACGTCAGGATCAGGACCTTCCCGGCCAACATAATGGCGGGGATGTTCGGATTTGCAAAGGCGGAGTTCTTCGAGGTCCCTGAATCCGCTCAGGCGGTCCCGGAAGTCAAGTTTTAGGAGGCGTAGTCATGCTGTCTTTTTTGAAGGCACAACTCCTGGGTGTTGTGACGATTGTGCTTATGGCGCTGGACTTGATTCTGGCTATGATCCCCATCTATATCCTGTCGCTGTTGAAGTTTATCATACGTCTGCCCGCCTGGCAGCGGGTATGCGCGCGCATGCTGATGAGAATAGCCACAACCTGGATGTGGGGGATCATATTTATACTTAAGCTGACGCAGAATATCTCGTGGGATGTGGAAGGAATAGATGATCTGAGCCTCGATGAGTGGTATTTCGTCAACAGCAATCATCAGTCCTGGACGGACATCATTATTATGATCAAGATATTTACCGGCCGCATTCCTTTCCTGAAATTTTTTCTCAAGCAGGAACTTTTCTGGGTACCCATGCTTGGTACCGCGTGGTGGGCGCTGGATTACCCATTCATGAAGCGCTACTCGAAGGCTTTTCTTGAAAAACATCCCGAGCTTCGCGGCAAGGATCTGGAAGTGACCCGGAAGGCGTGTGAGCGGTATAAACACTCGCCCGTTTCCGTACTGAATTTCATCGAGGGAACGCGGTTTACACCCGAAAAACACAGGAAACAGGAATCCCCTTACCGTCACCTGCTGCGCCCCAAGGCGGGCGGATTCGCCTTTGCCATCAGCGCGATGACAGGGAAGATAACCAATATGCTTGACGTGACGGTAGTCTATCCTGACGGGCCTGTCAATTTCTGGGAGCTTCTCTGCGGGCGTCTTTCCCGTGTTGTTGTGAGGGTGCGACAACTTGTGATACCGGAAGAATTTCTATATGGAAATTATCAGGATGACCCCGATTTCAGAGAACGGTTCCAGGCCTGGGTGAGCAAACTGTGGGACGAAAAGGATGAGCTGATCGAGAGTCTTAGTCGAGAATATAAAATCGCTAACTAACAGAAATAACAGGGGCAGGTCCTGAGATTCCTGAGAATACTGGTTTACCCATGAAAGTAGCTGTCATTGCCCCGCCGTATCCGCTTGAAGAGGCCCCCGCGCCGCCGCTGGGCGTCTCTTACGTGGCAGCCGCGTTTGAAGCGGCCGGTTGTCATGTAAAAATTATCGATTACATCGTATCCCGCTACACGCCGGAAAAGTTGAAGAAAGAGCTTGACGCCTTCGAGCCGGATGTTGTCGGTTCCACCTCTGTAACCATGAACTTTCCCGCGGCCGCGGATATAATAAGGACAGCAAAGCGACACAGACCCTCCATCCTTACCATTATGGGCGGCCCTCATGTGTCGTTTGCCGTTGCAGACACTCTTGAAACCTATCCCGAGATAGACATGCTGGTTGTGGGGGAGGGCGAGAAAACCATCATGGAGCTTGTCCCGCATATGATAGAGCGCGGCAGCTGGCCGGATATAAAGGGACTCGCGTTCAGACAGGGCGGCGGGATTGTTGTCACGGAGCAGAGGGAGCTGATATCCGATCTCGATTCCATTCCAATGCCGGCGCGGCACCTGCTCCCCATGTCGAGATACCGGGCGCTTGGCTTTCCTGTCAGCATAATAACGAGCAGGGGGTGCCCGAATGCGTGCATATTTTGCCAGGGAAGACGCATGGTGGGCAAGAAGGTCCGCTACCGAAGTGTGGAATATGTCATGGACGAGATAGAGCGGATACTGTCTTATGGCATCTCCAGGATAAATATAGCGGATGACCTCTTCACATCGAATAAGGCAAGGGTCCGCGAAATATGCGGAGAGATCCGGAGACGCGGACTTGATTTCAAATGGAGCGCCTTCTCGCGGGTCAATACCGTTGACAGTGAGATCCTCGAACTCATGCGCGATGCCGGGTGCGACAGCGTCAGTTTCGGCATAGAGTCCGGCAATCCGGAGATGCTCAAGCGTGTAAAAAAAGGCATCACGCTTGACCAGGCGAGAGACGCGGTCAGGATGTGCAAAGAAGCGGGAATCCTGGCCCACGCGTCTTTTATGGTGGGTCTTCCCGGAGAGTCGCCTGAAACCCTCAGAGACACGCTGGAATTTTCAAACAGCCTCGAAATACCCCACGGCTATCACTTCCTCGCGCCCTTTCCCGGGACTACCGTGCGTGAAAAGATTGAGGAATACGACCTTGAAATCCTGACTGACGACTGGGCGCACTATGACGCGAACAGAGCTATTGTCAGAACAGCAGCTCTTTCACCGGAAGATATTGAAAGCTTTGTGGCGGCATTTGACAGGGAAATAAATGATGAATGGGAAAAGCAGGTGCGCGATTACAGAGAGGGGAGGGGCCTGCCGGAAGACAATTTCAGGGTTGAAGGGCACTTCAGAATGCAGCTTGTCTACAGAATCCTGTCCGAGGATCTGATTGAGACCTGTGGCTGTTTCCCCATGGAGCATGCGTCTGATAACGGATCTGTCGACAGGCTGTGCGGGGGAATCGCGGAGGTGACCGGTTTTGATTCCAGACTGGTTCGCAATACCATAGAGGATTTTATCGATGCCGGCTATATCAAGCCGGGGCGCGCGGGAGACAACATCGCGTGGTACTGGACGCATAACAACAAGGTTGACGTAAATGATTCTGTTGATTAGAAAAGGGTCCAATCCCGACTCATCGGGACTTTCTGCTATATCATTTTTCCTTTCAATCGGCCCCTCGACCCCTTGAACCCTTCTGGTAACTACAACTAATCGGGAGATGAGCCTTAAGTAATAATTGACATACGCCTTCCAGTGTAATAGTAATACCGGTATTACATCTTGATCAGTCACCATGGAGGTATAATCATGCGAGTTACAACAAAGGGACAGGTAACGATTCCTCAACATATACGTGAAAAATTAGGAATAACCCCTGCTGCTGAGGTTGAGTTTGTTGAAGAAAAAGACCGTATCTATCTGGTGAAAGGAAAAGAGGAAAATATAAAAACACGAAAATTCAGAGGTTTGAGGGGAATAGCAAACGTAAAGATGACAACTGATGAAATTATGGCCTTAACAAGAGGAGACAAATGAAGGGGGTCCTTGTTGATTCAAATGTTATTCTGGACGTTTTTCTGAATGATCCCGACTGGGCGGATTGGTCGGAAGCCACGCTGGAAAAATATTTCCATCATGCGGCATTGTATATCAATTCAATTATCTATTCCGAAATCTCAATCGGTTTTGAGCTGATAGAGGATTTGGAATCTGCTGTTGCCAGAGCCGGATTTCAGATGCTGGAAATCCCCAAAGAGGCGCTGTTCTTAGCTGGAAAGGTTTACCTTAAATACAAAAGAAGAAAAGGAACAAAAAGAGACCCCCTGCCGGATTTCTATATAGGAGCGCAGGCCGCGGTCCTTAATCTGGATCTGATTACGAGAGATGTTTCCAGGTATCGATCATACTTTCCAACTGTAAAATTGATAACGCCTTAAGTCTTTAACGTAACTTGCTGTGCTTGATCTCACCTTGAATGGGTGGCCCCAGCCCCCGCGATTTGACCCCACTTCTTTTTACGGGTGCATCAACTATGATGGACTCGTAAAAAGTCCAAAAACACCGCTTCCCGTCATTCCGGCGAAAGCCGGAATCCAGTTTTTTCAGGCAGTTGCAGGCCATCTGGACTCCGGTTTTCACCGGAGTAACGACTTTTTACGAAGTCATCAACTATTATGCCGCCTCAGGGCCTGACCTCGTTTCTTTTCAAAATTCCCAGGGTATCTGTCATGGGCAGTTCCGTGAAGAGGCCGGAGGCGAGGGCCAGATTGTATATGTGCCAGGGGGCCTGTCCTCCCTTTGACGGGTCGGGAAAGATGTCGTGAATTGCGAGGAATCCGCCCGGAAGGATATGTGGGGCCCAGCAGTTATAATCGGCAATGGCTGCCTCAAATGTGTGCCCGCCGTCGATAAATACCATACTGAGCGGTGTGGCCCATGATCCGGCCACGACTTCCGATCTGGCGACTATGGGAATCACCGTGTCTTCCAGTCCAAGGTTGCTTATGGTTTTTCTAAATATCCTGAAGGTGTCTATCAGACCGGTTTCTTTATCCAGCAGATCCGGATCGAAATACTCCTCTCCCGGTTGCTGCTCTTCCGATCCACGGTGGTGATCGATGGAGAAGAGAATGCCCCCATTTTCTCTGCACCCCATGCCGATGTAAGAGGCGGTCTTTCCGCAGTAGCTTCCGATCTCCAGACAGGGGCCGATGAGGCTTGCCTCCTTCGCCAACTCATAAAGGCGCAAGGCCTCCTCCCGCGCGATGAACCCCTTTATTTTCTTCAGTTCAATATCTTCTATATTCATCTATTTTCAAATTCTCCTTCAATTCTCCTTCAATTCAGTTGGAAAAAAGGGTTCTCTGCTATATCTTTCTTCCTTTCACTCGAACCCTCTAATCCTTGACCCCTTGAACCCTTTTACTTAAGCCGTCCCTCTTCGATTGCGTGGCAGGCGACATATATTTCTGAACCCTGGTGATTGAGAGAGGGGATTTCACGTGAGCAGCGTCCGTCCGCGTGGGGGCATCGGCCGTGAAAGACGCATCCGGGCGGCAGATCTATGGGTGTGGGTACCTCGCCCTTCAGCTTTATGTATTTGTGCCTGTGGTCGTAAAGGTCGGGAATGGCGCTGAGGAGAGCCCGTGTGTAGGGATGCCCGGGCGATTCGAACAGGTTTGCCGTCGGCGCCAGTTCGCACACCCTTCCGAGATACATGACCGCCACACGCGAGCTGATATGCCTCACGACCGAGAGATCATGGGTGATAAACATGTAGGTCAGTCCCCGTTGTTCCTGCGCGTCCATGAGAAGGTTGAGTATCTGTGCCTGCACGGATACATCAAGCGCGGAAACAGGCTCATCGGCAACCACGAACTCCGGATCGACCATCAGCGCCCTGGCTATGCTGATCCGCTGTCTCTGTCCCTCGGAGAATTCATGGGGATAACGGTCACCCCACTTCGGATCCACCCCGACCTGTTTCATGATCTCGGCCACCCGGCCCTTCACCTCGCTGCCGGAGATGGAGGGATTATGAAAGACGATTGGTTCTTCAAGGGTTTGTTGCACCGTCATGCGCGGGTTCAGCGAGGCATAGGGGTCCTGAAAGATCATCTGCATCTTCGCGCGGTAAGGCAGCATCTGCTGCTGTGTCAACCCGTCAATCCTGTTATCGCGGTAATAGATCTCGCCGCCGTCGGGTGGATACAGACCCAGAAGGGCGCGGGCAAGGGTTGATTTTCCGCAGCCGCTCTCTCCCACTACACTCAGAGTTTCGCCGGGGTGTATGAAAAGACTTACGTCGTTGACCGCCCTTACAACGGTTCGTTCCCTGATAATGCGCCCATTTCTGAGCGCCATCTGCTCCAGCAGGCCTCCGGATATGTCGAAATGTTTAACCAGATTTCTTATGTCTATCAGTTTATTTTTCATTTCGTCGCGTTTGCAGTTTTTTGTTGGGTTTCGCTGCGCTCTACCCAACCTACGGGCTGTCTTTCATTTCGTAACGTTTGCTCCAGCCTGTTTCTCCGCCGTGTCCAGCATATGGCATGCCGCCATGCTGCGATATCCGTGTATATTCTTCAGCGCGGGTGATTCATGCCTGCATATGTCGCCCCGGATCATGCAGCGCGGATGAAACGAGCATCCCGGTGGAATATCGATGAGGGACGGCATTGTTCCCGGTATCTGATTCAGCCTTGCCCCCGGGTTGCGGCCGTCGGGAATGGCCTTAATGAGCCCCTGCGTGTAGGGATGCCGCGGGTTGTCGATAATGTCTTCAGTCTGTCCCGCCTCCACTATCTTGCCGGCGTACATTACCGCGATTTTCTGTGTTACCTGCGATACCACGGCAAGGTCGTGCGTAATCAGAATAAGCCCGGTTCCCTCCGATTCGCACAGTTCAAGAAGCAGCTCCATGATTTCCGCCTGTATGGTGACGTCGAGAGCGGTTGTGGGTTCATCCGCTATGACAAGCGCCGGATCGGTAAGAAGGGCGATGGCGACTACGATACGCTGGCGCATTCCCCCCGAGAACTCGTGAGGGTACTGTTGCAGGCGTTTTTCGGGGGAGGGGATGTGAACCTTTCGCAGTTTTTCCAGAGAGATATCTTCCGCCTCTTTTCTGGATATGTCCATGTGCGCCTGCAGCGTTTCAACCATCTGTGTGCCTATGGTAAGGACGGGATTGAGGGTCATCATCGGGTCCTGAAATATCATGCTGATAAGGTTTCCGCGTATGTGACGCATCCCTTCGTTTGTCAGCCTGGTCAGGTCCCTGCCCTCGAAGATGACACTTCCCCCGGAAATATAGCCCGGTTTGCTTATCAGATTGATAATGGAGAACCCCGTCACCGATTTGCCTGCCCCGCTTTCTCCGACCAGACCGAGACGCTCACTCCTGTCCAGTGTGAAGCTCACGCCGTTTATGGCAGTAAGGTCACCCATCCTGAGGGCGAACTTGACTTCCAGGTCTTTTACTTCCAGCAGGTGGTCCATGACAGGCTATTACCCCTTATACAGTTTCGGATTCAACACGTCTCTCAACCAGTCGCCCAGCAGATTTATTACCAGCACGAAGACTACCAGCAGTATTCCCGGAAAGAGGGTGATCCACCAGGAACCGCTGAAGATATACTCAAAACCGGAGTTTATGAGGGACCCCAGAGAGGGTTTCGTGACCGGCATGCCCAGTCCCAGAAAGGAAAGCGCCGCTTCACTCATCACGGCATTGGCTACCTGAATCGTGGAGATGACAAGCACTGGGGACATGGTGTTGGGGAGGATATGTCTCCACCTGATTCTCTTTGAACTCAGCCCTATAACACGGGCGGCCTCCACATATTCCTTGTTTTTCTCGCCCAGCACAGAGGCTCGCACCGTCCTGGCATACTGGGGCCACTCGGCCAGACCGATGATCAGCACAAGGAGGGGGACGGCCAGCTGTTCGTAGCGGCCCACCCCGAAGGCAACCTGGAATATGGCGCTGATCATAATGGCTACCATAAGGGTGGAGAATGAAAGCTGGACGTCCGCTATGCGCATCAGAAACGCGTCGACCTTTCCCCCCGCGTATCCGGATATCATGCCTATGAAGATGCCTATAATCGCCTGCAGAAAGACCGCCCCGCAACCGATCATGACGGAAAGGCGCAGGCCGTACAGCATGGTACTCAGCAGATCCCTTCCCTGAATATCCGTTCCCAGGACGAAATCCGGGTTTCCATCTTCCATCCATGATGGGGGCATTTCCGCGTTCATGATGTCAATAGTGGTTGTGTCGTAGGGATTATGAGGCGCGATGACGGGGGCAAGGATGCTGAGCAGAATAAGTGTCAGAAGAACCACGAAACTTACAATGGCGACCCGGTCGCGCTTGAAGCTGTGCAGGAAGTATGAATTCTTAAAGCGTTTCCACTGTTTCATTTTCTTCCCGTTATCCTTATCGTGGGATTAACCAGGCCGTAGATGAGATCCACTATCGTATTGACCACGACAAATAACGCGCCAACCACTATTATGTATGCCACGAGGAGGGACGTGTCGGAGCGTTCGACCGCCTCGAGAAACATAAATCCCATTCCCTGCCACTGGAAGACCGTTTCCGTGAGAATGGTATAGGCGATCAGTATGCCTAATTGCACTCCGCCGACGGTAATCACAGGCAGGAGAGTGTTCTTGAACGCGTGCAGAAACCAGATGCGCCGGCGTGAGAGGCCCTTTGCCCACGCGAATTTAACGTATTCTGTCTCCAGTGTCTCCATCATCTCCGAACGTATCAGGCGTATGAAAAGTGGAAGCATGATGGAGGAGAGCGCGATGCTTGGCAATATAAGGTGTTTCAGGCCGTCCAGTGTGAGAAAACCGCTCTCCCACCCCCATACATTGACCGTCTCCCCACGACCATACGAGGGCAGCCAGTGCAGTTCCACCGCGAAGATATATATGAGGATTATTGCGGTCAGAAATACCGGTATGGAAACGCCCACGATACTCCCTCCCATGATAATTCTGGAAGGCAGATTCCTGGGGTTTATGGCGGTATAGATGCCGAGAGGAATAGACAGAAGAATTATTATAAGACTGCTCGCGAAGACAAGTTCAAGGGTCGCCGGTGCCTTTGACAGGATTACTTCAAGGGTCGGCCTTTTGAAGAAAAATGACATGCCCAGATCGCCGTGGACGGCGTTTTTTATGAAGCGGACATACTGTGCCAGAAAGGGGTCGTTAAGTCCCAGCTCCTCCCGCAGCGCGTCTCTTTCGGCGACGGAGACAGAGACCCCCACGATATCTCTGACTGGATCTCCAATCTTCTGTTTTATGGAGAACCCCAGCAGGCCGATCACAAGCATTACAATGATGGCCTGTGTTATGCGGCGGACAGCGAACGCGAACATATAAAACACCTGACAGCAAAAAATTAGGAACCAGGGATCAGGGGGTTATTCCCGTACCCCTCTAACCCGCTAACCCGGCAAAAGCGTTTGACAATACATGGGGGCAGAACCCGCTGTCAGCGGATTCTGCCCCCGGTTTTCAGCCGTTGTAAAAATTGAAGCCCTTCAGGTCGGCGACACGCTATTTGATTACCAGGTCGCCGAAGTATGGGAAGTTCTGGACATTTACAATGCGTCTTATGTCTACCTTGTTTTTGCCGGCCCATGAGAGGTTCTGCCAGTGGAAGGGGACATATGCGGCATCATCATACAGTATCTGCTCGACCTTCTGGAGCATGGCCGATCTTTTCGCAAGGTTGGTCTCTGTCTGAGAGGCAAGCACAAGCCTGTCCACCTCGGGATTGCAGTAATTCCCGCTGTTATATTGACCGTAGCCGGTCTCCTTGTCGGGGCACATAAGCAGGAACTCGGTGTAATTGGCGGAGTCTTCCGTGTCCGGATGCCATCCGATTATCTGCATGTCCGCCACCTGCGCGTCGAACTGATCCCAGTACTGGGCCTTGGGCATGGCCTTGAGATTTACCTTTATCTTGATCTTGGAGAGCATTCCGGCGAACGCCTCGGCGATCTTCTCATCATTGACATACCTGTTATTGGGGGAAATCATCGTGCATTCGAAGCCATTCTCGTAACCGGCTTCCTTCATCAGGGCCTTTGCCTTCTTCAGATTGTAACGTGGAACCAGGTTTTCCTTATATCCGGCAAAGCCTTTGGGCGCCTGCTGACCCGCCACGGAAGCGGTGCCCTTCATGATTTTCTTGACGATTCCATTGTTGTTGGTAGCGTACACTATGGCCTGGCGGACCAGCCTGTTTGCTAATTCGGGACGACGTTTCGAGTTCAACTGGCAGGTGATGATCCTGCTGCCCGACATGGTAATCAGCTTGCTATTCTTGTTTTTTCTGATTCTCGAGTAATCCTGGGGCGGCACCGGCATGATGAAGTCCACGTCGCCTGAAAGGAGCGCTGCCACACGGGTGGCATCATTCTTAATAGGTGTGAGTATGATCTTGTCAACATTTCCCGGAGATTCCTTGTCCCAATAATCCGCAAACTCTTCAAATACGGTCTTTAGACCCTGTTCACGGCCGGTTACCCGGTACTTGCCGGTTCCCGATTCATTGGTGAGCGCGAAGGAGGGGCCGATCTTTACAATCGCGTCCTTCGGCTTTCCGGCAGCATCCGTCCCGGTGTAGAATTTGCTGTCCATCGGGAAGATATAGGTCGCCATGTTCAGGAGCAGCGCGTAAGGTTTCTTTGTGACGATATCCACTGTGTAGTCGTCAAACACCTTGACGCCCTCGAAAGGCTCAAAAAGACCTTTGAAATCAGGACTCTTTTTGAGACGCTCTACTGTCCATTCAACATCTTTGGCGGTGAAGGGATTGCCGCTGTGAAACTTGACACCTTTGCGCAGATGGAAGCGCATGGTCAAATCGTCGAGCCTTTCCCACTTGGTTGCCAGGCGGGGATCGAATCCGCCGGACTTGTTCCAGCGAACCAGCGGGTCAAAGACCATGTGTGAAAACTGGAGCATGCCACCCGACAACTGTACGTGGGGATCCAGCGAGACCGGATCAGCGTCCATCGCAAGCTTCAAGGTCTTGGCGCCCGCCATTGTGCCGAATGACAACACCATCAATAAAACCAGACATCCAACAAGCAACTTTTTCATATCCCAATCCTTTCTTTGAGTAAAAAATTATAATAAAAGAAGTCGTGAAGACCCACCTCTCCGCCGACTTTACAACACGCCGCGAATACCCTCAAAATTTTATAGGAGATGTCCCCCGCGGTCAAGCGGAAAATTGATTGACAAAGACCTGTTTTTTCGTCACTGTATAACCGGTGTGTAGATATAATTACAGATATATGGTTTTTTTCCCAATACCCGCTCTGCTCTTGAAAATGTTCTTTTTAAGAAAATTTTGAATTGTCTTCACGTAAAAATTGACAAAGTCGTAAAAAGTCAGAAAACACCATTTTTTGTCATTCCGACGGAAGCCGGAATCCAGTAATTTCAATATGTTCTGGATGCCCCCGTATCAAGTCCGGCATGACGTTTTTGGGACTTTTTACGAGTGCATCAAAATTGTTTTTACAACAATAAATTAAAAAGAGTGTTTTTAAATCTAACCGGATTTCATGGCAACCTGAAAAGTAAAGCCTGTTCTCAGCTCAGTTTTTAATCGTTTTTATCAGAATCCATCATTAATGGATTTTTCAAACATTTGATCATTAAAAGTATTCCACGGGTAATCTGAGGGGTATTTCCTCAGAGTGAGACCTTATGTAAAGGTCTCAGAATAACATTTTGAAGGAGGGATGACATGTCTGAGAGTGTTTACAAAATCATAGAATTGGTGGGAACGAGTGATTTATCATGGGACGATGCAGCCAGGAGTGCTGTGGAAACAGCCAGTGTAACCCTTCACGATTTAAGGATTGGCGAGATTACCAAACTGGACATGACTATTGAAGATGGAAAAGTCAAAAATTACAGGGCAAGAGTCAGTGTGTCGTTCAGATTAGAAGGTTAATCTTGATTCTATAGCCTTTGATACAGTTTATGTGCCCCTGTCCTGTTTAGCGAATGTTAAACAGGATCAGGGGGGAGAGTTATGTAAATTAAACCTGAAATTAGAACATGTTCTGCATCTGTAAGGCTGACGTGTATAATACAGGCATATCAAAGCGGTTATCATGACGCAGAAAGGAGTTGGCCATGTACCATTTTAAGAATCTTATGGTAGGCCTTACCCTCGGCGGGCAGGATAAGGCCAAGATTCTCTACGCGGGTTTGGTTAGCTGGTTAACCTCATCAGAAAAGATCACCTTTTCCCATATCGTTAGTAGTGAGAAGATATCAAAAGATTCTGGATTAGATGTTCTCTCTTCTGTTAAAGAATCTGAGAAACGCTTGATGGAGGGGCTTGTCAACAAATACTATGATGGACGCCCTGCCACGCGGCTTGAATATGAAGTTGTCATAGAATCGCCGTTGGTTGAAATTGATCTTCTGCGAAGAATAAAAGAAAAAGAAATTGATCTTATTATAATCGGTAGAATACATGGTGAAATCACTGCGGGAGAAACGATTCCCGTAAAGATCTCGCGAAAGGCGTCATGTTCAGCGTTATACATACCCGAGGAAGTCGAACCTGAAAGGAAGATGCCTGAAGAAATCAATATTCTGGTTCCAATTGATTTTTCAGAAAACGCGTTGGATGCAATGGATCTGGCCGTTGAGTTTGCTGCTGCCCATGAAATACCAAGGATTTACTCTGTGCATGTCTACGATGTTCCCCTGGGATATTACAAAAGAGGAAAAAGTTACGAAGAATTTGCTGAAATCATGAAGAGTAATGCAGAAAAGAAATATCAGGAATTTATCAAAAAGATTGATCTCAAAGGAGTCTTTGTTAAACCGGTCATGCTCAGGTTAGAAAAAAAAGCGCACGAAACAATCGAGAAAGCTGTAGAAAAGTACGGCATTGATCTGATAATTATCGGATCCAGGGGTAAAAAAGCGGCCGCGAGACTCCTGCTGGAAAACGTAACTGAACAGCTTATCAGGACAACGACAACACCTTTACTTGCCTTTAAGAAGAAGGGCAAGGATATGAGTCTTTTCGAAGCTTTGCTGAGATTGTAACAGTTTGATATATATAGATCAAATCGATGCGATCCATGAATTGGCATGAAAAAGGGGTTGCGTCGGTACGCAACCCCTGAATAAATGGTGGGTCAGGGCAGAATCGAACTGCCGACACCGGGATTTTCAGTCCCGTGCTCTACCGACTGAGCTACCGACCCACAACATTATGTCTGAAGAACGTCTGGCTTCTATCCAATCCCGGTTCTTTTGTCAAGTTTTTTTGCCGTTCAACCTGGTCTCTTCCGGCGCGCTGCATTCGCACCCATTTTTACATGGAATGTTCCTGTCCGGATGGTTGTCAGGGGTTGGCGCGAAAAGTGTATCCGATGGTGGAGGATCTTTTATCTCCTGATATACGCGGGTTTTGATCACGTATGTCCCCGCTATCTTGTCGTGCCACCCCTGTTTTCTGCCGTCGAACGCGACCCATATAAACCCCAGGAAGAATGGCAGTTTGGATATTATGTATCCGACCCACCTCAGAAAGGCTATCCCGAAAGTCATGGGTTCTCCGTCTGCGCGTACAACCCTGAGGCCTATCATCTTTTTCCCCGGTGTCTGGCCCGTGGCGCCGTGAAAATATATGAAATAGACCGCGTTGAGCAAAACGGCCATGCCATAGTATGGAAAAAATATGGCGTACATGAATGTCGAAGGGGGATCTGTCAGATATGTGAAACCGAAGTGGAGGGGAACGATAAGGTTTCCTATAAAGAACAGGATGATGGTGAATACATAAAGTATGATCAGGTCTATTGAAAGCGCCACAAGCCTTTGCCAGAACCCGCCGTAGTAAACGATCATTTGATTGCCTCCTTCACTGTGCCGAATACTCCTTTCTCGTACTGGATGATGGAAAGGATGGCAAGGGGGGCCGTTTCGGTTCTCAGGATAAGTCTTCCCAGGCTCGCGGAGATAAAACCGCGCTGCCGGGCCTTTTCAATCTCTTCCCACGAGAATCCGCCTTCCGGGCCGACGACGATGAAAAAACTGTCCGCGCCGGCGTGTTTTTCATCCGTCAGGATCTCTCTGATTCCCAGTTCCGCCTCCGCCTCCCACAGGATTATCCGAAGAGTACGCCCGTCCGGTATATTCAGCATCTCATCGAAAGATACTATCTCGCTCACCTCCGGCACATCCCCCCTGCCGCACTGCCTGGATGCCTCTACGGCTATCTTGCGCCACCTTGCCGCTTTGCCTGTGGCCCTTGTCCCCGCCGGTCGAGATATCGATCTTGAGGATATAAAGGGCACGATCCGGCTTGCACCCAGTTCTGTCGATTTCTGAATAATCATTTCTATTTTGCCCCCCTTGGGGAGCGACTGGGCGAGGGTTATGCGCGTGTCGGGCAGCCTGATCTCCCCTTTCCTGATTATATTCAGACAAACGCTGCGGGAGGAAAAATCTCTGATAACGGTACTGTATTCGTGACCCATGCCGTCGAAGAGTATCAGTTCATCCCCTTCCCTGAGCCGCAGGACATCCTTTATGTAGGTAAGATATTCTCCGCTCAGTTCCGAAGATGTTCCCTCGTCGAGCTCCCGGGGATTGTAGATTCTCGGTATGGCCAATGTCCGTCTCCATGTGCCTGTATTGTTTTACCGGCCTGCCTTCTTGAAGGTGTAACAGACCCACTCTTTTTCGCTTCTTGTGTCATGCAGCACAGTTTCCCCGTTGCAGAATATCTTCTCCACGTCTTTCGCGTCATGCTCTGTGATTCCCGATGCTATGATATGTCCGCCGGGTTTTGTCAGGGATATCAGATGTGAGTGAAGCTTTATGAGAGCCCCCGATATCAGGTTGGCCACTATCAGATCGAAGCTGCCCCTGCACAGGGCGATATCGCGATTAATAATCTCCACCCGGTCCCCTACTTCATTTATGACAACATTTTTGCCTGCAATTTCAACGGCTTTCGGGTCTGTGTCTATGCCCGTTACCCTGCCCGCGCCTAACTTCGCCGTGCATATTGCAAGTATGCCGGTGCCCGTGCCGACATCCAGGATATCTCGTTCTTCACGGAACCTGTCCTTCAGCAGTATATCCTCGATGGCCATGATGCACATCGCGGTGGAGGCGTGCTGTCCCGTGCCGAAGGCCATTCCGGGATCTATGTCAATGACGATATCGCGGCCGGCGGGGGAATACCTTTCCCACGTCGGTTTGATTACTATATTGTTGCTTACCCGGAGAGGTTTGAAGTGTTTTTTCCACTCCTCGGCCCAGTCGGGATCGACTATGGTCTTTGTGGAGAGGCGGGGTTTTTCCAGCCTGGGAAATATTGAAGACAGACTGTCGATATAAACCTTGATGCGGGCTGTCTGTTCTTTTATGCCGTGGCTCCATGGCAGATAGGATTTTATCTTCTCCTTCGAGGAGATAGCGGGGCCGTTGAATCCCGACTCGTCGGGGATGTGCTCCGCTTCCTGAAACACGCCGTCCGCCCCCAGCTCCTCCATGAAGTTAGACAGCGCGTCAACCAGCTCCGGCGGCGTCAGGATGGTTATCTCGACCCATTTTTCTCTTGTCCCCGGCATGTCTTATATCTCCTGCCACCTAAACTACCACCCATTTGCCGATATTTCAAGCACCTTGAACTTTCACAGCCTTCATGATATGAGGATATGAGGGTCACATCTTAATTATTAACTATTCGATTTTCGCCTCGAAGATTTTAAACTGAACAGCGAACGAATAGTTAATAATTAAGATGTGACCCTCTATGGACAAACCTCAACAGGATTGAGCAGATGAAATTTTATCCCGTATGTCTTGATATTTCGAACAAAAGATGTGTCGTCGTGGGCGGAGGAGAAGTCGCCGAAAGAAAGGCGGCAAAGCTCCTCGAATGCGGCGCGAGGGTTGTCCTTGTCGGAAAAACCATGACTCCGGGGCTGCGGGCGATGAAAGACGAAGGGAATATAGAGCATGTGCCCGATGACTACAGGAGAGAACATATAGAGGGCGCATTCCTGGTGATAGGGGCAACCGACAGAGATGACGTCAATGAGAAGATCTTCCGGGATTCGCGCGGCAGGGGGATATTGGTGAATATTGTGGATGAGCCCGCCAGGTGCGATTTCATAGTGCCCGCGGTTTTTCGCCGGAAGGATCTTCTGGTGGCCATATCGACCGGGGGGAAAAGCCCGGCGCTGGCAAAGAGACTGAGGGAGAGTATGGAGGAGGAATATGGCCCCGAATATGGCATTCTCCTCGATATCATGGGTGATCTCAGGGAGAGAATAATCGCCCGTGGAGGCACGCCGGCGGAAAACAAGAAAATATTTGAATCCGTGCTGGATTCCGATATACTCCGGCACATCAGAGAAGCGATGAGGGTCACATCTTAATTATTAACTATTCGTTCGCTGTTCAGTTTAAAACCTTCGAGGCGAAGATCGAATAATTAATAATTAAGATGTGACCCTCTATATACTCTATATACCGTTGATGGACTCGTAAAAAGTCCCAAAAACGTCATGCCGGACCCCGTATCCGGTACGGGGCAGGCCCGATCCGGCATCCAGAACATATTGAAATTACTGGATTCCGGCTTCCGCCGGAATGACTCTATGGAACTCTTATGGAAATGATGTTTTTCAGGATCGCGCTTGTCGCTTATTTCGTGAGCACGGTGGGATATGTCTCCTCGCTCTTCGCGGGGAGGGTGAGAGTGGCGAAGGCCTCGATGTGGGTGCTTTTTCTGGCATTCGCGCTTCACACAGTCTATATCGCCATTCAATGGACGGGCGCTGCTTCCGTCCCGTCAGCTGATATCTACGGCTCACTTTCATTTGTCGCCTGGGTTGTTTCGGGCGCGTATCTTGCCTTCCAGACAATTACAAAGACACGGGTGTTAGGCGCCTTTGTGTCTCCCGCGGTCCTGGTGATGATGATAGCGGCGTCCGCGGGATTGATGGATGGGGCCTCCATCCCGTCCGCCCTGCGCGGGCCCTGGGTTCCCGTTCATGTTGTGCTTCTGCTTGCCGGAGGAGCCCTCTTCGCGCTGGCCTGCCTGGCGGGGACAATGTACCTGGTGCAGGACAATCTGATAAGAAACAAGAAGGTGCGCGGCTTCAGCAGTCTGCTTCCCTCCCTCCGGGATCTTGACAGGATAAACCATATATGCATTGCCTGGGGATTTCCGCTGCTGACATTCGGCATTATTGCGGGATCGATATGGGCCCGGACCGTCTGGGGGAGTAGCTGGCACTGGGATCCGAAGCAGATCTTTACGGCGGTTTCCTGGGTCATTTACGCCATTCTGGTTCACCAGAGGCTTATCATAGGATGGAGCGGCAGGAAGGCGGCCCTTCTGTCCATAATCGCCTTCGCTGGACTCCTCTTCGCCTTTATCGGCGTGAATGTCTTTTTTGTAACGATGCACAGTTTTTGATAAGAATATGAGCATAATCCTCCTGGGAATAAATCATAGAAGCGCCCCTCTGAACATAAGGGAAAGACTATCCCTGTCATGCGGAGAAGAGGGGAAAGTCTTCGAGGAATTGAAGAATATTCCGCGTGTCAGAGAGGTGATGTACCTTTCCACCTGCAACCGGGTTGAGGCGCTGGTGAATATGGGAGAAGCCGGCGCGGATGTGGAGAAATTGAAGGCATTTATCACCTCGCACGGCAACCTTTCTCCCGAAGAGATGGAGAAATGCCTCTATGTGTATCGTGATGAAGACGCAGTGCGCCATCTCTTCAGGGTCGCGTCGAGTCTCGATTCGATGATAATGGGCGAGCCCCAGATCCTGGGGCAGGTCAAGGAAGCCTACCGTCTGTGCGTGAAGCAGAAGACCTCCGGCGTCATATTGAAT
The DNA here is from genome assembly GCA_019313695.1 of Deltaproteobacteria bacterium. GTDB lineage: Bacteria > Desulfobacterota > Syntrophia > Syntrophales > UBA2210 > UBA2210. The sequence continues at coordinate 29,857 of JAFDAS010000028.1, forward strand.
AAACTGCTCCACCATGCCTTTTCCGTGGCGAAAAGGGTGAGAACCGAGACCACCATAGCAAACAATGCGGTCTCAGTGAGCTTTGCGGCAGTCAAGCTTGCCAAAAAGATATTCGGCACGCTTGACAGAAAAACAGTGCTCCTTACAGGCGCGGGCGAAATGGCACAGCTCGCGGCCAGGCACCTGATGGACGATGGTGTTGACCGGATAATCTTTACAAACCGCACTTACGAAAACGCGGTAAGACTCGCGAATGACTTTCATGGCCTCCCGGTTGAATTTGAACTTCTGGGTGAGAAACTCGGAGACGTGGATATGGTGATAAGCTCCACAGGTTCCACCGAGTATATCATATCCCGGGATATGGTCGCGGCGGCCCTGCGCAGGCGTAAAAACAGGCTGATGTTTCTTATCGACGTGGCAGTCCCGAGAGACATTGATCCCGCCGCGGGAGAGATCGACAATGTGTATCTTTATGATATAGACGATCTCCAGGGAGTCGTTGACGAGAATATGGAAACCCGCCTTGGCGAGGCGCGAAAGGCGGAGGCCATCATCGATGAGGAAGTCGCCGGATTTTCCGGATGGTACGCCACGCTCGAAGTCGTCCCCACAATAGTGGACTTGAAGAGCAAGGCCGGAGACATAATAAAGGAAGAGATGGAAAAGTCTCATTCATGGATGAAGGATCTCGGCGGGGAGGAGAGAGAGAACATAGATATACTCGTCAACTCCGTTGTGAACAAGATATTGCACGATCCGGTCGTCGGACTGAAAGAGGAAAGCCGCAACGGCGGAGCCGACTCCTACGTGGCAGCCATAAAGAAACTCTTCCGCCTATGAGGGTCACATCTTAATTATTAACTATTCGCTTTCCGTTCCATCGCTTTCCGGGCACACGATCCCGATTTGATGAGATAAATCGGTCATGTCCACGAGCACGAGCAGAACGAATAGTTAATAATTAAGATGTGACCCTCATAAAAAAGGCACCCCGAAAATAATCATGGGTGCCTTTTTCTGCTAAGATTAATAGTTATATGATGTTAACGTTAGTAGCTGACGGACCTTTGTTGCCCTGCTCGACATCAAACGACACGCGCTGGTTTTCCTCCAGGGTTCTGAAACCTTCGGTTTGAATAGCGCTATAATGAACAAACACATCACCGCCTTCATCACTCTCGATGAAGCCGAACCCCTTGCTTGAATTAAACCACTTTACGGTACCTTCAGGCATTACGGCAATCCTCCTTTCCTGATTTTTCTAAAGCAGGATCGCCCACATGTAAGAAGAAAACAGAAGACCGAAAATCCAGATGTTTAAATTCGTACTTTAAAATGTCTCAATCCTAACTTTAATCGCACCCCGCCAACTGTCTGCCGGCGAAAGCACTTTTTTATAGTGGGCGAAACTATATAGCATTTTTGATGCAAGTCAAGTTTTTTTTAAGGTTTAGAGGGTCACATCTTAATTATTAACTATTCCCTTTCCGCTCCATCGTTTCCCAGGCACACGATCACGATTTGATGAGATAAATCGGTAATGTCCACGAGCAGATCGAATAGTTAATAATTAAGATGTGACCCTCTCTAACTCTCTAATTTAACGCCCGTCTTTTTTCTATTTTCCGGTCGTCTCTCCGAGGATTTTCCGCATTGTCTCTCTGTTTCCGAACACCCGTTCAATGGAATCTGAAAGGGCTTTATTCATCTGTTCTTCCAGCATCTTCTCGGAAAATCTCACATGCACCAGCGAAGGGCTTGTCTCGATCTCCATCCTGCGGAATATGCGCGCATTGCGTGCATCCGCGAAGACTATCGTCAGCTTTACATTCGCCTTGTAGTTTTTCTTTACTCCATCCTTGTGACAGACAACCTCAAGCTTGTCGATAGCGCCGCCTATCAGGACATCTCCCCATCTTTTCTCGATCGAATCGCTCCGGAGGTCCCATACAGGTATTTCCGGGGACAGAGAATATCCTGCCGCGGACAGACACTCCCTGATACCGGTGGTAACCGCGTCAACAGGTTCCAGGTATTTCGGCATGACCGGTATCGTGCCTCCGTCTGCCGACACCACCCTGCCTATAACCATCCTGTCCTTTATGTCTCTTGAATCGATGAACCTGGCCACCGTAATCTGAACATCTCCCATATCGTCAATCCCGGCGAGTCGGGATTCCGATGGTGTATAGGCCATATTGATCGTGTAGAGGTTCACGGGGGTGCATGAAAACAGGAAAATCAGAGACAGCGCCGCGATTCCGGCCCCTGCGATTAGTGAAAAATAGCGTTTCATAGGCTCCTCCAGAGGGTCACATCTTAATTATTAACTATTGACTTCTCAATTCGTCTCTCCTATAACAGAACGACACAAACCATGCAAGAGCAGAGGGTCACATCTTAATTATTAACTATTGACTATTCGGCCAGTCTTCACTACAGAAGGATAACGCAGATCATGCAATAAACTTAAACGGACTGGCGGTACAGATGATGGACTCGTAAAAAGTCCCAAAAACGTCATGCCGGATCCCGTATCCGGTACGGGCAGGCCCAATCCGGCATCCAGAACATATTGAAATTACTGGATTCTGGTTTCCGCCGGAATGACAAAAAATGGTGTTTTCTGACTTTTTACGACTTTGTCACAGATGACAGGAGATAAAAGCCTGAAAAGGAAAATGGACAAGATCAGGGGGCGAATAGTTAATAATTAAGATGTGACCCTCCAACCCTCCAACGGTGATATCGATGACAAGACCATTGCGTGTTGAATATCCAGGTGCGTATTATCATGTAATCAACCGTGGAAATGCCGGCGAGAACATATTCAACAGTGACAGAGATCGGGAAAAGTTCCTCGAATACCTTGAAAAAGCGGTGGAACGATTCTCGATAGTCATCCATACCTACTGCCTCATGTCCAACCATTACCACTTATTAATAGAAACACCTCAACCAAATCTAAGCGCCGCGATACAATGGCTCAACGTCAGCTATGCCGCGTACTACAACAAAAAACGACAGAGATCCGGCCATCTTTTTCAGGGAAGGTTCAAATCCATACTGGTAAATGCCGATGAATATCTGACGCACCTTTCCCGCTATATACACCTCAACCCTGTCCGGGCAAACATTGTGACGGGTCCGGCCGAATTTTCCTGGAGCAGCTACCCCGCGTTTATCGGTAGAATAAAGGCGCCGGATTGGTTAGAGACCGGATGGCTGCTGGCGATTTTCGGGAAAGATAAAAAAGAAGCGGTCAACAACTATAGAGACTTTGTAGAAGAAATTGAGATTAAAACGCTCGAAAACCCGGAAGAAGACATCATCGGCGGTTTTATCCTGGGAGATATCGATTTTGTAAACTGGGTGAAAAACACCTGTCTTTCGACCAGACATGACGAAAAGGAGATTCCACAGCTCAGGAAACTCAAGCCAAAGGTATCGCTTGAAACGATCCTTCAGGCTGTTAGCGATGAATTTGGATACAGTGAAAAAGAGATACGTGAAAAAGGACGCAAGGGCAATAGGCCACGGGATATTGCAATCTATCTTGCAAGAGACATCAGTGGCGTAGCATGCGGCGGACTGGGAGATTATTTTGGTGGTGTATCAGGCGCGGCCATTACCGTGAGATACAATAAGATTGCCGGGAAAATGGCGGAAGATGAAAGCCTGAAAAGGAAAATAGCCAGGATCAGAGGACGAATAGTTAATAATTAAGATGTGACCCTCTTTATTTATCTTGACTTCCGAATCATTTTTCATTAGTAATATCAAATGTTCATCAGTTGAACAAGCCAGGTCATGGAAAATTTTAAATCCGGAATGATACTGGGCGGTCTTTTTACGAGACCACCTCTACTTCAGAATGGAAATAAACATGCCTGATCCCCAGATATCCGATCTTAAAGACGGAGAAGTCATCAAGGTACTCCGGGAAATACAGGAGTCCCCCGAAATGACCCAGCGAGAGTTGTCTTCCCGGACAGGTGTCAGTCTGGGCAAGGCGAACTTCCTGATTAATGCCCTGGTCAAAAAGGGCCTCGTCAAGGTAAGAAATTTCAAAAAAACCGATAATAAATACGCTTATATATATCTCCTCACGCCCCACGGGCTTGAGGAAAAAACCAGAATCACCTATCGATTTCTGAAAAGGAAGATAATAGAATACGAACAACTGGAAGAAGAGATTGACCGGCTGAAAAAAGAAATTAAAAGTGTTTAGAGGGTCACATCTTAATTATTAACTATTGACTCGAAACCTCAGCGGCACAACGCGCAGAGGCTTTCCTGTGGAGTTGTAAATAGTGTGACTATTGCCGTAAGATACAATAAAATTGCCGGAAGACGGAAAAGGTAGCAGGAAGTAGAATTCGGAAAAGAGAAGAGGACAGGATCAGGAATCGAATAGTTAATAATTAAGATGTGACCCTCTACTGTCCGAGTAGCGAATAGTTAATAATTAAGATGTGACCCTCTATTGACTCTACTGATGTAATTCAGGGGGCGGAGCTGTATCAACCATATCTACAGGAGGTTCCATTATGGAAGGCAAAGAATCCAGTCAGCAGCCAGATACACAGAACTACCAGTCGTATTATGAAGACGAAATAAATCTTATCGACTATCTCCGCGTTTTGTGGAAGTGGAAATGGCTGATCATAGGCGGCACACTGATCTGCGCCGTGGCGGCGGCCATCATAAGCCTCCAGATGCCTAAGATCTATGAAATCTCCACGGTGATTGAGCCGGGCATCGCCGGCGTTAAAGATGATGGAGGTTTTATGTATATTGACTCCGCGGCAAACATAAGCGGAAAGATAGCCGGAGGAGTTTACAACAGGAGGGTGGAAGAAGCGTTGCAGCTGGATCCGCTGAAGACCAGGGTCGAGTTTAAATCCGTGGTCGTCAAAAACGCCAACTTGATAAATGTCACCTCTCAATGGGAAGAAGGGCTGGCAGACCTCGGGGTGAAAGTCACCCGGCAGCTGATCCGCGTTTTTTCCGATGATTACGGGAAAATCGTTGAGCGGAGAAAAGCGGATTATGACGAACGGATACTGATGAAGCAAAGTGAGATCAGTAAGATAAAAACCCAGAGAAAAGATATGGACAAACAGATTAAACTCAGGCGGACCAGTATTGAGAGGATGCGGAATGATGTAAAATTGCAGCCGGCAACCCTTGAGAATATCAGGCAGAGAAGGGGAGAATTGCTGGAGGAGATAAAGGGTGTTAAGGAGAATACGGAAAAGATTGTGCAGCAGAGAGACGCCCTCCTGAAAGGCAAAAACCCGGACAGGGATATCTCTCTCCTCCTCTATTCCACAACGATTCAGCAGAATGTGGCCTATTTCAACCAGTTGAACGACCAGCTCTATGATTTGAGTGTCAGGAAGAACGAAGCAGAGGCCGAAGTTGACAGGTTGAGCAAAAGAATAGATGATATCGAAACAGGGATAGAGAGGCTTAACATACGCAAGACGGAAGGGCTGCAGACTGAAATTGATGATATTAATGTGCAGATAAATGCACTGAATCTGGAAAAGGGGCTGATCAGCAATATAAAGATCATCCACCAACCGGAAGTCTCGCTGTACCCCGTCAAGCCCAAAAAGAAACAGATCGTCCTCCTCGCCGGAGTCGTCGCGCTCTTCATGTTCGTCTTCCTCGCCTTCTTCATCGAATACATAAGAAAGGCGTCGGTAAAATAGTGACAGCGACTATTTTCCCCCCTCTATGATAAAAGTCTCATCGCTGCACCGTAGGCCGGTTTTTGTTGCCTGTCGTGTATCTTTCAAAAAATAGTCGCTGTCACTATTTTTAGTCACTATTTTTTAGAACCCAAAACTCAAAACTAATGTGCCTGTCCCCGGAACGGCGTAGCGTGGGGCCTCTGTGCCCCACAAAGTAACGAATAGTTAATAATTAAGATGTGACCCTCTATTGTCCCTGAAAATTCGGATTGACACTCCGAATTTTCAATGATAATGTGCCTATATGATTAAACGAGACTATTATTCAGCATGCCTTGCAACCGCCACAAAAAGATCTCCTGTTACGGCGCTTCTTAGCCCCAGACAATGTGGAAAAACGACACTCGCGCGTATATTCGGCAAACAGCATAAGTCCCACTACTTTGATCTGGAATCGCCGGCAGATCAACAAAGATTACAAAATCCGGAGTTGATGCTCAATTCTCTTCAGGGACTGATTATTCTTGATGAAATTCAAATCATGCCGGAACTGTTCAATATATTGCGGGTTTTGGTGGACAGACCTGAAAACCGGCAGCATTTCTTAGTTCTGGGCAGCGCCTCTCCCCACATTATCAGGAATGTTTCCGAAACACTGGCAGGCAGGGTTGAGTTCATTGAGCTTGCAGGATTCAATATTCAGGAAACAAACAACATCGAGCGATTATGGCTTCGAGGCGGGTTTCCCCGCTCTTTTCTGGCTGCCTCCGAGTCTGACAGCCGGGCATGGAGAGAAGGATTTATACGAACATTTCTTGAGCGCGATATTCCAATGCTGGGCATTACAATTGCAGCAACAGCAATGCGGCGATTCTGGACAATGCTGGCCCATTTTCACGGTCGAACATGGAATGCTTCAGAGTTTGCCAGATCGATGGGAGTGAGCGATAAAACTGTACGATCATACCTTGACATTCTCACAGCCACCTTCATGATCCGTCAGCTTCAGCCATGGCACGAAAATCTGCGCAAACGCCAGGTGAAATCCCCCAAAATATATTTCAGAGACTCCGGACTGCTGCACAGCCTGTTAAACATACCGGACTATCACAGCCTGACAGGTAATCCTCGACTGGGAGCGTCCTGGGAAGGATTCGCCCTGGAACAGGTGTTGCAAATTATACACCCGACTGAAGCATATTTTTGGGGCACCCATAGCGGGGCGGAACTTGACCTTCTGTTTTTCCGGAAAGGAAAACGCTATGGTGTTGAATTTAAATTCAATGAAGCGCCTGAGATCACAAAATCAATGCACATTGCGGTTAAAGACCTTTCCCTGGATTATTTATGGGTCGTATATCCCGGAAAAGAAGAATATCCTGTAACAGATAAAATTATGGTTCGACCGTTAAATAGTTTTCATCCATAAATGGCTTTCTCCCGCATTCTCGGGGACATGACCCTCCGTCATTCCGGCGCGTCACCCCGGTGAAAACAGGGGCGGAATCCAGTGCTTTTTATCAAATCGGAATCGTGTACCCGGAAGGCCGGCGCGGCGTAGCGTGGGGCCTCTGTGTCCCACAAAGTAGCGAATAGTTAATAATTAAGATGTGACCCTCCATTGTCCTATTGTCCTTGACAAATCGGTTGCCGATGTGTATCGTTTTGGTATACAAAAAGTACAATACAAACAGGCAAGGGAAATAGCAAATGGCAAAAACGGCAATGACACACGCAAGGCTTACGCCGGAAATAAAGGAAAAGGCTGAGACTATTCTTAAAGAACTGGGAATTTCCATTTCTGCTGCGTATGAAATGTTTTATCGACAGATTATTGCTCATCAGGGCATTCCATTTGATTTGCGTATTCCAAATAAAAATACGCTTCAGGCAATGCAGGAAGCAAGAGATGGCAAGGGAAAAAGATACGACAGTGTAGAAAAAATGTTTGAAGATCTGAAAGTCTGATGCTGCCGATTCGCCCGACATCCGGATTTAAAAAAGATCTGAAAAGAGCCGCGAAGCAGAAGCGAAACATAAAAAAACTGCACCACGTTCTTGAACAGTTGGCCATTCCTGCTCCCTTACTTCCGGAGTACAAAGACCACAAGCTGAAAGGAGACTGGATAGATTTTCGGGAATGCCATATTGAACCCGACTGGCTACTGATTTATACAATATCCGATTTCGAACTTAGACCGGTTCGAGGTGGTACGCATTCTGAATTATTTGATTGAACGAATACCGAACTCAAAACCCAAAACCAACCCCCCAAAACTAATTCCCTGTACCCGGAAGCGGCGTAGCGTGGAGCCTCTGTGCCCCACAAAGTAGCGAATAGTTAATAATTAAGATGTGACCCTCTATTGTACTCTATTATGGAAACGAAGATTCCAAATAGGAAGCATATATGGAAACAATAACTCGCTTTCTCCAGGATACAAAACAAAGCTTTTTTTTGTTTGGGCCGCGAGGTACCGGTAAATCTACATGGGTTCATGAAAATCTAAAGAACGCCCTGTTTATTGACCTGCTTGCACCAGAAGTTTTTCGAGCTTACTCAGCCAAACCGGAGAGACTGCGTGAAGCTTCCGAAGCACATAAATCAGGAAGCACAATTGTTATAGATGAAATTCAAAAAATACCAGAGCTTTTGGACGTGGTTCATCAACTTATGGAACAGCGTCATGGCTGGCGTTTTGTATTGACAGGATCAAGCGCAAGAAAGCTGAAACGGTCAGGAGTCGATTTGCTGGCAGGACGTGCAGTAGTTAAAACCATGCATCCGTTTATGGCGGCAGAGCTGGGCAACCTGTTTTCTTTGGAAGAGGCCCTTACTCTTGGATTGATTCCTCTGGTATTGGGCGCTCCAAGCCCAAAAGAGGCAGTCAGCGCTTATGTCGCCCTTTATCTCAAAGAAGAAGTTCAAATGGAAGGCCTTGTCCGTAATATCGGCGCCTTCAGCCGGTTTCTGGAAGCCATCAGCTTTTCCCATGGAGCTGTTTTAAACATCTCCGACGTTGCCAGAGATTGCCAGGTTGAGCGCAAAACCGTTGAAGGTTATATTTCAATTCTTGAAGACCTGCTTTTAGCCTTTCGCATACCTGTTTTTACAAAACGGGCCAAACGGCATTTGTCCTTTCACCCCAAATTTTACTATGTTGATGCGGGAGTTTTCAGATCGGTCCGTCCTGCCGGACCGATAGACAGCCCTCAGGAAATCGACGGGGCAGCGATAGAAGGCCTTGTCGCCCAGCATCTCAGGGCGTGGAATTACTATAGTGGAGAGAGTTGCAATCTTTACTTCTGGCGGACAAAATCAGGGAATGAAGTTGACTTTGTGGTTTACGGGAAAGACACATTTTGTGCCATAGAAGTTAAAAACACGGCAAGAATACAATCAAAAATGCTTAAGGGTTTAGTCGCCTTTAAAGAAGATTATCCTGAGGCACAAGCCTGTCTGTTGTACCGGGGCAAAGAGCGTCTTAAAATACAAGATGTCTTGTGTATGCCATGCGAAGAGTTTCTGATGAACCTGAAACCTGATAAACCGATCCGGTTCATCTGAATATGCCCTTCACGGGGACATGCCCTTTTGCTTTTCCTCTCCCTCGATGGGTAGGGTGAGGGTGAAGATCCACGGGGACATGACCCGATTTAGCCCCATCAAATCGGGATCGTGTACCCGAAACGCATCACCCCTTTGTCATTCCCGGCTTGATCGGGAATCCAGGAAGCATCAAGATCGTGCACCCGGAACGCGAGAGGGCGAATAGTTAATAATTAAGATGTGACCCTCTATTGTCCTCATTGTCCTATTGTCTTCAACCGGTAACTGTAAACTGTAAACCGCAACAACGACAATAAGGCAAGCCTGACCCCCAAATTCCAAAGTGGAGGTAATATAGCTATGTTAATAGAATATGTTGAAGAGGCATTAAAACGAGCACGTTATGAACTGATTGATGATAAAGAGCCTTACTATGGTGAGGTGCCAGAACTGAAAGGTGTTTGGGCAACTGGAAAAACACTCGAAGAATGCAGAGAGAATCTGAAAGATGTTATTGAAGGTTGGATATTGGTCAGCCTGAGAAGAGATCTGCCGGTACCGAAGCTCGGCAAATGTGAAATAAGGGAACTACAGGTGGCGGTAGGTTAAATGTCAAAACTGAGTCCTGTATCTTTTAGTGAACTCGTAAGAAAACTTAAGACCCTGGATTTTGAAGGACCATTCAGCGGGGGAAAACATCTGTTCATGATAAAAGGTGATCTGAGGCTTACTATATCAAACCCGCATAGGCAGGATATTGGAGTTGAACTCTTGAAAAAGATTCTAAGGCAAGGGGGAATACGGAGGGACGAATGGAACCAGGCCTGAAAAAAATCGTTCCCTTTTCCCACACGATTGTTTGACCGGATGCCGGATCCGTCATCCCGGACTCCGATCCGGGCCTGCCCCGTACCGGATACGGGGACCGGCATGACGAAAAGGCCGCAGCCCTTAATCTTTTTCAACACGCAACACGAGACCCGCAACCCGACCAACAACGACAATAAGGCAAGCCTGACCCCCTATTTCCCTTGACTATAATACAACAACCGCATATAAATGGCTTGACTTTGTTACAACCTTAGTTTTGTTTTCAGGGAGCTACATTTGTTTTACAGAAAGATAATTAATGAACTCGATCGATGGGCGGAAGAAAAAGATAGAAAACCGTTGATCCTCCGGGGTGCCAGGCAGGTTGGAAAAACGACAGCCGTAGATATTTTTTCGAAGGCATTTGACCGGTACATATACCTTAACCTGGAAAAAAAGGAAGACGCGGAAATATTTAATAAAGATCTTCCACTGAAAGACCTTATCCAGGCAATATATCTGTCAAAAAATGTTTCCCCTTCAGGCGGCAGGACGCTCCTGTTTATTGATGAAATACAGAACTCGCCCCGTGCGGTGAGCATGATGCGATATTTTTATGAATCCGCCGGCGATATCCATGTTATCGCCGCGGGATCATTGTTAGAAACAATAATCGGCAAAGACCAGATTAGTTTCCCCGTTGGGCGCGTTCAATATAAATTCATGTATCCCCTGACATTTGAAGAATACCTTTCCGCGATCGAAGCCGGGCAGGCGCTGGACCTTTACCATACAATCCCCTGTCCGGAATTTGCCTTTACACAAATCCTGCGACATTTTCACACATACTGTCTTATTGGAGGAATGCCCGAAATCACCAACAGTTACAGGGAGAAAGAAGATATCCCCTCTTTGAACTACATCTATCAGGGACTTTTAACATCCTACCTTGATGATGTAAGCAAATACGCCCGAAACGCGACGATGATCCGGATAATAAGACACGCGATTGAAACCGTGCCATTTGAAGCCGGAAAGAGGATAAAATTTCAGGGATTTGGCAGATCAAATTACAGATCGCGGGAAATGGGAGAGGCATTAAAAACACTTCAGCGCGCGATGCTTATCTATCTTCTCTACCCATCGACCTCCACCGAGCCGCCAATAATTCCCGACCTGAGAAAATCACCAAGACTTCAATTTCTCGATACCGGACTGATCAACTATTTTGTCAACCTCCAGAGCTATTTTTATGAGACAAGTGATCTCCATTCGTTTTACCGGGGTCTTCTCGCGGAACATATAGTAGGCCAGGAACTGATGGCAATAGACATGAACAAACCCGGAAATACATCATTCTGGATCAGAGAAAAAAAACAGTCAAACGCGGAAGTGGACTTTATCATCCCCTATAAAGAATATATCATTCCCGTAGAAGTAAAATCCGGAAAGACCGGCGCGTTGCGTTCATTACACCAGTTCATAGACAGATCAAGCCACCCATACGCGATAAGGCTATATGCCGGGCCACTGGAAAAAATACAGACAAAAACACCGGCAGGAAAACCATATACAC